>NZ_JACHJC010000001.1:6217500-6520288 GCF_014203425.1 Micromonospora echinospora
CCCGGCGTGGTCCCTCCCGGATGACCACCGCCCTGCTGGTCACGGCGGGGGCGATCGCCGGGATAGCCGCGCTGGGCCTGCTCTTCGGGAGCTGACCTCGGTCAGAGCCGGCGGTTGGCCAGGCTGGGCAGCTCGGCGCGGATGGTCTGCAGCTGCTCCAGGTCGATGTCGGTGACCGCCAGTCCCGGGCCGTCGGCGACCTGGCTCAGCACCGTCCCCCACGGATCCACCACCATGCTGCGGCCGAAGCACGTCCGGCCCGGGTCGTGGTCGCCGGTCTGACCCGCCGCCGCCACGAAGCACTGGTTCTCGATCGCCCGCGCCCGCAGCAGCACCTCCCAGTGGTCCCGCCCGGTGTGCATCATGAAGGCCGCCGGCACGACAAGCAGTTCGGCGCCGCCGTCGGTCGCGAGCTGCCGATACAACTCGGGGAACCGCAGGTCGTAACAGATGGACAGGCCCACCCGGAGTCCTTCGACGTCGACCACCACCGGCTTCTCCCCGGGCGCGACCGTTGCCGACTCCCGGTAGGAGACGCGGCCGGGGATCTCCACGTCGTACAGATGGATCTTCCGGTAGGCGGCGGCGAGCGCGCCTTCGCGGTCGAAGACCAGCGAGGTGTTCCAGGTGTGCGCGGGGTCCGGCCCGGCCTCGTGGAACGAGCCGGCGATCACCCACATGCCCAGCCGCCGGGCGGCCTCGGCGAAGAACCGTCCCACCTCGCCGTCGACCGGCTCCGCCGGGGGCATCCGGTCGGCGGGACCGAGGTAGTCGACGTACTCCGGGAGGAGGGCGAGGTCGGCGCCGGCCGCCGCGGCCCTGACCAGCAGGGCCTCGGCGGCGGCGAGGTTCGCCGCCCGGTCGTCGCGGGCGTTGAGCTGGCAGACGGCGACGCGCATGACCCGAGGGTACGGGGCGGAAGCGGGCGGACGACAGGGCTCAGACGCTGGACAGCACGAGCGCGGCGGCGGCGAAGCCGAGTCCGGCCAGTTGCACCGGCCGGAGCCGTTCCCGGTCGACGGCGAGCGCGAGCAGGACGGTGCTCGCCGGGTAGAGCGAGGCGATGGCGGCGACCACGCTCAGGTGACCGCGCCCGGCGGCGGCGAGGAAGAGCGCGTTCGCTGCCGAGTCGAGCAGTCCGGCGGCCGCGGCCCAGCCGAGCACCCGCCGCCCGAGGCGCAGGCGCGTGCCGGTACGCGCGGCGAGCGCGAGGCCGAACGCGACGGAGCTGACGCGTACCGCCAGCACGGGCCACATGCCGGCGCTCTCGTCGGCCTGGCCGAGCAGGGCGAAGAAGACGCCGAAGAGCAGTCCCGCGGCGAGTGCCATGGCCAGGACGCGGCCGGAGACGCGGCGCGCGGCGCCGCGCTCCCCGAGGCTGACCAGCGCGATGGCGACCACGGCGAGCCCGGCGCCGCCCAGCGCCACGGCGCCGGGGGAATGGGCGAGGATCAGGCCGGCGACGATCGGCACGATCGCCGCGGTGATCGCGGTGACCGGCGCGACGACGGCCATGACGCCGGTGGCCAGCGCGCGGTAGAGCAGCATGACGCCGCCCGCGCCCGCCACCCCGGCCAGCAGTCCCCAGCCCAGGTCGAGCGCGCTCGGGGTGCCGGGCACGACGAGTACGAGCACGACCAGCAGTGGAAGGCTGAGCATCTGCGACACGACGGTGACAGCGATCGGGTCGGCCCATCGGGACGCCTTGCCGCCGGAGAAGTCGGCCGTGCCGAACGCGAGCGCCGAGACGGCGGCGAGGACAATGGGGAGCACCCCGCAGTCGTACCACAATAGTGACCGTGAAGGACAGTGTGATGACCGACGCAAGCGGCCGGGTCGGCGCGGTGACCTCAGCGGTCGCCCGCCAGGTACGTGAGTTGCGAGCCGCCCGCGGCTGGTCCTTCGAGGAACTGGCCGGCCGGTCCGGCGTCAGCAAGGGCATGCTCGTGCAGATCGAGGGTGCCCGCACCAACCCGAGCATCGGGACGCTCTGCCGGGTCGCCGACGCGTTCGGCGTCAGCATCGCCCGGCTGCTGGAGCCGGCCGAGGAGAGCACGGTACGGATCAGCGCGGCCGATGACGCGCCGGTGCTGTGGCGCGGCCCGCACGGCGGCCTGGCGCGGCTGCTCAGTGGTCTCGGCGAACCCGACCTGGTCGAGCTGTGGGACTGGCGGATGGAACCCGGCGAGGTGCTGCGCTCCCCCGACCACGCCCACGGCACCCGGGAGATCCTGCACGTGCTCGACGGCGCCGCGACCGTCACCGTCGACGGCGTCGACCACGGGGTACGCACCGGCGAGACTGTCGAGTTCCACGCCGACCGGGAGCACGGCTACCGCACGGCCGGCGACGAGCCGGTACGCCTGATGATGGTGGTGGTCACCCCGTCGGGCGAGTGGGACCGGCGGACCCGCTCACGCGGACCGCGCCCGAGCTGACCCGGGCGCGGTCGCGACGTCGGTCAGGCCGACTTCTCCTCGCGGTCCCGCCGGCGCCGGCCGGTGAACTCGCGGGGCACGATCGTCGGGTTGACGTTCTCCAGCACGACCTCGCGGGTGATCAGCACCCGTGCGGCGTCGGGGTTGCTCGGCACCTCGTACATCACGGAGAGGAGAACCTCTTCCATGATCGCCCGCAGCCCACGGGCGCCGGTGCCGCGGAGCATGGCCTGATCGGCGATGGCCTCCAGCGCGGGCTGCTCGAACTCCAGCTCCACGCCGTCCAGCTCGAACAGGCGCTGGTACTGCCGGACCAGCGCGTTGCGCGGCTCGGTGAGGATCCGCACCAGGGCCGACCGGTCCAGGCTGCGCACGTTGGTGATCACCGGAAGCCGGCCGATGAACTCGGGGATCAGCCCGAACTTCAGCATGTCCTCCGGCATGACCTGGCTGAAGATGTCGTCGGTCGACCGCTCGGAGACCGACCGGAGCCGGGCGCCGAAGCCGGTGCCGCCGGAGCCGGTGCGGGCCTCGATGATCTGATCCAGCCCGGCGAACGCGCCACCGCAGATGAACAGCACGTTCGTGGTGTCGATCTGGATGAACTCCTGGTGCGGGTGCTTGCGCCCGCCCTGCGGCGGCACGTTGGCGACACTGCCTTCGAGCATCTTCAGCAGCGCCTGCTGCACGCCCTCCCCGGAGACGTCACGGGTGATCGAGGGGTTCTCCGACTTACGGGCGATCTTGTCGACCTCGTCGATGTAGATGATGCCCGTCTCGGCGCGCTTGATGTCGTAGTCGGCGGCCTGGATCAGCTTCAGCAGGATGTTCTCGACGTCCTCGCCGACGTAGCCCGCCTCGGTGAGCGCGGTGGCGTCCGCGATCGCGAACGGGACGTTGAGCATCCGGGCGAGCGTCTGCGCCAGGTGGGTCTTGCCGCAGCCGGTCGGGCCGAGCAGCAGGATGTTGGACTTGGCCAGCTCCACCCCGTCGGTGCCGGAGCCCGGGGCGCCGGCGGCCTCGGCCTGGATCCGCTTGTAGTGGTTGTAGACCGCGACGGCGAGCGCCTTCTTGGCCTGCTCCTGACCGACCACGTAGTTGTCGAGGAACTGGCAGATCTCCATCGGCTTGGGAAGCTCTTCCCACTTCACCTCGCCGGACTCGGCCAGCTCCTCTTCGATGATCTCGTTGCAGAGATCGATGCACTCGTCGCAGATGTAGACGCCAGGGCCCGCGATGAGCTTCTTGACCTGCTTCTGCGACTTGCCGCAGAACGAGCATTTCAGTAGGTCGCCGCCGTCACCGATCCGTGCCACCTACGTTCTCCCTGCACTCGTCGGCCGGAACGCCGGCCCTGACCTGCGGACGCCGGAGCGCCCGTCCGTCCTGTCGTTCCACCATGCTGTCGGATCCACCCGATCCGACCGGCGGAGCGGTACAGACCCGACGTTACCCGGTGGCCGGGTTTTCTCCGACCCCCAAAACCGGTGTGTCAGAGGTCGACCGGGAACGATACCCCGACCGACCTCCGACCACACGTGACTCAGCCCGCGGCGTGCGACGCCAGCAGACCCTTCTTACGGCTGGTCAGGATGGTGTCGACCAGCCCGTACTCCTTGGACTCCTCGGCCGTCATGATCTTGTCACGGTCGATGTCCTTGCGGACCTGCTCGATCGGGCGGTTGCAGTGCCGGGACAGCATGTCCTCCAGCTGCGTCCGCATCCGCAGGATCTCCCGCGCCTGGATCTCGATGTCCGAGCCCTGGCCGTAGCCGCCCTCGGTGGCCGGCTGGTGGATGATGATCCGGGAGTTGGGCAGCGCCATCCGCTTACCAGGGGTGCCCGCGGAGAGCAGCACCGCCGCCGCGCTCGCCGCCTGCCCGAGGCAGACGGTCTGGATGTCCGGGCGGACGTACTGCATGGTGTCGTAGATCGCCGTCATGGCGGTGAAGGAGCCACCGGGCGAGTTGATGTACATGATGATGTCGCGGTCCGGGTCGGTGCCCTCCAGCGTCAGCAGCTGGGCCATCACGTCGTTGGCCGACGCGTCGTCCACCTGGACGCCGAGGAAGATGATCCGGTCCTCGAAGAGCTTGTTGTACGGGTTGGACTCCTTCATCCCGTACGACGTGCGCTCGACGAACGACGGCAGGACGTAGCGGTTGTGCACGGCCGCGAACTGGGGCGGCAGGCTCAGGTCGGTCATCGTCAGCTCCTCGGTCAGCTCAGGGTCCCGGCGCCATCCGGAACCTGGGCGGCCCCGATGATCACCTTGTCGATGAAGCCGTAGTCCATGGCCTCCTGGGCGGTGAACCAGCGGTCACGGTCCGAGTCCGCCTCGATCTGGGCCTGGGTCTGGCCGGTGTGGAACGCGACCCGCTCCTGGAACATCCGCTTGGTGTAGAGCATCTGCTCGGCCTGGATCGCGATGTCCGACGCGGTGCCGCCGAGGCCACCCGACGGCTGGTGCATCATGATCCGCGCGTGCGGCAGGGCGTACCGCTTGCCCTTGGTGCCGGCACAGAGCAGCAGCTGGCCCATGGAGGCCGCCATGCCCATCGCCACGGTCGAGACGTCGTTGTCGATGTACTGCATCGTGTCGTAGATCGCCATGCCGGAGTAGACCGAGCCACCCGGCGAGTTGATCCAGAGGAAGATGTCGCGGTCCGGGTCCTCCGCCGCGAGCAGCAGCAGCTGCGCGCAGATGCGGTTGGCCACCTGGTCGTTCACCTCACTGCCCAGGAAGATGATCCGTTCCTTGAGCAACCGGTTGTAGACCGAGTCGTCGAGGTTGCCAATGGAGTCGCCACCGCGGGCCTCGTTCACCCGGAGCGACTTCTTGGGGATGTGCATGTCGGTCATGGCAGCCCTTCGCTCTCCGTACCGTCCTACCCGACACTAACCGCTCAGCCGGGAGGCGTACTCCCGGTCGGGGCACTGTTCGCTCTCAGCGCAGTCACCCGCACGGCGTACCCCGGAAAGGGTTTCGGCCGCCTCCCGGCGCGCAACGCGGGACGGCGGCCGACACCCCCGACGGTCAGTGCTGGTGGTCGTGCTCGGCCTCGTTCTGGGCCCGCAGCGCGTCGAGGGAGACCTCGTTGCCCGCCGAGTCCTTGATCTTGATCTTCTCCATCACCGCGGCGAGCGCCTTGCCCCGGCGGACGTCGCCGAAGACGGCCGCGGCGGCGCCGGAGCGGACCAGCTGGTCGTAGTACTGCTGCGGGGCCATGCCGGCACGCTGCGCGCGGTGCACGATCTCGTGACCGAACTCGTCGTCGGAGACCTGCACGTCCTCGGCGTCGGCGAGGGTGTCCAGCAGGAGCTGAATCTTGACGCCGTCGGTGGCCGCCTCGGTCAGCTCGGTGTCGATCTGCTCCTCGGTCTTCTCCTCCGCCGCGAGGTATTCCTCCAGGGAGGCGCCGATGCGCTCGAGCTGGTCGACCATCGCGGCCTTGCGGCTCTCGACCTCCTCCTTGACGACACCCTCGGGCGCCGGCACCTCGGCGGTGGCCACCATCTGCTCCAGGGCCTTGTCGCGGGCGGCGTAGATCTGCTCGACCTGCTTGTTCCGGGTCACCCGCTCACGCAGGTCGGCGCGCAGCTCGTCGATGGTGTCGAACTCGCTGGCCATCTGCGCGAAGTCGTCGTTGAGCTCGGGGAGCTCCTTCTCCTTGACCGTGCGGACGGTCACCGCCACGTCGGCGTCGCGGCCGGCGTAGTCGCCGCCGACGAGCTGCGTGGTGAAGGTGGTGTCGTCGCCGGCGGCCAGGCCGACGAGCGCCTCGTCCAGACCCGGCAGGAGCTGCTTGCTGCCCACCTCGTGCGAGATGTTGCTCGCCGAGCCGCCCGGGACCTCCTCGCCGTCGACAGTGGCGTTGAGGTCGATCTGCACGAAGTCGCCCTCCTGGGCGGCCCGCTCGACGGTCTTCAGCGTCGCGAACCGCTCGCGCAGGCTGTTGATCTGCTCGTCGATCTCGCTGTCGGCGATCTCGATCTCGTCGACGGTCACCTCGATGGTGGCCGGGTCCGGCAGGGTGATCTCCGGACGGACGTCCACCTCGGCGGTGAAGTTGAGCGAGTCGCCGTCGGCAAACTCGGTGATCTCGACCTCGGGACGGCCGAGCGTCTTCAGGTCGTGCTCCCGGACCGCGGCGAGGATGTTCTGCGGGATGGCCTCCTGCACCGCCTCGTTGAGCACGGTGCCCCGGCCGACCCGCTGGTCGATGACGGCAGCGGGGATCTTGCCCCGGCGGAAGCCGGGAACCTGGACCTGCTGGCCGATCTCCCGGTACGCCTTCTTGAGGCTCGGCTCGAGCTCGACGAACGGCACCTCGATGGCGAGCCGCACGCGCGTCGGGCTCAGAGTCTCGACGGTGCTCTTCACAGGCGTACTCCTTGACGGATCTGGGTGTTGGTTCTGGGGCGTGATTGCGCGCATCGAGTGTAGGCGAGCCGGCCGACGGCATCGGCAGGGCCCGGGCACCGCGCGGAAAAACCGGCGGTTCCCGGGACGACCCGGTCGCGAACGACAGTCGGGGTGGCGGGATTTGAACCCACGGCCCCTCGCTCCCAAAGCGAGTGCGCTACCAAGCTGCGCCACACCCCGTGGCGACGAAGAGTGTATGCCGTCCGGTCCCCCGCGCGGGTGACCGGGGCGCGGCGCGGCGGCCGCCGGGCGGTGGGTGTCGGGCGCCAGTTCGGGGAAGTGGCTGGGTCCGAGGGCCCGGGAAGGCGCCACTTCCCCGAAGTAGTGGCGATCTTGACGGTCGGCGGCGACCGCGGGGTATGCGCTTCGCGACGTCTACCGGGATTGGGTACGCTGTCGGCGCGCCCTGCCGTGGTGGGGCGCACGCGGGCGTAGCTCAATGGTAGAGCTTCAGTCTTCCAAACTGACGGTGCGGGTTCGATTCCCGTCGCCCGCTCCAACAGCCTCCGGCCCAGGTCAGAGGCTGCTTCCCCTGATCCTGGGCCGGTCACTCCCCCCGGGCCATCCGCGGGTCATCAGCTGCTCTGGCCGCATCAGCTCGCGGGTACTCGCGCCAAAGGCTGCGGCGAGGGTGTCGCCGGTGTGCTTGGCGCCTCACCTGTGGGTGTCAGGCGCGGCAGAGGATCTCGCCGTGCAGGATGACGAACCAGCCGTCGTCCGCCGCGGCCCACTCCTGCCAGCCCAGGGAGACGCGGCGCAGATCCTCCTCGGTGGCCATGTCCGAGCTCACGAGCTGCCGGGCCAGGTCTGAGTGCAGGATCCGCTCTGCCCACATTCCGCCCCACCATCGGCGGTCCTCGGGGGTGGCGAAGCACCAGGTACTCGCGGTGGCGGTGACGTGGTCGAAGCCGGCGGCGCGGGCCCAGGAGAGTAGGCGCCGGCCGGCGTCCGGCTCGCCGCGGTTGGCGCGGGCGGCGCGTTGGTACAGGGCCAGCCATTCGTCCAGCACGGGGAGGCTCGGGAACCAGGTGAACGCCGAGTAGTCGCTGTCCCGGGCGGCTACGAGGCCGCCGGGGCGGCAGACCCGCCGCATCTCGCGCAGCGCCTGCACCGGATCGGCCACGTGTTGGAGTACCTGGTGGGCGTGGACGACGTCGAAGGTGTCGTCGTCGAAGTCGAGGGAGTGCACGTCGGCGACCGCGAAGTCGATGTTGTCCTGGCCGCGTGCGGCGGCCTCGGCCTGGGCGAGCTGCAGCGCCTCGGCGCTCATCTCGACGGCGGTGACACGGCCGGGCGTCACCCGGGCGGCGAGGTCGGCGGTGATGGTGCCCGGACCGCAGCCGACGTCGAGTAGTGACGCGCCAGAGGCGAGGTGGGGTAAAAGGTAGGCGGCCGAGTTCTCCGCGGTCCGCCAGCGATGCGACCGCAGCACCGACTCGTGATGCCCGTGTGTATAGACGTTTTCGGCACTCACCATTGCAGCCCAGCCTCCCGGACGACTTCCTGACGGCCCGTTGAGCATAGCTCCATTGTCTCGAAGTATAGGACGATCATCTTGAATAATGGGATGCGGTCGCATCCACTAGCCTGTCGCTGTGGGAACCGACATCTATGGCTTCGTCGAGGTCCGGCACCCCTTCGCGGATGAGGACTGGTACGAGTGGGAGCCGTGGGTGTGCCTGATGCCGATCTCCCCGCTCTACCTGAACGACGACGACGATGCCTTCGCCTGCCTCTTCGGCGTACGGAACTGGCTCCGCTGGGAGCCGGTCGCAGCTGAGCGTGGCCTCCCGGCGGACGTGTCGAGCGCGGTACGTGGCAGCCATGAGAAGGACGGGCGACTGGACTCGGCCGTTCATGGCGCGAGCTGGGTGTCCTGGGCCGAGTTGCGCGACCTCGACATGTCGGTCGTGCCCCTTGCTCGCGGGCTCCTGCGAGTGGAGGATCCGCCGCTGCTGCGCAGGTTCCGGGTGGACGACGAATGGCCCGGCGCGTTCGTCGAGAAGTACGGCGTTCCCCCTGTCGGCGCGTCGCCCGTCGAGGCGTCGCCGGGTCGCTGGGACGCGGGCGGGGTCACCGTCGAGTACGGACCGGTGACGACCCGGCACGACGTGCTCGGGCCGGGCACCGGATGGGAGCACGTGTTCGCCGTCATGCGCGCGCTCGGGCAGCGTTTCGGCGATGACGGCGTGCGCCTGGTGGTGTGGTTCGACTAGGGCCTGTGTCGAAGTCGGTGCCAGGGCTTGAGCCGGCTTGAGGATCTTCGGCGTGTCGGAGATCGAAAGTAGGCGAGGTCTCCGGTAGATGGTTCAGCGACCAAGCAGAACCTGAAAACCGGAGACCTCGTGGACACCCTAGCGGTGACGAGGCGGTTCGACCTGACCGACGTGCAGTGGGCGGTGCTGGAGCCGTTGCTGCCGACGCCGAAGCGGCCGGGTCGACCGTCGTCGTGGAGTAGGCGGCAGTTGATCGATGGGATCCGGTGGCGGATCCGGGTGGGTGCCCCGTGGCGGGACGTGCCACCGCAGTACGGGTCCTGGTCGGCGGTGTATGCCCTGTTCCGACGGTGGCAGCGCGATGGGACCTGGAAGAAGCTGCTCACCGCGTTGCAGACCCTCGCTGATGCGGCCGGGCGGATCACCTGGGACGTGTCCGTGGACTCCACCATCACTCGGGCCCATCAGCACGCTGCCGGAGCGCGGAAAAGGGGGATCTGCAGGTCGAACCGCCTGGCGGGGTCAGCGTCGAGCCGGCAGACCACGCGCTCGGACGGTCCCGCGGTGGGTTGACCACGAAGCTGCATCTGGGCTGCGAGCAGGGACAGAAACCCCTCGCCATCGTGCTGACTGCCGGGCAGCGCGGCGACAGCCCGCAGTTCATCCCGGTCCTGACCGCCATCCGCGTTCCCCGCCTGATCCCCGGCCGGCCGAGAACACGACCGGACCGGGTCCTGGCCGACAAGGCGTACACCTCGAAGGCCAACCGGGCTTACCTGCGCCGGCGGGGCATCGCCGCGACCATCCCGAGCAAGGCCGACCAGGACGCGAACCGGCGGGCAAAGGGATCCAAAGGCGGCCGGCCACCGGCCTTCGACCCGCACATCTACCAGCAACGTCACGCCGTGGAGTGCGGCATCAACCGCCTCAAACGCAACCGAGCCGTGGCCACCCGCTTCGACAAACTCGCCGTCCGCTACGAGGCCACCATCCACCTCGCCGCCATCAACGAGTGGCTGTGACCGACTTCGACACAGGCCCTAGAGCCACAGTGGTTCGACTAGAGCCACCCGCCTGGAGCGACCTGGTCCTCTGCCTGCTCCAGCCAACGCCGGTACCAGCGGGCGAAGCCGAGCGGCCTGCCGTCGTGGTCGTGGAGCGGCCGGAAACCACTGCCCTCGGCGGTGTCGTCCGCCCACATCTGACCCCGAGCCGGGCCGGTCAGGACAAGTGCCTCCCGCAGCGCACAGCCGAGGTGACACAGGTACAGCAGGCCGACCGAGTGTTCCGGCGCGAAGACGACGACGTCGTGCTGTTCCCAGTAGGCGTCCTCGGCCGCGTTGAACTCCTCCTCCGAGGAGTAGTAGTCCTCGTCCGGCGGATCGGGCAGGCCGTCGGCCGGGTTGAACGGCTCGACATGCGGAAAGGGCCGGCCGAGCGTGCTCCGGTCGGTGAGGTCGGCGCCGTCGCCCTCCCACTGCCACAGTCCGTCGAGCCGGCGCATCGGAAAGAGCCCGTAGGCGGGCCCCGCGCCGCCTCGCCCCGCCGCCAGCAGGAAGGACCGGTACTCGCCGGGCAGTTCCACCCCGAGTCGGGTCTCGGCTTCGGCCAGCTCCTCGGCGCTCAGCGGCGGTTCGAGCCGCCAGCAGTGACTCGTGGCGCCGAAGACCTCGCTGGCGCCGGGCGCGGCGGCCAGTCGTGCCAGCCGCTCGCGTACGTCGGACCAGTCAGCGCTCGTCACGCGCGGCACGATACCGGCCCCGCGGTGCCGTCAGCCGGCACCCGGGCTGCCCGCCCGCGCGGCAGGCTTCGCGTCGGCAGCGGGCACGGCCGGCGTCTGTCGCTTCGCGAGAACGATCACGAGCACCAGAAGGAGCACGAGCGAGGCCGGCACCAGTACGGGCGCCAGCGACTGCCAGAGCGGCCACACCGGCTCGGCGAGACCGTCCGTGGCCAGGTCCGTCCAGGTCATCGCGGCGCCCGGGAGCAGGGCGACCGTCACCAGCACGCCCACCAGCCGGGGTACGCGCGGCCGTCGCCGCGCCAACAGCCAGAACAGGGCCGCGCCGGCGGCGGCGCCGAGCAGGGTGCCGGTGATCGTGGCGGCGAGGAACCCGCGGGGCGCGGCCGGTTCCATGCTCAGCCTCGGCCCGTACGCCAGATGGGTGAGCGTGAGCGACATTCCGTCTCTCTCGGCCCGCCAGCCGTCACACGGGGAACCCGGCACGTCCCGGAACTCCTGCCACCCCCGCGTCTCGGCGGCGACCCGCAGCCGCTCGGACAGCGCGCAGTCCGCACCGCCGCCGTACTGGAGTTCGACCTGACTGCTGCCGAGGTCGTCGGGAGCCAGAGCGACGCCGTACCGGTAGCCGAGCGCGGTGATCGAGCCGATCGGCTCGGTCCCGGGGAGCAGTTCCTGGGCCGCGCTCAGCGCCTTGTCGAGGCTGACCGGTACGGCGCCCCGGCCGCCGTACCAGGACCCGGCGGCCAGACCGACAGTGCCGAGCAGCACCGCGCCGAGCAGGACCACCGCGACGTGCCGCAGCCGATGCCGCACCGGCCCACCCCCTGAAGTAGTGCGGCACAGCGTAGCCATCACGCGCCATCCCCGGTGCCCGTCGCGACGAGCGGACGCGCCTCCTAGTAGTGGTCCTCGATCGGCCGGCGCGCCTCGTCGAACAGCGCCGGTCCGTCGTACCGCACCGGGCGCGGCGCCGGGGTGGCCGGCTTGACCTGCTCGAACTGCTCGGTGGACAGCGCGTACACGACCCGGCCGAGGCCGGACGCGTTGATCGCGACTGTGCACATCGGGCAGGGCTGGCAGCTGGTGTACATGGTGGTGGCGACCGCGGCCTCGGGGGCGAGCTGCCGGGCGGCCCAGCGGGCCAGCTTCAGCTCCGGGTGCGCTGTGACGTCCCGTTCGGAGACCACCGTGTTGTGGTCCTCGATCAGGACGGTGCCGTCCGCGCCGACCAGCAGCGACGCGAACGGCCGCTCGCCGGACGCGCCGGCCCGGTCGGCGAGTTCCACGGCACGGCGCAGGAACGCTTCGTCGTCGGGGGTCATCGGATCTCCAGGTGGTCAGTCGGCGGCGATCTGCTCGACGGATCGGGCGGCGACGGCGAGCAGGACCGGGTCGCCGCTGCGGGCGTACGCATCGCTCAGGGTGTCGGTGAATTTGATCGCGTGCGCGTCCCCGGTGTCCAGCGCCCGCGCCATGACCTCGCCGGGTTCCGGCCCGGCGGCCGGCGGGAGGGCACGAGCCTCGGCCGGTGCGTAGGCGGCGGTGACGGCGGCGGTCGCCGCCCAGGCGGCGGCCAGGCTCGGCTGCCACAGCGGCGGCGGCAGGGCCGGCAGGGCACGCAGCACGGCGTTCGGCGCGGTCGCCGCGTGCACGAGCATGACCGGGGCGGCGTACCCGTGCGTGCCGTGCCGGAGCACTGCGGCGTCGACGACCGCCGCGAGCCGGGTGGGCGCGTCGTCGGCCGCGTCGCCGGGCACCGCCGCCGCCACGGCCGGCCACCGGGTCAGGTCGGCCAGTTGCGCCAGGCGGGACCGGATGCCGAACCGCTGATCGGGTACGCGGGGCACCGCGTCGAGCGCGGACCGCGCGTCGGTCGCGGGATACGGCCCGGCGCCCGGCGGCGCGAGCGGCTGCCAGCGGGCGGCCCAGTAGGCGAGCCCGTTGCCGAGTTCGGCCACCCGTGGTCCGGTCTCGGCGTCCAGCAGGGCGCGTACGGCGTGGCCGACCCGGATGACGCCGTGGGTGGCGCCGGCGGCGATGCCCGGCAGCAGTCGTGGCCACCACCGGGCCAGCACGTCGCGCCACGGTTCGCCGGCCAGCTCGCGGTCGAAGAAGTGGAGCCAGTCGCCGGTACGCACCGGGTCGCCGAGCGGGTCGCGCCACTCGGCGGCGGCGATGCGCCGGATGCCACGTGGACGTTCCTCCAGCCGGTCGGCGTACGCGTCGATCCAGCGGTGCACCGCCCGCCCGTGACCGTGGCGGACCAGCGCCTCGGCGGCCATCGGCACGTGGTTGGACAGCCACCCGTCGCGCTCGGGACCGGTGTGGCGTACCCGCTCGTACGCCTCGTCGAGAACAGAGTTCGGCACACCCGGAAGCGTCCGACCTGAAGTCCGGTTGACGTCAAGCGGTGCGGAACCCGAGCGGATCGGACGACGTCGAAGCGGTCATGAGACTTCGTGCCCTGCTTGTCGTCGCACTGGCAGCTCTCGGCCTCGTCGTGGTCATGTCACCGGCCGAACCCGCCTGGGCGTGCTCGTGCGCCGGGTCCACCACCGAACAGGACGACCGCGCCGACAGCACCGTCGTCGGCACCGTCTCGCAGGTGACCGACCGCGGGGTCGGGCTCACCGTCGAGTCCGTCGAGAAGGGCGGCGCCCAGGTCGGGCACACCCTCGCGCTGAGCGTCCGGCCCGGCAGCGCCTCCTGCGGCTACGACTTCCGCCTCGACACCCGGTACCGGGTGAACTCGACGGGCGGCGCCACCGGCCTGTGCGCCGGAATCCGCGAGGTGTCGGCCCCCACGTCGGCCACCACGTCGTCCGTGGCCTCGGCGGAGCGGACGCGGGTCGCCGGCCGGCATGTCCCCGCCACCTGGTGGATCGTCGGCGGCGTGACGGTGGCGGCGCTCGCCGCCGCCGGGCTGGTGGTGGCGGCCAGGCGGCGGACCGGACGCGGACACCCCTGACGGCCGGTCAGGCCAGGCGGCGGCGGATCCGCGCCATGTCCTCCTCGGGCAGCGCGTCGGCCACCAGCAGCCGGGGCAGCAGCTCCGTCTCCAGCGTCGTGGCCCGGAACACCAGCGCCACCGTCACGTCGTGGTCGGGCCGGTGCACGACCTCCACCGGGTCTCCGGCCCCGACGCTGCCCGGCGTGACCACCCGCAGGTACGCCCCGGGCCGTACCTGCTCGGTGAACCGCTTCATCCAGCCGCGCTCGCCCAGCCACCCCTGGAACGTGCCGCAGGGGATGCGCGGGCAGGTGACCTCCAGCACCAGCTCCGGCCCGATCCGCCACCGCTCGCCGATCAGCGCGCCGTTGACGTCCAGCCCGGTGGTGGTCAGGTTCTCGCCGAAGCAGCCGTCGGCGAGCGGTCGGCCCAGCTCGGCCTCCCAGTGGTCCAGGTCCTCCCGCGCGTACGCGTAGACCGCCTGGTCGGTGCCGCCGTGGTGGGCGACGTCGTAGACCCGGTCGCCGGCGAGCCCGACATCGCCGGTGCCCTTCGGTCCGGGCGCGGTGACGGCGACCCGGCCGTCCACGGGCCGCTTGTCGATGCCGGTGGCCCCGATGCCCTTCCACGGGTTCGGTTGCGGTCGGCCCACGTTGACGGAGATCACCCTCATGACGGCGACGGTATGCGGCGCAGGGCCGGACGGGCCAGTCCATTCCCCCGGGCCGGGTGAACGGCGAGGCGGCGTGGCCTGCGTACGATGCGGGCCGGACATCCTCGTCGGGTGGTGGAGGTAGCCGCGAATGGCAGGCCAGCAGGACGGTTTCGCCCTCGGCGTGGACCTCGGCACCTCGAACACGGTTGCGGTGCTGCGCTGGCCGGACGGGCGGACCCGGCCGGTGCTCGTCGACGGCCATCCGATCCTGCCCTCCGGCGTGTACGCCGACGCGGCCGGTCACCTGCACGTCGGGCGGGACGCGCAGCGCCTGGCCCAGGCCGACCCGGCCGCCTACGAGCCGAACCCGAAGCGCCGGGTCGACGAGGAGACCGTCGATCTGGGCGGGCGGGCGTACCGGCCGGCGGAGCTGCTGGCCGCGACGTTGCGCGCGGTCGCGGACGCGGCGGTGGCGGCGGTCGGGATGCTGCCCCCGGCGGTGGTCACGCACCCGGCGGCCTGGACGCCGGCCCGCCGTCGGGTGCTGCACGACGCGCTGGAACTCGCCGGCTGGCCGGCCGCGGCCGAGCACACGCTCGCCGGGCCGATCGCGCCCGGCACCCGCCTGCTGCGCGAGCCGGTGGCCGCGGCGCGTTACTTCACGCAGGTGCTGCGCCGGCCGGTGCCGGTGGGCGGTTCGGTGGCGGTGTTCGACTTCGGCGGCGGCACGCTCGACGTGGCGGTGCTGCGCAACGAGGGCGCCGACCCGTGGGGCGACTCCGGCTTCCAGTTGATCGCCACCGGCGGGATCCCCGACCTCGGCGGGCTCGACCTGGACGCGGCCCTGCTCGGCCGGCTCGGCGAGCTGGTCGGCCCGGCCCATCCGGGCGAGTGGGCCCGGCTGACCGATCCGACGACCACCGCCGAGCGGCGGGACCGCCAGCAGCTGTGGGACAACGTGCGCGGCGCGAAGGAGATGCTGTCCCGGGCCATGGTGGCGCCGGTGGCCGTACCGGGGGTGGAGGCGGCGGTGCCGCTGACCCGGGAGGACTTCGAACGCCTGGCCGCGCCGCTGCTGGCCCGGGCGGTGACGGAGACCCGCGAGGTGACCGCCGCCGCCGGGGTGCGCCCGGAACAACTCAGCGGCCTGTTCCTGGTCGGCGGGTCGACCCGGGTGCCGTTGGTGGCCCGGCTGCTGCACGCCGAGCTGGGCATCGCGCCGACGGTGCTGGAGCAGCCGGAGATGCCGGTCGCCGAGGGCGCGCTCACCGACCTGCCGCTGCCCCGGCGGTCCGGGCGCCCCGCCGTGCCCGCCCAGCTCGCGTCGACCCCACCCGCGCCGGGCGAGGTGGACGCCGCCGACGCGGCCACGGTCCCCGCCGGTCCGCACGGCACGCTGGTCGCCGACGGCCCCGTGCCACAGCCCCCCGCCACCAGGTACGACGGCACGCCACTCGCCGGCCCGGTTCCGCCCCAGCCCACGAGGTACGACCACATGCCGGCCGCCCACGGCCCGGTTCCGCCGTACCCGGGTTACGGCGTACCCGGGCCGTCCGCTCCCCCGCCCGGCGGCGGCCGGCCGTCCGGCGTACCCGGGGCGCCCTTCTCCCCCGCGCCGAACGGTGTCCGGCCCGGCGACGGCCGGCCACGGCGCGGCCGGTGGATCGCGCTCGGCGCGGGTCTCGTGGTCGTCGCCGTGGCGGCGGCGGTGCTGCTCTGGGTGTTCCGGGACCGGCACCCGGCGCTGGACTTCCACACCGCCGAGTTGGTGAAGACGGTGCCCGCCGGTGACACGCGGCCGGGCCAGATGTTCACCGCGACGCTCGGGGAGCGCTCCTACCTGGCCCGTTCGCTGCCCGACGGCCACCTCCACGTGACAGCCGTCGAGGCGGCCACCGGCAGGACGGTCTGGGAGAAGCAGACCGACGCGACCGCGCAGCGGTGGTCGGGGGTCCGGGCGCTGCCCGACGGGCTGCTCGTCCTCGGCGACGCCACCGGCAGCACCCCACGTGTGGTGGCGGTGCTCGACGGCGATTCCGGCACGCAGCGGTGGCGGACCGAGATCGGCCGCGACGACGCGCTGCACCTCGGGCCCGACACGGTGGTCCGGCTGGACCGGGACGGCGAGCGCCTGGTCGGGCTGCGGCTGGACGACGGCCGACAGCGGTGGGAGCGGCGCAACCCGCGCACCGAGTACGGCGACGCGCGCACGAAGGTGTTGCCGGTCGGCACCGGCGCGGCACTGGACGGGCCCGGGAACGCCGAGGGCTCGCCGCTCGTCCCGTGGGCGGGGAAGGCGGACCGGCTCGTGCAGGTCGGCGCGGACCGCTCGGTCCGGGTCCTGGACATGCGTAGCGGCAAGATCCTCAAGGACCGGGGCAACGTGGCCGGCCTCAACGATCCGATGGCCGCCCGCGACGACCGGCTGTACGTGGCGGAGGGCGATCGTGGCCTGCGGCTGATCTCCTACGACCTGGGCAGTCTCGGCACGCCCAGCGTGCTGTACGAGGCGCCGGAGCAGGGCGGCCGGGTGAAGGATCTGGTCACCTGCGGGGAACGTCGCGTGTGCCTGCTGGAGACGCCGGCCGGCGGCGCCGACGGCACCCGGGTGGTGGCGGCGACCGAGGGTGAGGGCACCCGGCAGTGGGCGGCGCCGCGCGCCGAGTCGCTGGTGCCGGTCGGTCAGCACGTGCTGGCCGGGCAGGGCTCGCCGGACGTGGTGACGCTGTTCGCGCCGGACGGCACCGCGGTGCTGCGAAACCGTGACGGGTTCGCGGTCCGGCTGGACGCCGGCAACCTGCTGATCTTCTCCGAGGCGCCGAGCCCGTACGAGGACGACCGGGTCCTCGCCGGGACGGCGGTGGACGGCAAGCCGGTCGAGATGGGGCAGTTGAAGCAGATCCGCAGCGAGTCCTGCTCGTGGAACACCGAGATGCTGGTGTGCGGCGCGGACAAGGAGTTCCGGTTGTACCGGTTCGCCGGCTGACCGGAAGTGAGCTTGACAGCGATCGATGCCTCGACTGGTGTGAACGGCAGAGAGATCGACGTTCGTCAGGAGGCCCCGTGTTCGTCCGACGACGGTGGACCGCGCTCGCCACCACAAGCATCCTGATCGCCGCTGTCCTGACCCATCCCGGCCCCGGCGCCGCCGCGCCGGCCGCCCCCGCGATCACCCTCGCCCCCACCGAAACCGCCCTGGTACGCGTCCAACTGGCCGACCGGGCGCAACTCGATCGCCTCGTCGCCGGCGGCGCGGACCTGGCCAACCGTCCCCGCTCGCGGGACGGCAAGCTGGTCGCCGACCTGGTCCTCACCGGCCGGCAGCTCACCGACCTCACCCGGCAGGGCGCGACCGCCCTGCAGGTGGTGCAGCGGGCCGACGACGGCACCCGGCGGATCGCCGAGAGCCGCCGCGCCGCCGAGGAGCGCACCCGCGCCGGGCTGCGGACGAGCGGCGCCGCCACCGCTGTCGACACGCTCCAGTTCCTCCAGGCGTACTGGTGGACCACCGGCGGGCGGACCTTCCTCCAGGCCCAGGTCGCCACCACCGCCACCGACGACCCGGACGTGGAGATCACCGTCACCTGGCGTACGGCCGACGGCGCCACCGGCTCGTTCCCGCTGTACCGCTTCGAGGACTCGGGCGAGTACCAGTACCACTACGCGCTGCCGCAGCCTGCGCCCAGCCGGCCCGTGCAGTTCACCGCCACCTCCAGCCTGGGCGGGACGAGCCGGCCGGTCACCCCGTCGCTCTGGCCGAACGCCTCGCCGCCGCCGCAGCCGGCCGGCTACCAGAAGGACTTCATCGACGCGTACCTGACGCCGGTGGACATCAAGGCGCGCATCGCCCGGCTCGGCCGCCAGTACCGCGACCTGGTCGACGTCATCGACCTGCCGAACAAGACCCAGGGCTACCGCCGGACCGCCGCCGCGTACCTGGGTGACCCGGCGGCCGCCGCCGTGGTGGTGGAGTCGGTCCGCTTCGGCGACCAGGGCATGAACGGCGTGCAGGTACGCACCGTCGACCCGGGCCGGCCGAACCGGCCGCTGAGCATGCGCTACCGGGACCGGGTGCTCACCATCTCGCTGGCCACCGACCGGGCGGGCAAGGTGACGAGCACCACCGACGACGTCGCCGCCCTGATCAACGCCCCGCAGGGCGCCCGCTTCCGGGCCACCGCGGAGGAGGGCTCGGCCGGGCTGCCGATGCCGGTGGCCGGGCCGGTACGCCTCGACGACGGGTTGCAGGGCACCGAGGTGCCGGCCCGGCCGTGGACGGTGCAGGCGCTGCGGATCGGCAAGCACCGCGACGGCTCCCGGATCGGCGTGCTGGCGTATTCGCAGGAGCACGCCCGCGAGTGGGCCACCCCGCTCGTCACGCTGGAGTTCGCCGAGCGGCTGCTCGCCAACGCCCGGACCGACGCGGCGACCCGCAAGCTGCTGGAGCAGGTGGACGTGTTCGTCATCCCGACGGTGAACCCGGACGGCGCGAACTACTCGTTCCACGACTACAACTTCCAGCGCAAGAACCTGGTCAACCACTGCGCCGGTGAGGCGCGGGACCCGAAGTACCGGAACATGTGGGGCGTCGACCTCAACCGCAACTACACCGTCGGGTCCCTGTTCGACGGGTACGTGGGCGCGAGCACGAACTGCCTGGCCGGCAACTACGCGGGCACGGCGGAGTTGTCCGAGCCGGAGAGCCGCAACGTGATCGACCTGGCCAAGGCCCACCCGAACATCAGGTTCGCGATGAACGTGCACTCCTACGGCGGCTACTTCATGTGGCCGCCCGGGGCGTACAAGGCCGACGGGCGGGTGACGCTGCCGCGCCCGTCGATCGACGAGTCGACGCTGTTCCTGGCCAGCGCCCGGCGCATCGTCGGCGCCATCGCGGCCGAGCGCGGCACCGTCACCTGGCCGTCGCAGACCGGCCCGGTCGCCGACGTGCTCTACTCGGCGGCCGGCAACTCGGCCGACCAGCTCTACTACGAGCTGGGCATCTTCGCCTGGGACTTCGAGGTCGGCAACGACAGGTGGAACGAGGCCACCGGCCAGTGGGAGGGCGTCGGCTTCCAGCCGCCGTTCGACGAGGCACACGGGGAGGCACAGGAGTACGCCGGCGGCCTGGTGGAGATGGTCCGGGTGGCCCGCGACTACGCGGCCCGCAACCCGGTCCGGCGCTGACCGCAGGCGGTCCCCGGCCGACGCGGTCCGGCCGGGGACCGCTTCGGTCCGTCCGGGCGAGGGCGGGTCAGCCCGCGGCGCCGAGGTCGCGGAAGACGGTGAGCGCGCCCGGGTCGTCGATGGTCGCCGGGACCGGCTCGTCGCGCCCCTCGACCAGGCCCCGCATGGTGCGGCGCAGGATCTTCCCGGAGCGGGTCTTCGGCAGCGCCGGCACCACTGTCACCCGGCGGAACGCGGCCACCGGGCCGATCCGCTGCCGGACCAGCGCGACCAGCTCGGCGGCGAGCGCGTCCGGGTCGACGTCGGCGCCGGCCTTGAGCACCACGTACCCGCTGGGCACCTGCCCCTTCAGCGCGTCGGCCACGCCGATCACCGCGCACTCGGCCACCGCCGGGTGCGTCGCCAGGACCTCCTCCATCGCGCCGGTGGACAGGCGGTGCCCGGCCACGTTGATGACGTCGTCGGTGCGGCCCATCACGTACAGGTAGCCGTCCTCGTCGAACCGGCCGCCGTCACCGGTCAGGTAGTGACCGGGGAACGTGGACAGGTAGGAGCGGACGAACCGCTCGTCGTCACCCCAGAGCGTGGGCAGGCAGCCGGGTGGCAGCGGCAGCCGGATGACGATCGAGCCGTCCGTGCCGGGCGGCACGTCCCGGCCCGCGCCGTCGACCACGCGCACGTCGTAGCCGGGCACCGGCACCGTCGGCGACCCCGGCTTGATCGGCAGCGGCTCCAGGCCGCGCGGGTTGGCCGCCACCGGCCAGCCGGTCTCCGTCTGCCACCAGTTGTCGACCACGGGTACGCCGAGCCGCTGCCCCGCCCAGGCCCAGGTGTCCGGGTCCAGCCGTTCACCGGCGAGGAAGAGGGTACGCAGCGCGCTCAGGTCGTACCGGTCGATGTGCTCGCCGTCCGGGTCCTGGCGGCGGATCGCCCGGATGGCGGTGGGCGCGGTGAACAGGGCAGCCACCCGGTGTTCGGCGGCGACCCGCCAGAACGCCCCGGCGTCGGGGGTGCCGACCGGCTTGCCCTCGTAGAGCACAGTGGTCGCGCCGGTGAGCAGCGGTGCGTACACGATGTAGGAGTGGCCGACCACCCAGCCCACGTCGGAGGCGGCCCAGAAGACCTCGCCCGGCTCGATGCCGTAGACGTTGCGCATCGACCAGCGCAACGCCACCGCGTGCCCGCCGTTGTCCCGCACCACGCCCTTGGGCCGGCCGGTGGTGCCGGAGGTGTAGAGGACGTAGAGCGGGTCCGTGGCGGCCACCGGCTCGCACGGCGCCGGTTCCGCGTCCGCCATCACCTCGGCCCAGGTCAGGTCGCGGCCCGGCACCAGCGGGGCGGGCTCCTGCGGGCGCTGCACCACCACGCAGCGCTCCGGCGCGTGCGCGGCCTCGTCCAGCGCGGCGGCCAGGATCGGGTGGTACGGCACCACCCGGTCGGCCTCGATGCCGCAGGAGGTGGCCACCACCACCTTCGGCCGCGCGTCGTCGATCCGGACGGCCAGCTCGTGCGCGGCGAACCCGCCGAAGACCACCGAGTGCACCGCGCCGATCCGGGCGCAAGCCAGCATGGCGATCACCGCCTCCGGGACCATCGCCAGGTAGAGCAGCACCCGGTCGCCCCGGCCGACGCCGAGCCGGCGCAGCGCACCGGCGAACCGGGCCGTCTCGGCGAGCAGTTCGGCGTAGGTGAGCGTGCGGACCGTGCCGGTGACCGGGCTGTCGTGGATCAGCGCGGGCTGGTCGCCCCGCCCGGCGGCGACGTGTCGGTCGAGCGCGTTGTGGCAGGTGTTCAGCACCCCGTCGGGGAACCAGCGGTACAGCGGCGCCGCCTCCTCGTCGAGGATGCGCTCCGGCGGGATGATCCAGTCGATGTCGGCCGCCGCGTCCCGCCAGAAGCCGGCCGGGTCGGCGATGCTCCGCTCGTACGCTGATCGATACGCGCCCATGCCGTCATGCTGCGCGACGGCGGCGCGCCGACACGACGGCCGGACGGGTCCGGTGCGCCGGAAGCACGCCCCGGCTCGGTGAACGGCCGCTCACGGCGGTGGGCGGTACCCGTCGCTGGTCGTTTCCGGCGACCCTGCCGGGGGTAGGGCGGGCACATGGAGACGAACACGAAGGCGTACCTGGTGGGCGGTCCCCGCGACGGCAGCACCCAGGACGCGGACGGAAAGGCCCTGGTGGAGATCGAGATCGACGGGATGATCCACCGCTACATCCGGACCACCAAGCAGCACGGCGACGACGGCGTGGTCTACAACTACGACGGCATGGTGGCGCCCGGTGGCGGCGAGCCCGGCGTCGAGGACCCGGCCGCCCGGGTCGCGTCGCCGAAGGCCGACGAGCAGCGGTGACCGCTCAGCCCAACGGGCGACGGATGAAGCCCGTGGGGCGGGGTAAGGCAACACGGTCCTGGTGGAGAGACGACCGGTGCCGCGGCGTACCGCGGCCGGGCACGCGGGCGGGCGGCGAGATGCCGTCCCGCCCGCGCATCCCAGGACCGACCGGGCAAACCGACTTTGATCAATGACGGCCGTCGACTAGCGTGCGCAGGCGTGAAATCGAACCGGATCTTCCCGATCCTCCTGACCTGTGCCGTGCTGGCCCTCGCCGCGTGCGGCGACGAGAAGCCCTCGACCACGGCCGGGCCGGCGGCCACGTCGGCCTCCGCGGTCCCCTCCACGGCGGCACCCTCGCCGTCGGCGGCCGCCGTGAGCGACAAGGACCTCTGCACCGCCGCAGAAAAGATCAACAAGGACATGCGGACGAAGCTCATGGCCGTCGTTCAGGGAGGCGGCGACCTGACGAAGGAGACCGGCGCGATCCTGACCGAACTCGGCGACCGGGTGACCAAGCTGGCCGGAACCGCCGGCGACGGCGAGGCGGCCATCGCCCTGAAGGAGTTCGGCGCGGAGGCCGGCAAGGCGGGCTCGGCCCCCGACCCGGGCACCGCCGCCGACAACCCCGCCATGGAGAAGGCCAGCAAGGACATCAACGCCGCCTGCAAGACGGCCGGCGCGCCGACCACCTTCTGACGCCGACGTCCCGGGTCGTCCGTCCGGCGCGCGCCGGACGGACGACCGTCGACTAGACGCCTGTCACCCAGTTCCAGGCGGAGACCACCCACTCGGTCTGCTGCAGGTACGCCACCCCCACGCCGACCAGGAACAACGCGGTGACCAGGTGAGCACCCTTCGCGCTGCGGCGCACCCGGCCGAACTGCCGCTCCAGAATCAGCCGCCCGAGCAGCCGGGCCAGCGCGAACAGGCCGACCGCGGTGAGCAGGCTGAGCACGAAAGTGAGCAGCGGCGCGATCAGGTTGCCCCGCCCGGAGATCGCCCAGATGCCCCAGCAGACGAACGCGAACAGGGCCCCGGCGGCGCTCAGCTCCCCGCCCTTGCGGGCCTGGGCGAGGTGCCAGCTCATCGGCCGGCGCGGCGCCGGCTCACCGGCCCAGTCGCCGTGCTGCTCGACAGTCGGGAACTGCTCGGTGCGGGGCGTACGCGGCGTGCGCGGCTGACCGACCGCCGCCACCCCGCGCTGGAACGCGTCCCGCTGCGGGGGCACCGCCCCCGGCTGGGGCGGCACCTCCACGGTGCGCTCGGCCCACGGCTGTGTCTGGTCCGCCATCTTCGTCCTCCCCCTCGACCGATTCCGGCCTCGGTTCCGAGGGTAGCCAGCCCGCAAATAGGGTGCCGACCCCCGTCGCGGTGCGATACACACGTGCCGTGACCGACGTACTGGTATCCCGAGCTGAGGACTTCGACGACATCGCGGCGCTGCTGGCGCTGGCCTTCCACGGCGATCTCGACCCCGACGTGCAGGCGCTCGAACGCCCGATCTTCGAGCCGGACCGGTCGTTACTGGTCCGCGACGGCGGCACGGTCGTGGCAAACGCCGCCGCGTTCAGCCGCGAGCTGGCGGTACCCGGCGCGAACGTGCCGGCCGCCCACGTGACGATGGTCGCGGTCGCGCCGACGCACCGGCGCCGCGGCCTGCTCACCACGCTGATGCGCCGCCAGCTGCGAGACGTCCGCGACGCCGGCCGGGAACCGATCGCGGTGCTCTGGGCCAGCGAGGGCCGCATCTACCCCCGGTTCGGCTACGGGTCGGCGGCCCCCCGGTACGTGCTGTCCGTGGACACCACCGGGCTGCGCCTGCCCGCCCCGACGTCCGCCGAGGGCACGCTGCGACTGGACCGTCCGGACGCGCACCGGGACGAGCTGGCCCGGCTGTACGAGCAGGCGCGCGCCGACCGTCCCGGCTGGTCCCGCCGCGACGAGCGCTGGTGGGCGTACCTGCTGGCGGATCTGAAGGCCCACCGGGGCGGCGCCACCGAACGCCGGGTGCTGCTGCACGAGGGCCCCGGCGGGCTCGACGGGTACGCGCTCTACCGGACGAAGGACAGCTCCTCGGCCACCGGCCCGCAGGCCGAGACGCATGTCGGCGAGGTGGTGGCGCTGACGCCGGAGGCGTACCGGGCGCTGTGGCGGCTGTTGCTCTCGGTCGACCTGACCCGGCGGCTGTCGTTCCCGATCGCGGCAGTGGACGAGCCGCTGCTGCGGCTGGTGGACGAGCCCCGCCAGCTCTCCCCGCAGCTCGCCGACGCGCTCTGGGTACGGGTGGTGGACGTGCCGGCCGCGCTCGCCGCCCGGCGCTACGCCACCGACGTCGACGTGGTGATCGAGGTCACCGACGACCTGCTGAAGGAGAACACCGGCCGCTGGCGGCTGGTCGGCGGGCCCGACGGCGCGCAGTGCACGGCCACCACCGCCCCCGCGGCGCTGGCCTGCGACGTACGCGCTCTCGGCGAGCTGTACCTCGGCGGCGCGAACCCGTCCGCGCTGGCCGCCGCCGGGCACGTCCGGGAACTGGTCCCGCACACCCTGACCGCGCTCACCCCCGCTTTCAGCTGGCACCGCGCCCCCTCCCCCATGGAGGTCTTCTGACCGCCCTCGCGCGCGTGGGAGCGCCGGTGGGTGTGGGGCGGTACGGTCGGGGGATGGGTGAGGCGGAGCGACGGCGGCGACGGCTACGGCATCACGGCGAGGCCGGCGCCCCGGCCGACGGCGCCGACGGCACCGCAGCCAGCACCGCCCCCGTACACGACGACGTGACGCCCCGGTCCCCGCGCGGCGGCCGGCCGGGCGAGCCGGAGCCCCGCGGCCGGCGCGCCGCGCCCGCCGAGGAGGGCGAGCGCGGGCTGCGCGGGCTGGTCGGCTCCGGCTCGTCGCAGGTGAGCGTCACCGCCGCGCTGCGGGCACGGGACGCCGCGCGCCCCAGCGACGACGATCTCGCCGCGGCGGAGGAGCGGGTGGTGCTGATCCGGCGCAACTGGGTGCCCCGCGAGGAGCTGCCCCGCAACGGGCGGTGAGCCCGGCGGCGTCCGGTCAGGCGGGCAGCTCGGGCAGCTTGCGGCTCTGCTCGTAGGCGGCCACCTGCTCGATGCGCCGGCTGTGCCGCGGGTTGCCGGAGAACGGCGTGGTGAGGAACGCCTCCACGAGCGCCGTCGCCTCGTCCAGCGTGTGCTGGCGGGCGCCGATCGCGACAATGTTGGCGTCGTTGTGCTCGCGGGCCAGCTTTGCGGTCTCCACGCTCCAGGCCAGCGCCGCCCGGACGCCGGAGACCTTGTTCGAGGCGATCTGCTCGCCGTTGCCGGAGCCGCCGATCACCACGCCGAGGCTGCCCGGGTCACCGACCACCCGGTCGCCGGTGTGCAGGCAGAACGCCGGGTAGTCGTCGTCCGGGTCGAAGGCGTGCGGACCCACGTCCACCACCTCGTAGCCCTGCTTGGCCAGGTGGTTGGCGAGGTGCACCTTCAACTCGAAACCAGCGTGGTCAGATCCCAGGTAGACGCGCATACCGCGCAGTCTGACAGGCCCGCCTCCTCCGCCGGCGCGCGGGCGGCGGAGGAGGCGGTTCGTCACACGGTCAGTGCGGCAGCTCGGCCACGACCAGGCCGGCGCGCGCCTTCGGGGTGAACCAGGTGCTCTTGCGGGGCATCTTCTCCCGGGCCAGGTTCACCGCGACGAAGTCGTCCACGGTCACCGGCGCGACGAGCACCGCCAGCTCGGCCCGGCCGGCGTCGACCTCGCCGACGAGCCAGCTCGCCGGGTAGTCGCCGCCCACGTACGTGATCCGCTTGTCGCCCGGGTCGAGACCCAGCGCGTCGCGCAGCAGCAGACGCTCGACGAGCGCGTGGTCGAGGTTCTCCAGCCGGCCGGCGCCGACGTGCGGCAGCGTCACCGCGTACCCCCGGCCGCCGAGGTAGAGGTGCACGACGCCGCCGGTCGCAGGCACGTCCACCGGCCCGTCCACCGGGGTGATCTCCGCGCCCGCGGCGCGCAGCCGGTCGAGCAGCTCGTCCGGCGTGGTGGTCAGCTCGCTGACCAGCCGGTTGTAGGGCTGGATGGCGACCGACGCGGGCGTGGTGACCACCGCCAGGAAGCGCGGGAACCCGCCGGTCTGCGCGGCCAGGCTGCGGTGGTTGCCGTCCGCCACCACCAGGTCCCCGCCGCCGGCGAGCGCGGTCAGCTCGTCCTGCGCCGGGCCCGGGCCGAGCAGCCAGATGGCGTGCGTACGACCGGACTGGTCGACGTCGGTCGCGGCGGGCGCCCCGGCCGCATCGGTCGCCGCCGCGAGCGCGGCGTGCAGCTCGTCGCCCTTGCCGGTCTGGAGCAGGAGTACGGGCGAGAGCAGGTGACCGATCGCCTCGGCCAGGGCGACGCGCTCGCGCACCTTGGCGATGAACACGTCCTCGTTGCGGATCACCAGACCCGGCTCGTCGGCGCGGGTGGAGATCTGGTCGGTGTCGACCATCGCCCACAGCCCGTACGCGCTCTCCTCGCCCGGCGCGCTGATGCGGTAGAGCACCACGACCTGCTCGGCCGGGGTGTAGCTGCCGTCCGCCTTCGCCTCTGCGAGGCGGGCCACCGCGTCCGGCAGCGCGTCGAGGAAGGACTTCCCGAGGCTCCCCGGCGCCCGGTGGGGCATCTCGATGCCCAGAGCGCTGTGCGGATTCGCCTCGACGATGGAGGTGATCTCCGCGTCGTCGGCGAACTCGTCGTAGTTCTGCGCGCCGGTGCCGCCAGTGGTGATCCAGGCCCGGGCGATCGGATGCACGACCGTCATGTCCGCTGACGCTACCCGGGCCCCGATCGCCCCCGCCGCCGGACTCACCCGCTTACCACCAGGTGAAAGGAAGGGCCCCCTCTTAACGCCTCCGGTAGAGGAAGGGCCCCTTCTTAACACCGGGAAGGGCGGCTCAGGCTGTGGGGTTACGGTGCCGGCCCGAAGTCGGACGGCGGGCCGGCGCGGCGGGGCGGGAGCCGGCGTTGAGGCGTACCGTCGTCGCACCCGCGACGGCCGGGTGGGCCGCGGCGCCGGTCCGCGACGGCGCCCGCCCGGGCCGGCCGGTCTCGGCCGGCGGCGTCATCCGCGAGGTGGCCACCACCCGGGCCACACCGACCACGATCGGCGGGGCCAGCAGGTCGGCAACCTCGGCCGGGCCGGCCGGCCAGTCGCTCTCGGTCACCGACCAGTACGTCGCACCGGGGTCCTCGGTCGCCTGCTGCGGCGCGTCGTCGGACATGCGGCGGTGCTTAGCCATGGGAACGCCTCCAGGAGCTGCCGTGGTGCGGCCCCGCGCGGGCCGTCGGCTGGGACATCCGGTGAAACGAGCCCCGCACCGGCCCGGTGACGGGCGGCGCGGGGCTCGGGGTGCGGCGTCGCGAGGGCCCGGGGTGTTAAGAAGGGCCCCTTCCTCTACCGGAGGCGTTAAGAGGGGGCCCTTCCTTACACCGCGTCAGTCGAAGATGGGGCCCTGCTCGCGGGTGCGCTTGAGTTCGTAGAACCCGGGGGTGGAGGAGACCAGCAGCACGCCGTCCCAGAGGCGGCCGGCGGCCTCGCCCTTGGGCGCCGGGGTGATCACCGGGCCGAAGAAGGCGACCTGCCCGCCGTCCGGGCCCGGGGCGTGGACCACCGGCGTGCCGACCTCGGTGCCGACCGGCCGCATGCCCGCCTCGTGGCTGGCCCGCAGCGCGTCGTCGTACTGGGTGGACTCGGCGGCGTCGGCGAGCGCCGGGTCCAGACCGATGTCGGTGAGCGCGCCCACCAGCATGTCGCGGCCCAACTCCTCCTTGCCGAGGTGGATCCGGGTGCCCATCGCGGTGTAGAGCTTCGCCAGCGCCTCGGCGCCGTGCGCCTGCTCGACGGCGATGCACACCCGCACCGGACCCCAGCCCTTGACCATCAGGTCCTGGTACTCCTCCGGGAGGTCCCGGCCCTCGTTGAGCACGGACAGGCTCATCACGTGGAACCGGATGTCCACGTCCCGGACCTGCTCGACCTCGAGCAGCCAACGGGAGGTGATCCAGGCCCACGGGCACAGCGGGTCGAACCACATGTCCGCGGTGACACGTTCGGTCACGGTGTCATCCCTTCACGACTTCGTCCGCGCCGGGGACCCGGCACGGTCACCCCCGATCCTCCACCCCCTGCCGTATCGACCGGTACCGGAATGAGAGCGTGACCTCGACCACCGAGAGCGGTCCGTGCATGGAAGACTCGGTTCTCAGCGGACCGTCACGAGCGGGCCGGGAAAGACCGGTGCCGCGGGGCGCGGCGAGACGAGTGGGATGGAGACGAACAGTGCCGGGAGTGCGCAACCTGACCCAGGCCGAGGCGACCGAGCGGGCCCGCCTGCTCGAGGTGACCGGGTACGACATCAGCCTTGACCTGTCGACCGCGGTGCAGCCCACCGGTCGCACGTTCCGCTCGGTGACCGAGGTCCGGTTCCGCTGCGCCGAGCCGGGGGCCACCACCTTCATCGAGGCGGCCGCCGAGTCGGTGCGCTCCGCCACGCTCAACGGCGAGCCGGTCGACCTGTCCGGCTGGTCCGCCGAGAAGGGCCTCACGCTGACCGGCCTGGCCGCCGAGAACGTGCTCGTGGTCGACGCCGACTTCGGCTACTCCAACAGCGGGCAGGGTCTGCACCGCACCGTCGACCCGGTGGACGGCGAGACCTACCTCTACAGCCAGTTCGAGACCGCCGACGCGCAGAAGGTCTACGCCTGCTTCGACCAGCCCGACCTGAAGAGCGTCTACACCTGGCACGCCACGGTGCCGGACCACTGGCGGGTCGTGTCGAACATGCCGGTGGCCCGCGAGGAGGCGGCCGGCGAAGGGCTGAAGACGGTGCACTTCACCGTCTCGGAGCGGATGAGCACGTACATCACCGCGCTCTGCGCCGGGCCGTACCACGAGGTGCGCCGCAGCCACGACGGCATCGACATGGGTTACTTCTGCCGGGCCAGCATGGCCCCGCACATGGACGCCGACGACCTGCACCTGATCACCACGCAGGGCTTCGACTTCTTCCACGAGAAGTTCGGCGTGCGTTACCCGCTGCCCAAGTACGACCAGCTCTGGGTGCCGGACTTCAACGCTGGCGCGATGGAGAACTTCGGCTGCGTCACGCACGCCGAGTCGCACTACATCTTCCGCTCGCAGGTCACCGACTTCGAGTACGAGCAGCGCGCCAACACGATCCTGCACGAGCTGGCGCACATGTGGTTCGGTGACCTGGTCACCATGCGCTGGTGGAACGACCTGTGGCTGAACGAGTCGTTCGCCGAGTGGGCGAGCCACTGGTGCAACACGCACGCCACCCGCTTCACCGACGCCTGGACCACGTTCCTGTCGATCCGCAAGAACTGGGGTTACCGGCAGGACCAGCTCTCCTCCACCCACCCGGTCTACTGCGAGATGCCGGACCTGGAGGCGGTCGAGGTCAACTTCGACGGCATCACGTACGCCAAGGGCGCGAGCGTGCTCAAGCAGCTCGTCGCGTACGTCGGCGAGGAGCCGTTCGTGGCCGGCCTGCGCGCCTACTTCGGCAAGTACGCCTGGGGCAACGCCACCTTCGACGACCTGCTCTCCGAGCTGGAGACGGCCTCAGGCCGGGAGCTGCGCAAGTTCGCCGCCCAGTGGCTGGAGACCGCGCAGGTCAACACGCTGCGCCCGGAGGTGACCATCGGCGCCGACGGCACGTACGAGCGGGTGGTGGTCCGGCAGGAGGCGCCGTCGGACTACCCGACGCTGCGTACCCACCGCATCGGCGTCGGCCTGTACGACCTCACCGACGGCCGGCTGGTGCGCCGGGAGCTGATCGAGACGGACGTGACGGGCGAGCTGACCGAGCTGTCCGCGCTGCACGGCAAGCCGGCCGCGGATGTGCTGCTGCTCAACGACGAGGACCTCACGTACGCCAAGCTGCGGCTGGACGAGCGGTCCATGGCCACCGTGGTGCAGCACATCGCCGGCTTCGACTCGTCGCTGGCCCGGGCGCTGTGCTGGACGGCCGCCTGGGACATGACCCGCGACGCGGAGCTGTCGGCCCGCGACTACGTGGCGCTGGTGCTGGCCGGGCTGACCGCCGAGACCGACATCAACCTGGTCACCGCCACGCTGCGGCAGGCGACCACAGCGCTCACCTTCTACGCCGACCCGGAGTGGGCGCCGACCGGCTGGGCGGACCTGTCCCGTACCGCCCGGACCGCGCTCGCCGCGGCCGAGCCGGGCAGCGGATTCCAGCTCGCCTGGGCCCGCGCGTACGCTTCCTCGGCCCGCTCCGGGGAGGACCTGGCCGTGCTGCGCGGCTGGCTGGACGGCAACGGGGTGCCGGAAGGGCTGACCGTCGACACCGAGCTGCGCTGGGCCGTGCTCCAGTCGCTCGTCGCCAACGGCGCGGCCGGCGCCGCCGACGTGGACGCGGAACTGGCCGCCGACCGTACCGCCAGCGGCGAGCGGGAGGCCGCGTACGCGCACGCGCTGGTGCCGACCGAGGAGAACAAGGCAACCGTGTGGGCGCTGCTCACCGGCCCGGACGCGCTGCCCAACTGGCGCAACCGGGCGCTGCTGCAGGGCTTCACCCACCCGGCGCAGGTCGAGCTGACCGCGCCCTACCGGGAGCGGTACTTCGCCACGGTGGACCAGGTGTGGGCGCAGCGCGACAGCGAGCCGGCGCAGGAGTTCGTGCAGCTCGCCTACCCGGCGTACCTGGTCGAGGAGGACACCGTCGCGGCCACCGACGCGTGGCTGGCCCAGGACGGGCGGCCGGCGTCGCTGCGGCGGCTGGTGGCCGAGGGCCGCGACGGCGTGGTCCGCGCGCTGAAGGCCCGCGAGCGGGACGCCCGCACCGCCTGAGCAGGGGTACGGCGGCCGGGGGCCGGCGTGGGTGGGAGCCCACGCCGGCCGCCGGGCCGAGAACACGGAAAAGCCCGGCCCGCGCGGTGCGCGGGCCGGGCTTCGTCGTGTGCGGGCGGGTCAGCCCTTGCCGGCGTGACTGGCCAGCTGGTCGAGGCCCTGGATGATGCCGCCGGCCAGGTCGCCGCCGCCGAAGGCGGCCACCATGGAGAGCGCGGCCAGCTTCGCGTACGTGTCCGGGATGCGCTTGCGCGCGTACCGGCCGGTGACGACCTCCAGCTGCCGCTGGTTGGGCGACATCGCGATCAGCACCGAGCGGTCGGGCTCGGCGAGCTGGCGGTGCAGCCGCTCGGCGTGCTCCCGGATCGGCTCGTCCAGCCCGCCGACATAGACCGAGAAGACCAGGCCGGTGCCCTGGTCGGCGAGGCGCAGCGCCTCGTCGATGCGGAGCAGCTGACGGGTCGAGAACGGTCCGTCCAGCACGTCGGGCGGGTTGTCCGTCCCCGTCGTGGGCCGCGCTTCACCAACGGTCACTTGCGCCTCCGGTTCCACCGGCCGGCGCCTCCCGGCCGGCCTGCTCCTGCTTGCGGCTGGTCAACGCCGGCGCCTGCGCCCCGGCGGACAGCGCCGTGCCGGCCGAGTCGGCCAGCTGCTCCGGGCGGCTCAGGAACCAGACCGGAGTGAAGTCGAAGGGCCGGCCCGGCCGGTAGCGCTTGGCGCCGCCACCGTTGCCACGGCTGCCCCCGACGGCCGCCAGGCCGGCGATCAGCAGCACCGCGGCGGCCGGGATGCCGACGAAGACCACCAACGTCTCGGTAACAGACAATCCCAACGCCCCCAGGCGGAAAGAGAGACCAGGAATGGTTCGGGTCGGGTGACCGGTCAGGACCGGCCGCGCCGCACCTCACTTGTGATGTTCACGTTAGCGGAGTCGGTGGCCAGCCAGATTGCGGGGTGCTGATCCCATCCGCCACTCGAGTGCTCAAGCTGCGCGGCAGTGGCGACCAATGTCGCGTCGTCGCCGTACCGGCCGGTGAGCAGCACCCCGACCGGCAGGCCGTCGGCGGTCCGTCCGACCGGCAGCGAAACGGACGGATCGCCTGTGACGTTGAAGACCGCGCAGTACGGCGAGAAGCGCCGCTGCCTGTCGAAATCCTCCGCCGGTTCGAGGGCGGCGAGCGCGCCCACCGGCATCCGCGGGGCCGCGAGCGTCGGGCAGAGCAGCAGGTCACAGCCGGCGGTACGGCGCACGCCGAGGCGTACCTGCGCCTGCAGCTCGCCGAGCGCGGCCATCAGCACGGGGACGCCCAGCGCCGCGCCGCGCTCACGCAGGAACCGGGTCAGCGGCAGCAGCTCACCCTCCCGGTCGGGCGGGACCGGCGTGACCGCCAGCGCGTACCAGAGGGTTTCGAACAGCGGCCACGCCTCGGGGCCGAGCGGCGCAGGGACGTCGACCACCTCGTGCCCGGCGTCGGCGAGCAGCGCGGCGGCCCGGTCGACGGCGGCGACGCAGTCCGGGTGGACCGGCTCGTCGGCGAGCATCGGCGTGGTGAAGCGGCCGACGCGCAGCCGGCCGGGTCCGGTGGCGCGGGCGGACCGGGCGACGCCGAGGTAGCCGCCGGCGGGCGCGGCCGGCGGCAGGTACGGCTCGCCGGGCACCGGCCGCGCCAGCACGTCGAGCATCGCGGCCACGTCGGCGACGGTACGGCCGATCGGCCCGTTCACCGGTAGCCCGAAGCCGCCGAAGCCGAGTGGTCCACCGGAGACCATGCCCCGGCTCGACTTGTAGCCGATCAGGCCGCAGAGCGCGGCCGGGATGCGCAGCGAGCCGCCGCCGTCGGAGCCCTGGGCCACCGGCACCAGCCCGGCGGCGACCGCCGCGGCCGCGCCGCCGCTGGACCCGCCCGCGGTGCACGCGAGGTCCCACGGGTTGCGGGCGGGCGGCGCGACGCGCCCTTCGGAGTAGAGCGAGCAGCCCAGTTCGGAGGTGGTGGTCTTGCCGACGCTGACCAGTCCGGCTTCGGCCAGGAGGCGGACCACGTCGGCGTCGACCGGCGGGACGAAGTCGGCGAAGGCGGCCGAGCCGAAGGTGGTGCGTACCCCGGCGGTGAGGGTCAGGTCCTTGATCGCGGTCGGCACCCCGTGCAGGGGATGCCGGTCCGCCGCCGGGACCGCGTCGGCCGCCCGGGCCGCCGTCCGCGCGTGTTCGGCGGTGACCGTGACGAACGCGCCGACGGTGTCGCCGAGCGCCTCGACCCGGCGCAGGTGGTGCTCGACCAGCTCCAGGCTGGACAGCTCGCCCCGGCGGATCGCGGCGGCCTGCTCCAGCGCGGTCAGGTCATGCGGCTGGGCCATGCCGTCCATCCTGCCGGGCCGGTGGCCGGGAGGCCGGGCGACACGTCCGGCGGCCGGCCCATATCCGGGTGACATGACCGGTTCGGGATGGTCCGCCGGGCGGGCGGGACGCGCAGGATGTGCAGATCGACGCAAGTCGATTGAAGGCCGCCCCCACCACCCCGAGGAGCACGCCGTGCACCACGCACCCGGCACACCGGCCCGCCCGTCCCGGCTTCCGCGCGCCCTGCTCGCCGTCGCCCTGGCCGCCGCCGGCCTCGCCGCCCTGCCGGTGACGCCGGCCGGGGCCGGCGACGGCCGGCCGGGGCCGGCGACGGCCGGCCGGCGGCTGCGCTGGCCGCGAACCCCTACGAGCGCGGTCCCGCGCCCACCACCGCCTCCATCGAGGCCACCCGTGGGCCGTTCGCGTTCGCCCAGACCACCGTCTCCGCGTCCAGCGTCAGCGGCTTCCGGGGCGGCACGATCTACTACCCGACCAGCACCGCCGAGGGCACGTTCGGCGCGGTAGCCATCTCCCCCGGCTTCACCGCCGGCCAGTCCGCCGTGGCGTGGCTCGGGCCGCGGCTGGCCTCCCAGGGCTTCGTGGTCATCACCATCGACACCCTCTCCGTCTACGACCAGCCGGCCAGCCGCGGCACCCAGCTCCTGGCCGCGCTCGACTACCTGACCAACACCAGCGCGGTACGCACCCGGATCGACCGCAACCGGCTGGCGGTGATGGGGCACTCGATGGGTGGCGGCGGCAGCCTCTCGGCGGCGAACACCCGGCCCGCGCTCCAGGCGGCGATCCCGCTGACCGGCTGGCACTCGGTGAAGAACTGGTCGTCGGTGCGCGTGCCGACGCTCGTCATCGGCGCGGAGAACGACTCGGTGGCCCCGGTGTCGTCGCACTCGGAGCCGTTCTACACCAGCCTGCCGGCCACCCTGGACAAGGCGTACCTGGAGCTGAACGCCGCGAGCCACTCGGCGCCGACCTCGCCGAACGTGACAGTGGCGAAGTACAGCATCTCCTGGCTCAAGCGGTTCGTCGACGACGACACCCGGTATGACCAGTTCCTCTGCCCGGCGCCCCGGGGCACCGCGATCGAGGAGTACCGGGACACCTGCCCGCACTCCTGAGCAGCGCCGGGTGCGTCCGCCGAGGCGGACGCACCCGGAGTTCGTCAGCGGCCCAGGAAACGCAGCGCGTTGCCGCCGAGCAGCGCGGCCCGCTGCTCGTCGGTGAGGAAGTCCGCCCGGTGCACCACCTGGCCCACCGGCCGCTCCCCCAGCGGATACGGGTAGTCGCTGCCGAGCAGCACCCGCTCGGCGCCCATGGTGTCCACGAGCAGCCGCAGCGCGGCCGGCTCGAAGACCACCGAGTCGACGTGGAACCGGCCCACATACGAGCTGGGCGGCGTGCTCGACGCGCCGCGTACCAGGTCGCCGCGCCGGTGCCAGGCGTTGTCGGCGCGGCCCAGCCAGAACGGGAAACTGCCGCCGCCGTGCGCGAAGCAGATCCGCAGCGTCTCCGGCACCCGGTCGAACACGCCGCCGAGGATCAGCGCCAGCACCGACAGGTGCGTCTCGGCCGGCATCCCGGCCAGCCACCGGGCCATCCACCGGTCCAGGCGGGGGCCGCCGGGCATGTCCCACGGGTGCACGAAGACCGGCGCGCCGACCTCGGCGCAGTGGGTGAGGAACTGCACGATGCCCGCGTCGTCCAGGTCGCGGTCGCCGACGTGGTTGCCGATCTCCACCCCGGCGTGCCCGGCCGCCAGGCAACGGTCCAGCTCGGCGCAGGCCGCGTCCGCGTCCTGCAACGGCACCTGGCAGAACGGCACCAGCCGGTCGCCCCCAGCCGCGGTCACCTCGAGTGTGAGGTCGTTGAAGATCCGGGCCACCTTGACCGCCTGGTCGGCCGGGCGGTCGTAGCTGAAGAAGACCGGGGTGGGCGAGACGACCTGCACGTCCACGCCGTCGGTGGACATGTCGGCGAGCCGGGTCGGCGCGTCCCAGCACTGCGCGCCGATCGGCCGGAACTCCGTCTCCCCCACCATGATCATGGCGGCGCGCTCGGAGTCCACCCGCAGCCAGGGCCAGCCGGACCCGCCGCACGCCGCGGCGAGGTCCGGCCACCCCTTCGGTACGACGTGCGTGTGCACGTCCACGACCGGCACGCGTCAGCCCTTGCCCGGGTGCAGCGCGCCGCAGTTGTCGCAGGTGCGGGCCTTCTCGTCGGCGTAGAACGCGGCGAAGACCGGGGGCAGGTCGGCGGCGATGTCGCGGACCTGCAACTCCACCTCGTGCACCTTCTGGTGGCACTCGGCGCAGTACCACTGGAACTTCTCCAGCGTGCCCTCCTCGCGGACCCGCTCGATCACCATACCGATCGAGCCGGCCTCGGGACGCTGCGGCGAGTGCGGGGTGTTGCGCGGCAGCATCCACATCTGCCCCTCGCGCACGTGCACCGTACGCGGCCCCTCAGGGAGCATCAGGTTGACGTGCATGTTGCCCTTGACCTGGTAGAAGAACTCCTCGTACGGGTCGACGTGGAAGTCCGTGCGCTGGTTCGGGCCGCCCACCACCATGACGATGAAGTCATCGCTGCCGGGCAGCATCTCCTTGTTGCCCACCGGGGGCTTGAGCAGGTGCTGGTTGTCGCCGATCCAGCCGGAGAAGCTGAACGGCTCGGCGATCTCACTCATGGGAACCTCCCGACGGAAGTAGGGCGACGGCCTGCATCTCGATCAGCAGATGCGGGTGCGGAAGCTGGTGTACGGCCACCGTGGTCCGGGTCGGGCCGGTGGCGTCGAAGAACTCGGCCCACACCTGGTTGTAGCCACCGAAGTCGTTCATGTTGACCAGGTAGCTGGTGACCTGCACCAGGTCGGTCAGGTCGGCGCCGACCGTGCGCAGCAGGTCCCGGATGTTCTCGATCACGGCCCGGGTCTGCTCCCGGATGTCGAGGTCGGTGGTGCCGAGCTCGTCCACGGCGACGCCGGCGAACGTGTTGTCCGGCCGGCGCGACGACGTGCCGGACACGTAGACGAACCCGCCGGCCACCTTGACGTGCGGGAACGCGCCCCTCGGCACGGCCTTCCCGGCCACCACGCGGGCGGTCACGGCAGAGCCGCTTTCCGTTCGCGACTGCGGGGCTCGCAAAACCGGCTCACTCCTCGCGCTCACGACAGTGCCTTCAGGGAGGCGGAACCGAGCTTCTCCACCGTGGCGCGCACGTGCGCGCCCGGTCGCAACGGCACCGCTGCGGTGGCCGCGCCGGCCAGGAACACCCAGCCCTTGCGCAGCCGGACGCCGTGCCGGCCGGCCAGCCGCAGGCCCTCGTCCAGGGCGCGACGCGGGTCGCCGAGGATGGCGGCGGTCGAGCCGACCTGCGCCACCCGCCCGTCGATCTCCAGCAGCACGCCGAGGTTGTCCAGCCCGTCCGGCACCGGCGACCAGGGGCCGACCACGAACGCGGCGGCCGAGGTGTTGTCGGCGATCACGTCCGGCAGGGAGAAGGTGAAGTTCGCGTACCGGGAGTCGATCAGCTCGATCGCCGGGGCGACCGCGCGTACCGCCCGGGTGAACGAGCCGACCGGTTCGCCCGGGTCGGGCAGCCGGTCCAGCAGGAACGCCACCTCCGGCTCGACGCGCGGGTGGATGAAGTCGCCGACGTCGACGGCGCCTCCGTCGGGCACCCGCATCACGTCGGTCAGCCGGCCCCAGATCACCTCGTCCACGCCGACCTGGGCCATCTTGGCCTTGCTGGTGAGGCCCATCTTCAGGCCGACCAGCCGCTCGCCCCGGTCGAGGCGGCGCTTCACCAGCGCGGTCTGCACCGCGTACGCGGCGTCCACGTCGAGGCCCGTCTCGGCGGCGAGCTGCGGGATCGCGGTGGCGGTGTCGGCCGCCGCGCCCAGCTTCTCCGCGATGCCGGCGGTGTCCGGCCCGATCATGAGTTCTCCTTAGCGGCCAGGTCCAGTGCCACGTCCACGATCATGTCCTCCTGGCCGCCGACCATCCGGCGACGGCCCAGCTCGACCAGAATCGAGCGGACGTCCACGCCGTACTTGGCCGAGGCACGCTCGGCGTGACGCAGGAAGCTTGAGTAGACGCCCGCGTACCCCAGGGAGAGCGTCTCCCGGTCCACCTGGACCGGCCGGTCCTGCAAAGGGCGGACGAGGTCGTCGGCGGCGTCCATCAGCGCGAACACGTCGCAGCCGTGCTTCCAGCCGTGCAGCTCGGCGACCGCGACGAAGACCTCCAGCGGCGCGTTGCCCGCGCCCGCGCCCATGCCGGCGAGCGACGCGTCCACCCGGACGGTCCGCCCGGACGGCGAACCGAGCGGGCCGTCGCCGAGGATCCGGCCGTGCTCGACCGCCAGCACGCTGTTCGCCACGCCCAGGGACAGGTTGTGGTGCGCGTGGATGCCGATCTGCGTCTGGGGTTCCAGCACCTGCCGGTACGCGTCGACGCGCTGCGCCACGTCCGACATCAGCAGCCGCCCGCCGGAGTCGGTGACGTAGACGCAGTGTGCGCCGTACGACTCCATGAGCTTGGCCTGCGCGGCCAGCCCGGCCGGGTCGTTGAGGTGCGACATCATCAGGAACCCGGAGACGTCCATGTCGTTCTCCCGGGCCCAGGCGATGTGCTGGGCCGAGATGTCCGCCTCGGTGCAGTGCGTGGCGATCCGGACGCTGGTCACGCCCAGCGCCTTCGCCGCCTTCAGGTCGGCGATGGTGCCGATGCCCGGCAGCAGCAGCGTGGTGAGCCGCGCGGTGGTGAGCACCTCGGCGGCGGCGGCGATCCAGTCCGCGTCGGCGGCGGCGCCGTGCCCGTAGTTGACGCTGGAACCGGCCAGGCCGTCGCCGTGCGCCACCTCGACAGCCGCCACGCCGGCCGCGTCGAGCGCGGCGGCGATGGTACGCACCTGGTCGACCGTGTAGCGGTGCCCGATGGCGTGCATGCCGTCGCGCAGCGTCACGTCCTGGATGTAGAGGTCGGTCATCGCGCACTCACCTCCGTCGCGCGCAGCGCCACCAGCCGCTCCGCGGTGCGCAGCGCGGCCGACGTCATGATGTCGAGGTTCCCGGCGTACGCGGGCAGGTAGTGCCCGGCGCCGGAGACCTCCAGGAACACCGACACCTGCAGGCCGGTGAAGTGCCGGCCGAGCACCGGTGCGTACGTGTCCACGCGGTCGAACTGCACGTCCTGCTTGAGCCGGTACCCGGGCACGTACTCCTGCACGGCCTTCACCATGTCGGCCACCGACGCGGCGATCGCGCCCCGGTCGGCGTCGGCGTCCGGGCACAGGCAGTAGACCGTGTCGCGCATCAGCAGCGGCGGGTCGGCCGGGTTCAGCACGATGATGGCCTTGCCGCGTTCGGCGCCGCCGACCACCTCGATCGCCCGCGCGGTGGTCTCGGTGAACTCGTCGATGTTGGCCCGGGTGCCCGGACCGGCCGACTTCGAGGCGATCGAGGCGACGATCTCCCCGTACGCGACGGGAGTGACCCGGCCGACCGCGTGCACGATCGGCACCGTGGCCTGCCCGCCGCAGGTCACCATGTTGACGTTCGGCTCGCCCAGGTGCTCGTCGAGGTTCACCGGCGGCACCACGTACGGGCCGATCGCGGCCGGCGTCAGGTCGACAACGGTGCGCCCGTGCGCCCGCAGCACCTCGTCGTGCCGCTTGTGCGCGCCCGCCGAGGTGGCGTCGAAGACGAGCTGGACGTCCGCGAACTCGGGCAGCGCGACCAGCCCGTCGACACCCTCGGCGGTGGTGGTCACGCCGAGCCGGCGGGCCCGGGCCAGACCGTCCGAGGCCGGGTCGATGCCGGCCATCGCCACCATGTGCAGGCTCTCACTGAGCCGCAGCACCTTGATCATCAGATCGGTGCCGATGTTGCCCGACCCGAGCACCGCCACTCCGACAGTCATGACGTTCCCTCCGTCGAGAAACAGGTACGCACCGAGCCGAGCCCGGAGATGCGCGCCTCGTACGCGGCGCCGGGCGTGACCGGCACCATCGGCCCGAGCGCGCCGGAGAGCACCACGTCACCCGCGCGCAGCGGGTCACCGGCGCGGGCCATCGTGCCGACCAGCCACTGCAACGCGTGCAGCGGATTGCCGAGGCAGGCCGCGCCCGCGCCGACCGAGACCTGCTCCCCGGCGTGCTCCAGCACCATGCCGCACAGCCGCAGGTCCACGTCGGCGAGCCGCCGGGGCGCGGTGCCGAGCACGAACAGCCCGCTGGAGGCGTTGTCCGCCACCGTGTCGACGATGGAGATGTCCCAGTCGGCGATCCGCGAGTCGACGATCTCGATGGCCGGCAGCACGTGGTCCACCGCCCGGATCAGGTCGACTGTGGTGACCCGCTCGTCCGGCAGGTCCGCGCCGAGCACGAAGGCGATCTCCGCCTCCACCCGCGGTTGGAGCAGCCGCCCGATCGGCACCTCGACGCCGTCGCCGACGGCCATGTCGTCGAAGAGCACCCCGAAGTCGGGCTGGAAGACGCCGAAGCTCTCCTGCACGGTTCGCGACGTCAGGCCGATCTTCGCGCCGACGCGGCGGTGCCCCTTGCCCAGCCGCTGTCGGGTGTAGACCTGCTGCACCTGGTACGCGGCCTCGACGTCGCCCTCGGGCAGCAGCCGGCCGCGCAGCGGCGGGCAGGGTTTGCCCTCCTGCCGGGCCACTGCGAGTTCCCGGTTGGCGGCCTCGATGTCCACGGTCATGGCGGTTCCTCGCTTACGTCGCTGGGGATTCCGGCCATTCTGCCCACCGCGCGCGCCCGCGCCAGTCTTCGCGCTCATGCTGAGCCACCCTTCGTTCGCGACTGCGGGGCTCGCAACACCGGCTCACTCCTCGCGCTCACGTCAAGTCCACGCAGACGTTTGTGAGTTCGGAGTAGAAGTCGAGCGAGTGCACGCCGCCCTCGCGGCCGACACCCGACGCCTTCACCCCGCCGAACGGGGTCCGCAGGTCGCGCAGGAACCAGGTGTTCACCCAGACGATGCCCGCGTCGAGCCGGGCGCCGGCCCGGTGCGCCCGGCCCACGTCCCGCGTCCACACCGTCGCGGCCAGGCCGTAGTCGGTGCCGTTGGCGAGCGCGAACGCCTCGTCCTCGTCGTCGAACGGCGCGACGTGCACCACCGGGCCGAAGATCTCCTCCTGGTTGGTGCGGGCGTCCGCGCCGAGCCCGGTGAGCACCGTCGGCTGCACGTACGCCCCGCCGTCGCGGCCGTCGCCGAAGCGCGGCGTGCCGCCGCCCGCGCGGACCTCGGCGCCCTCGGTGCGGGCCAGCGCGTAGTGGCCGAGCACCTTGTCCCGGTGCCCGTGCGAGATCAGCGGCATGTTCGCCGTCGCCTCGTCGTCCGGCCAGCCGTACGCCAGTTCGTCGGCGCGCTTGGCCAGCCGCGCGGTGAACTCCTCGAACACCGGCCGCTGCACGTAGATGCGCTCGGTGCAGAGACAGACCTGGCCGCCGTTGGTGAAGCTGGACCGCACCGAGCCGGCGACCGCCGCGTCCAGGTCGGCGTCGGCGAAGACCAGGCCGGCGTTCTTGCCGCCCAGCTCGAAGCTGACCGCCTTCACCCCGTCGGCGGCGGCGCGCATGATCGCGCTGCCGGTGGCCGACTCGCCGGTGAACGTGATCGCGTCCACGCCCGGGTGGCGGGTCAGGTGCTCGCCGGCCGAGCCCGGGCCGAAGCCGTGCACCAGGTTGAACACGCCGTCGGGCACGCCGGCCGCGGCCATCACCTCGGCCAGCAGCGTGGCCGACGCGGGGGTCTCCTCGCTGGGCTTGACCACCACGGCGTTGCCGCAGGCCAGAGCCGGGGCGACCTTCCAGGTGAGCAGCAGCAGCGGAAGGTTCCACGGCACGATCACGGCGACCACGCCGACCGGCTTGCGGACCGCGTAGTTGAGCGCCCGGCCGCCGGTCGGGGTGACAGTGGTGAACGACTCGGTGGGCGCGGTCGCGACGATCTCGGCGAAGGCGCGGAAGTTGGCCGCGCCGCGCGGGATGTCGAGCGTCCGGGCCTGCGAGATGGCCTTGCCGGTGTCCGCCACCTCGGCGGCCACCAGGTCGTCGAAGCGCCGTTCCAGCTCGTCGGCGACCCGGCGCAGCACCTCGGCCCGTTCCCGCTCACCCATCCGGCCCCACGGGCCGCGCAGCGCCGCCCGGGCGGCCGCGACCGCGTCGTCCACCGTGGACTGCGACGCCTCGACCACCTCGAACACCGGCTCGCCGGTGACCGGGCTGCGCTTGGTGAACCGGGAGCCGGCGTCGACGAACTCGCCGCCGACGAAGTTGCGCAGCAGGCCGGGGCCGTCCGGCGCGTGCCCGGCCATCAGCCGGGGATCCCAGAGCGTCATCGCCGCCGCCCCAGCGCCGCGCGGACCCCACCGGCGAGCAGCGCCACCGCGCCGGCCGCGACCGCGCCGACGACCGCGTACTGCGCGCGCACCCGGCGGCGCACCTGCGCGTACGGGGTGGTGGAGAAGGAGACCAGCTCGTACTGGGAGACGTAGCGGCCGGGCAGGACGCGCTCCAGCGCGTGCTCGACCTGCTTGCGGGTGCGGAACACCGGTGAGGCGACCTTGTCCCGCATCTCCACGAAGTTCGCCAGCGCCATCCGGGCGATCGCCTCCGCGTTGTCCTGCCGGCGGTGCTGGTAGAGCGGCAACGCGGCGGCCCACTCGTCGTCGCACTCGTCCAGGCAGCGGTCCAGCTCGACCACGTCCTCGAACGCGCAGTTCGCGCCCTGGCCGTAGAACGGCACGATGGCGTGCGCGGCGTCGCCGATCAGGCCGACCTTCCCGGCCACCTGCCACGGCGTGCAGCGCACCGTGCCGAGCAGGCCGACCGGGTTGTGCTGGTAGTCGTCGACCAGGTTGGGGGCCAGCGGGACCAGGTCCGGGTAGTGGGTGGCGAAGAACCCCTCGATCGCCGCCGGGCTGCTCAGCGACGCGAAGCTGCGCGTGCCGTGGGTGGGCCAGAACAGCGTGCAGGTGAAGGAGCGGTCCGGGTTCGGCAGCGCGATCATCATCGAGGTGCCGCGCGGCCAGATGTGCAGCGCGCCCGGGTCGAGCGCGAACTCCCCGCCCAGCGGCGGGATGGTCAGCTCCTTGTAGCCGTAGTCGAGGAAGTCGAGGCTCTCGGTCACTCCCCCGTACGCGAGCAGCTGCCCGCGCACCGCGGAGCCGGCGCCGTCGGCGCCGAGGATGACCGAGGCGGCGGCGGTGACCTTGCCCTGCGGGGTCTCGAACGTCATCTCGCCGCCGAGCGGGTCGAGGCCGACCAGCCGGTGGTCGAACGCGACCCGCACGTTCGGCAACGCGGCGGCGGCGTCGAGCAGCGCGTTGTTCAGCGCGCCCCGGCTGATCGAGTTGATCGCCCGGTCCCCGGAGCCGCTGTAGGACTGGAACTCCGGCTCACCCTCGACCGGGTGGATCATGCGGCCGCGCATCGGCAGCGCGTCCGCCATCACCTCGTCCTCCAGGCCGATGCGGCGCAGCGCGTCCAGGCCGCGCTCGGACAGCGCCAGGTTGATCGAGCGGCCCCGCTCGGCGGTGCCGGCACGCGGGTCGGGCCGCCGCTCGTAGAGGGCCACCGGGTAGCCGCGCCGCGCCAGATAGCAGGCCAGCAGGCAGCCGGCCAGTCCGGCGCCGACCACAGCGATCTCGTCGCGCTCCGTCACGTGCCTGCCTTCCGTTCGCGACTGCGGGGCTCGCAGAACCGGCTCACTCCTCGCGCTCACGATCCCTCCTTCTCAAACGTTGCCGCCAGCGCCTCGGCGACCCGCCAGCAGTCGTGGTACGTCGAGTAGAGCGGCACCGGGGCGAACCGGACGATGTCCGGCTCCCGGGCGTCGGCGACGACGCCGTGCTCGTGCCGCAGCCGCTTGGTCAGCTCGTTCGCGCTGCCCACCCAGCCGCCTTCCGTTCGCGACTGCGGGGCTCGCAGACCCGGCTCACTCCTCGCGCTCACGCCGATCCGGACGGAGAGCTGGCAGCCGCGCCGGGCCGGGTCGCGCGGGGTGACCACTGTGAGCGGGCGGCCCGGCGTGACCTCGTCGAGCAGCTGCTCCAGCCAGGCGGTGAGCCGCAGGCTGCGCTCGCGCAGCGCCGCCATGCCGACGGAGTCGAACAGCTCCAGCGAGGTACGCACCGGGCCCATCGCGAAGATCGGCGGGTTGGAGATCTGCCACGCCTCGACGGTGGCCGGCGGCCGGGACACCGGGGTCATCTCGAACCGGGTGGCCGCCTCGGTGCTCCACCAGCCCTCGAAGCGCTGGATGGACGGGTCGCCGAGGTGCCGCTCGTGGACGAAGACGCCGCCAAGCGCGCCCGGGCCGGAGTTGAGGTACTTGTAGGAGCACCAGGCGGCGAAGTCGACGTCCCAGTCGTGCAGCGCCAGCGGGACGTTGCCGGCGGCGTGCGCCAGGTCCCAGCCGACGACGGCGCCCGCGGCCCGCCCGGCGGCGGTGATGGTGGGGATGTCCATCAGCTCGCCGGTCAGGTAGTTCACGCCGCCGAGCATCAGCAGCGCCACGGTGTGGCCCTCGCGGGCCAGGAAGTCCAGCACGTCCTCGGTGCCGAGCGTGTCGGAGCCGGGGCGCGGCTTGAGGCGCACGACAGTGGTGTCCGGGTCCAGGCCGTGGAAGCGGGCCTGGCTGCGCACGGCGTAGCTGTCCGAGGGGAACGCGCTGTCCTCGATGACGATGCGGGTGCGCTCGCCCTCCGGCCGGTAGAAGCTGACCATCAGCAGGTGCAGGTTGACGGTGAGGGAGTTCATCACCACGGTCTCGGCGGGCAGCGCGCCGACCAGGCGGGCGGCCGGCGCGGTCAGCAGCTCGTGGTACGGCAGCCAGGGCCGCTCCGACTCCAGGTGCCCCTCCACGCCCAGGCGCTGCCAGGCGTCCAGGTCGGCGAGGAGCTCGTCCCGGGTGGCCCGGGGCTGCAGGCCGAGCGAGTTGCCGGCCAGGTACGCCGTGTCGGGGTAGCGCCCGCCGTCGGCGGGTGGGATGTGGAACAGGTGCCGGTGTCCCGGGTCGGCGGCGTCGCGGCGGAGGGCTTCGTTCTCGGGGGTGTGCATGCTGTTCTCTCTCGTCACATCGCGGTGCGGGCCGACCACAGCTCCGGGAAGACCACCCGGGCCATGCTGCGCTGCAACCATGCCAGTCCGGCGGAACCGCCGCTGCCGACCTTGGCGCCCATGGTGCGCTGCACGGCCTTGACGTGGTTCCAGCGCCAGTCGCCGAACTCCTCGGCGATCTCGGTCAGCGCGTCGCCGAGCAGGCGCAGGTGGTTCTCCGGGCCGCTGTCGCCGTAGATCCGGACCCAGGCCGCCTCGATCGCCGGGTGCGCCTCGTGCTCGCCGTTCACGTCCCGCTCCAGCAGCTCGGCCGGCACGTCGAAGCCCTTGCGGGCCAGCAGCGCCACCACCTCGTCCCAGAGGCTCGGCGTGGCCAGCGCGGCGGTCAGCTCGTCGTACACGTCGGTCTGCCGGCGGAACGGGCGGATCAGCGCGCGGTCGCGCAGGCCGAGCAGGAATTCCAGCTGCCGGTACATCGCGGACTGGAAGCCGGAGCCCTCGCCGAGCCGGTCGCGGAAGCGGTTGAAGTCGGCCGGGCTCATCCAGCGCAGGCCGTGCCAGGCGCCGTTGAGGCCCTCCAGGTGCAGGGCGGCCCGGCGCAGCGGAGGCAGCGCCTCCCAGATCCGGTCCTCGCGCAGCTCGCGCTTGGCGTGCCGCAGCTCGTGGCAGGTCAGCCCGAAGTACAGCTCCATGATCTGGCTGACCATCAGGAAGGACATTTCGCCCGGGTCGTCGCTGAGCGGCTCCTGGAGCCGGTGCAGGGTGCTGGCCCGTACGTAGGCGTCATACGGCACGCGCTCGGCGAATTCCAGCGTCGGCTCGCCGCCGTTGCGTGCCGCCCGAGCCGCCCGTTCCTGGGGGGTTACCGGGCGCACCGCCGTCGTCTGTTCCACAGTCGTTCTCCGTCCGTGCGCGGGGTAGACGTCATGATCCCGCTGGTGGGCGGCCGAATGGAATGCCTGTTCAACGGCGGTATGGTGGTCTCACCTCGCGAACCGAAACCATCTCGCGTCGCTCCCTTTACGGAAGAAAGGTCCCCGCGTGGACGACATGGACTGGGCGTTGCTGCGTGAGCTCCAGGCCGACGCCCGGCTCTCGTACAGCGAGTTGTCCCGCCGGGTCCACCTCTCCCCGCCCGCTGTGGCCGAACGGGTGCGGCGGCTGGAGGAGTCCGGCGTGATCACCGGCTACCACGCCCACGTCGACCTCCCCCGGGCCGGACGCACAGTGCTCGCCCTGATCCGGATGTCCTGCTACGGCGCGCGCTGCATCCTCAACGACCCCGAGGTCTCCGGCTGGCCGGAGATCATGGAGATCCACCGGATCACCGGGGACGCGTGCAGCATGCTCAAGGTCGCGGCCACGAACATGGGCGAGTTCGAGGAGGTCATCGACCGGCTCGCCCCGTACGGCCAGCCGTCCAGCACGATGGTGCTCTCCACGCCGCTGGCCTGGCATCCCGTGGTGAAGGCGCCTCGTTAGCTTCCCCTGCCCCCCGGGAAAGCAGGCGCCGCTGCCCGTCAGTGGGTCCGGCGCACCGTCGCGCCGGGAGGGGGGAACCATGCGAGGGCTCCTGTCACACCGCGTGCTGTCGTCCGTACTGGGCCTGTTCGGCCTGGTCGCGGCGTTCGTCCTGGCCACCGCGCCACCGGCGCGGGCCGGGGAGAGCGTGTTCATCGAAGTGACGCCGAACAGCGTCCAGGCCGGTTCCCGGGTGAACCTGCGGGCCGGCTGCGACAACAGCAACAACCGCCAGGCCCAGGTCACCTCGGACGCCTTCGGGCGGGTGACGCTGCGACCCGACAACGGCTTCCTCACCGGCTCGGTCACCGTGCCCGGCAACAAGGCGCCCGGCGACTACCCGGTGAACCTGGACTGCTCCAACGGCAACACCGCCTCGACCATGCTCACCGTGCTGAACATGGCGCAGCCGAGCAAGGGACCGGCGACCGGCGGCGGGGGCGCCGCGGGCGGCCGGGGCACGGGCTCGCTGCTGCTGGTCGGCGGCCTGGTGGCGGTAGCCGTGGTGGCCGGCGTGAGCGCCCGCCGCAAGACCGGTAACCGCGTCTGACGAGGCGCCGCAATGGCCCGCTCATCGCGCCGCCGGGACCGCGCCGGCCCGGCGACGGACCGCACCCGCCGCCGCGCCGCCGGCCGCCGGTCGCGGGAGCACGCCGGACGGCTCCGGGCCGCGCTGCGGCTGACGTCCCGGGCCGCACGCCGGTTCGCCCACGTCGCCGGGCACGCCGTCACGGCCAGCGTCACCACCGCCGACCCGCGGTCCGGGCCGGTTCCGGCCCGGACCGCCACGACCACCACCCGCCGGTACGCGCCGAGCCGCCACCCGGGCGTCCCGGTGCTCGTGGTGGCGAGCGTGATGGCGCTGATCGTGGCCATGCTCGGGCTGGAACGGGTGACCGGGGTCAGCGTGCTGCCGGACCGGATCGTCGCCGGCCTGCGCCCGCCGCCGAAGAAGTTCCCGGTGCTGCCGGCCAGCCCACCGACGGGCCTGAGCATCGGCAAGCTCGACCTGCGCGCGCCGGTGCACCGCGTCGGCATCGCGCCGGACGGCAGCATCGACGTGCCGGACGTGGACCGGGCCGGCGAGGTCGGCTGGTACGACCAGGGCCCCACCCCCGGCCAGTACGGCCCGGCCGTGCTCGTCGGGCACGTCGACACCACCACCGGGCCGGCCGTCTTCCACGGGCTGAAGGACCTCGACGACGGCGACCGGATCGAGGTGACCCGCGAGGACCGCTCGGTGGCGGTGTTCGAGGTGACCTCGATCGAGCGGTACGGCAAGGAGAAGCTGCCGGTGGAGGACGTCTACGGCGACTTCAGCCGGCCCAACCTGCGGTTGATCACCTGCGGTGGGCGCTGGGTGGGCGGGGAGACCGGGTACGCGGACAACCTGGTCGTCTACGCCGCGCTGGTCAAGGCGCGCTGAGCGCGCCGGTCAGGCCGCCTCGGACTCGGACTCGCGCAGGTCGAGCCAGTCCGCCCAGCGCGGGTCGGGCGCTCGGTGCCCGAGGACCCGCCAGGCCGCCCCTTTCGGGGCGGCCGGCAGGTGGTGCAGCCGCCAGCCCAGCTCGGCCGGCGTCTTGTCGCCTTTGGTGTGGTTGCACCGCGCGCAGGCGGCGACCACGTTCTCCCAGGCGTGCCGGCCGCCCCGGCTGCGCGGGAAGACGTGGTCGATGGTCTCCGCCGGCCCCCGGCAGTACGCGCACCGCCACCCGTCGCGGGCGAACACGGCCCGCCGGGACAGCCCGACGTGGGTGCGGTAGGGCACCCGGACGTAGCGGGTCAGGCGTACCACCGAGGGCACCGGTAACGCGTTGCGCGCGCTGTGCAGGACGCCCTCGCCGTCGGCCACGCAGATCGCCTTGGCGGAGAGGACGAGGATCGCGGCACGACGCACCGACACGACGCACAGGGGTTCGTAGGTGGCGTTGAGAACGAGCGCACCGGAGCCCGCCGTGGGTCGTATGTCAGGCATCGCGCTCACCCTCCCGGTCCAGCCGCTCCCGCCGCCTGCGCGCCGGAACCGCCCGCGACAGCGCGGAACGACTCCGACGCAGGCCGGATCACCGACGTCCGTTGCGCCAATAGTCCCTGATCGCGCCCTCGATTGCACGCACGAATCTGCAAGCGGCCCGCCGGATCACCCGCATCGGGGCGGTTCGCGCCCGTCGCTCTACGCCGTGCCGACGCCACGCAGGGTGTCGAGCCGGATCCACTGGCCGGCGTGGGCGCCGGAGGCCAGACGGTAGTGCTGGACGCCGTCGAGGGCGGCGCGCAGATTCACAGTCACGGTGTCGCCGACGGCGAGGCCGGCGGTCACCGCCGTCACCTTCCCGGCGTCGTCCAGGGAGTACGCCCTGCCGGGCGCGGCGACGACCACTGCCGAGCGCGGGATGCGGTAGCCGATCGGAGCCGCTCTCCCGACCTGGTACGACCGGCCGGGGATCTCCTTGACCAGGTAACCGCTCAGGCTCCCCTCGCTGATGTCGTACCAGATGCCGGTCTGCCGCATCACCTTGTGCCGTTCCGCGGAGGCCGCTTCGGCAGGCCTGGTCAGGGAGATCCGCTTGCGGTCCAGGACCGTGCCGGCCGCGTCGAACTTGTAGCCGACGTGGTCCCCGGGGGCGAGCCGGATCGTTCCGGACACCCCGTACGTGGGGTGGTCGGAGTAGAACAGGTCCATGATCCCGGCGAAGGTCGGGTCGCCGGTGATCGCGTGCAGCACGGCGTGCTGGATGATGTGCGTCGAGTGGTACATGCCCGCGTCCTTGCGGTGGGTGAGGCAGTACCTGCTCCGCCACTGGCGGGTGCGGACGAGCCGGTGGGCGTCCCGGGCGGTGGTGATCGCCCCCTGGAGCATCTGCCTGGCCCGGGTGTCGCGGCTCAGGCTCCAGTAGTCCCAGAGTCCGAAGGCCGAGAAGATGTGCCCGTTGTAGGTCTGGTCGCCGCGCACCCGCGTCGGGTGGGCGTACTCCTCCAGCCAGAGCAGCCCGTCCTTGACGTAGACCCCCCACGGTTGGCCGGCCACCGGCGGGAGCAGGTAGGACGCGAACGTCGCGTCGGCCGCCTGACGCCAGTGGGTGCGGTCGCCCACGATCTGCGCCAGCCGGACGAACAGGCTCATCGCCTGTCCCTGGGCCATCATCGAGTACCACGGCGTCTCGTAGACGTCGGTGCCGCGGTGCATGGCGTGCCGGAACCGGTACGGGTAGAACCAGCCGTCCCGGCGGACGACCCGCCGGTCGATCAGGCGCTGCGCCTGCGTCATCGCCCGCCGCAGGTACACCTGCTCGCCGGTGACCCGGTAACTCTCCAGCAGGTTGATGCCGTACTGGGCCTGGGCGACGGGATGGTCGTAGAGCTTCCCGGTGAGCAGCGCCATGCGTACGCCGTGCTTGTCGTGCGTGCCCGTGTCGACGATCGGCAGCCGGACGCCGCTGTAGTAGGGCCGCTGCCCCTGCGGCAGGTCGCGGATCTCGAACGGGTCGCTGCGGAACTTGACAGGCGATTCGGCCGACCACCTCGCCGCGCCGGTCGCCACCAGCGGCGCTGCGCCGGCCGCCGCCGCCACCACCGTCAGCACCTGACGACGGGACCAGGATCGGCGGGCGCCTAAGAGCTCCTCCGTCATGTCGCTTTCCCCCTTGCTCCGCCCAACTGCGAGCTGGACGGCCAGTCGCGGGGCCCCCGTGCGGGCCGGGGCGTTCCTGCCGCCCCTCGGTACAACGGAGCAGGAAGGAGGGCGGGTTGCCCGGCCGACGGTGGGTCCGCGCCGGACGGGCGCCGCGCGTGCGGTACGAAAGCACTGTGAATCTCTCCGACCTGATCTCCGCCCTGCTGTCCGCCGTCTCCGACCGGCGGCCGGACTGCCAGGGCAGCAGCTCCTGCGAGTGGGTGTACCGGGTCACCGACTCCGCCTGGTTCGCCGAGAGCAGCTACTGGATCCTGTTCAAGCCGCTGCGGGTGGCGCTGATCCTGCTGCTCGCGGTGGCGACCCGCTGGGCGCTGCACCGGACCATCAACCGGCTGGTGCGGACCACCACCGAGGGCGCGGTGCCGACGATGCTCCGCCCGCTGCGGGAGCGGATTCCCAGCGCCACACCGGACCCGGACCAGTTCGTGCCGGAGCGGCGGCGGCAGCGGGCCGAGGCGATCGGGTCGGTGCTGCGCAGCATGGTCACCGCGTTCGTGTTCGGCATCGCGTTGCTGATGGTGCTCAAGGAGTTCAGCTTCGACCTGGCCCCGCTGCTCGCCAGCGCGGGCATCGCCGGTGTGGCGCTCGGTTTCGGCGCGCAGAGCCTGGTCAAGGACCTGATCGCCGGCCTGTTCATGTTGATCGAGGACCAGTACGGCGTCGGCGACACTGTCGACCTCGGCGAGGCGACAGGCGTGGTGGAGGCGGTGGGACTGCGGGTGACCACGGTCCGTGACGGCCGCGGGGTGCTCTGGTACATCCGCAACGGGGAGATCGTCCGCGTCGGCAACAAGAGCCAGGGCTGGGCCCTGGTCGTGGTCGACCTGCCGATCGGCTTCGCCGGCACCGAGGACGCCACCGCCGTGCTGCGTACCGCGGCGGCGTCGGTGGCGCTGGACCCGGAGCTGGCGCCGAAGATCGTCGAGGCGCCGGAGGTCCTCGGCGTCGAGCAGATCACCGTGGACGGCGCGGTGATCCGTACCGTCGTCAAGACCACCGCGGACGGGCAGTTCGCGGTGGGCCGGGAGCTGCGCCGCCGCCTCGCCGAGGCGCTGGAGAACTCCGGTATCACCGCCCGGATCGCGGCGGCCCGGCTCTTCCCGGGGCTGCCGCCGCAGACGCCGACGCCGTCCGCGGCCGAGGGCACGGGTACCAGCGGACCCACCTGAGTCGCCGGACAAGCCGGACTATTTTCCGGGGGTCGCGCTCCGCGCGGCCCCTCGGGTATCGTCCGTTCGGTTCAGTCGGAGATGCGACGATCAATCCGTTCGCCCTAGCCAGTTGTCAGACGATCGGGCAGAATCCGGTGAACACGCTCCACCGGGGAGCGTGCTCGTGTCCTCGCTGATCGGTTGATCTGACGACGGTTCCCGGTCGGGCCATCACAAGTGGTCGACCAGGAACGATGGAGGCGACGGTGTCCGACGAGCGACCCGCCCAGGAGGGCCCGGCCACCTTCCGCGACGTGTTCGGTCAGCCGGAGTTCCGGGCGCTGTTCGCCGCCAACATCCTCTCCTGGGTCGGCGACTATCTCGCCAAGGCCGCTGTCACCGTGCTCGTGCTGCGCGAGACCGAATCGGTAGCGCTCTCCGCCGCCGCCTTCGCGGTCAGTTATCTGCCCTGGCTGCTCGGTGGCCCGTTGCTCTCCGCGCTCGCCGAGCGGCACCGCTACCGCCGGGTCATGGTGATCTGCGACCTGATCCGGATGGCGCTGATGCTGCTCGTCGCCATGCCGTTCATGCCGGCCTGGTCGATCCTCGCGCTGATCTTCCTGGCCACGCTCGCCAATCCACCGAGCCAGGCGGCGCGCTCGGCGGTGATGCCGCAGATCCTCACCGGCGACCGGCTGGTGGTGGGCCTGTCCGCGTTCACCAGCGCGTCCCAGGCTGCCCAGGTCGTCGGCTACCTGATCGGCGCGACCATCGCCGCGCTGAATCCGAACGCCGCGCTGCTCGTCAACGCGGCGACCTTCGCCCTGTCGGCCCTGCTGGTCCGCGTCGGCGTACGCGACCGGCCGTCGACGATGACCGCGAGGCACCGCAGCCACCTGCTGCGGGAGACCGGCCAGGGCTTCCGGATCGTCTTCGAGCGGCCGGTGCTGCGGGCCATCGCGCTGCTGGTGTTCAGCGCGATGCTGTTCTCGATCGTCCCGGAAGGGCTGGCCGCCGGCTGGGCCGCCGAACGCACCGACGGCGCGATGGACGCCGGTACCGCCCAGGCGGTCATCATGGCCGCCGGTCCGGTCGGGTACGTCCTCGGCGGGCTGATCATCGGACGGCTGGTCGCCCCGGCGCGCCGATTGGCGCTGATGCGGCCGCTGATGGTCATCGCGCCCGCGGTGCTCGTGCCCGCGCTCCTCGACCCGACCCCGTCGGTGGTGGCGCTGCTCGCCGCCGCGTGCGGCTTCGCGGTCGCCGGGCTGGTGCCGGTCGCCAACGGGCTTTTCGTGCAGGCCCTGCCGGACGGCTACCGGGCCCGGGCGTTCGGGGTGATGGCCACCGGCACCCAGGTCATCCAGGGCGCCGCGGTGCTCGCCACCGGCGCCCTCGCCGAACGGTTCTCCGTCCCGTCGGTGGTCGGCGCGTGGAGCGCGGCGGGCGTGCTGCTCATGCTCGTCGCGGCGTTCGCCTGGCCCCGGCCGCGCACCATCGACGCGGCGATCGCGGCCGCCCGCGCCGAGTCGTCCGCGGACCCCCTCGCGCCCACGCACACCGCGCAGGGCCCGGCGGCGGCCGACCGGGGCCGCGAGCACGGTCGGCGCCGGCACGCGGTGACGTGATCCGCGCCGCCCCGCGGGCGGGCGCGGCTGCGGGGCCGTACCTGGCAGGATGGAAGCGTGACTTCCCCAGGCGAGTCGATGACCCTCTTCGAGGCGATCGGTGGTGAACCGGCCTTCCGTAAGCTGGTGGACGAGTTCTATGCCGGCGTCGCCGAGGACCCGGTGCTGCGGCCGATGTACCCGGAGGAGGATCTGGGCCCGGCGGCGGACCGGCTGACCCTCTTCCTCATCCAGTACTGGGGTGGCCCGCACACCTATTCCGAGCAGCGCGGGCACCCCCGGCTGCGGATGCGGCACGCCCCGTTCCGGATCGGCGCCGCCGAGCGGGACGCCTGGCTGCTGCACATGCGCCGGGCGGTGGACGCGCTGGACCTGCCGCCGCAGCTCGCCGCCGCGCTCTGGGACTACCTGGAGCGGGCCGCGTACTTCATGGTGAACGTGATGGAGGACCCGGCCGCCGGCTGAGCCGCCCGGCTCTCAGAGCAGCGCGCCCTCGTCGTGCAGCCAGTCGACGAACGTGGTGGCGACCGCGGCGCCGCAGTCGAGCATCTCGACGAGCAGCGCGTCGTGGGCCCCGGCTCCGAGCGGGACCTGGAGTTCGGCGTAGATCGGGAGCTGGCCGCGCTCGGTCGGGTCGCCGATGTACGCCTTGCAGAAGCGGCGGGTGTGGTTCCACTCGTTCACCACCCGGTACGCCCGGTCGGCCCAGTCCGGCGGGACTGTCGCGTGCGGGCGGGCCCGCATCACCAGGATCTCGTCCTCCGGGCCCTCCAGCGCGACGAGCACGGCGTGCCGCTCCCACATGGCCAGCAGGTTGCCGCCGCCGTCGGCCAGGTAGCGCACGTCCAGCAGGTCGAGCGCGTCGCAGACCCGGCTCAGGGTGACCGGGGCGACAGTGGCCGGCATGTCGGCCAGGGCCGGGCGCTCGGGCACCGGCGCGTCGTCTCCCGGTTGGCGCGGGGTCGGTGGTCCGACCCGGATGGTGTCATCCACTGTGACTCCGCTTCGAGTCTCCGGTTCGCCGCCAGCGGCGGGACCAGGGCGCCATGACCACCACGGCATCGCTCGCGCACCTCACTCCCCAGCGGATCCAATCGCCTACGGTGCGTTGGATCCGAGGAAGGACGGTACCCGGACAGACGGCATGAGGCATCCCCCCAACGACCGCCCCAAACCGGAAGGCCGATGACGGGTCATACGTTCGGACGACCCGGTGTCGGCCTGAGTGCAAGATCGGCGACAGTACGCGACCAGACCGCGCCGAATGGACCGACGAGCCCGACCCACCGGCCCGCGGCCCGCACCTGAACGTCGTCCTCGCCGCTGCCGGCGAAACCCATCCGAACCAGGCCCTGCACCAGCCGCTGCGACACCTCCACCGGCGTCCGCGGGTCCTCGTCCGGCGTCACCACCACCGCGACGTGGTCCAGCAGCGCGTCCCGCAGCACCCGCTGGCCGACCGCCCGACCGGCCACCCCGTGCGTGGCCGCCTCGCGCAGCGTCCCGGCCGCCGCCTCCGCGATCCGGCGCAGCTCCGCGCCGGGCAGCGACTCCACCGCCCGGCTCGCGCCCGGCGGCAACTGCCAGCGCCAGCCGTCGTCCCGGCGTACCGGCAGCGCCGCGCCCCCGGCGGTGAGTTCGGCGAGCAACTCCCCCGCCCCGACGGTGACGTCCCCGGGGGCGTCGCCGGGCACGGTACGGACCACGAGCACCCCCCAGGGCAGCCGCGCCCAGAGGGCCGTACGCCCGGCGCCGGGCACCGGCCGCAGGCGGACCACTGTGGCCGGGTCGAACCGGACCAGCCGGGCCAGGAAGGCGCCCGCGTCGGCCACCCCGGTCAGCCCGTGCCCGGTCGTCATCCGGTCAGCCCCGGCGCGTAGCGGAGCAGGAACGCGCGCTCGTCCGGCGAGATCCGGCGTGGCCGCTGGGCGGCGAGGTCGAACGGCACCAGCACCGACCGGGCGGTGCTGGCCAGCGTGTCGCCGTCGTACAGCTCGTACGCGACCGAGAACGAGGCGTTGCGGATCTCGTCCACCCACAGCTCGATCCGCACGGTCGGGGCCGCCTCCGCGCTGGCCCGGCCGAGCGCGTAGTCGACCGGGCGCAGGTAGTCGACCTCGTGCCGCCGGATGACCACCCCGTCGGCGAACGAGCCCACTCCCCACGCCCGGCCGCCGGCGAACATCATCGCCACCCGGGCCTCCTCGTAGAGCGTGAGGAAGCGGGCGTTGTTGATGTGGCCGTACGCGTCCAGGTCGGACCAGCGCAGCGCGCAGTGGTAGACGAAGCGGTCAGTCACGGGTGAGCTTGCGGTAGGTCACCCGGTGCGGCCGGGCGGCCTCGGCGCCGAGGCGGTCGATCTTGTTCTTCTCGTACGCCTCGAAGTTGCCCTCGAACCAGAACCACTTCGCCGGGTCCTGGTCGTCGCCCTCCCAGGCCAGGATGTGCGTGGCGACCCGGTCCAGGAACATCCGGTCGTGGGAGATGACCACGGCGCAACCGGGGAACTCCAGCAGCGCGTTCTCCAGGCTGGACAGCGTCTCCACGTCCAGGTCGTTCGTCGGCTCGTCGAGCAGGATGACGTTGCCGCCGATCTTCAGCGTCAGCGCCAGGTTGAGCCGGTTGCGCTCGCCGCCGGAGAGCACCTTCGTCGGCTTCTGCTGGTCCGGCCCCTTGAAGCCGAACGCCGCGATGTACGCGCGGGACGGCATCTCGACCTTGCCCACCATGAGGTGGTCCAGCCCGTCGGAGACGACCTCCCAGACCGTCTTGTCGCCGTCCAGACCCTGCCGGTTCTGGTCGACGTACGACAGCGAGACGGTCTCGCCGACCCGGACCGAGCCGCTGGTCGGCTGCTCCAGCCCGACGATCGTCTTGAACAGCGTGGTCTTGCCGACGCCGTTCGGGCCGATGATGCCGACGATGCCGTTGCGGGGCAGCGAGAACGACAGGTTGTCGATCAGCACCCGGTCGCCGAACGCCTTGGTCAGGTTCTGCGCCTCGATGACGGTGTTGCCCAGGCGCGGGCCCGGCGGGATCTGGATCTCCTCGAAGTCCAGCTTCCGGGTCTTCTCCGCCTCGGCGGCCATCTCGTCGTAGCGGTCCAGACGGGCCTTGGACTTGGTCTGCCGCGCCTTGGCGTTCGAGCGGACCCACTCCAGTTCCTCGGAGAGGCGCTTCTTCATCTTGGCGTCGCGGCGTCCCTCGACGGAGAGCCGGGCGGCCTTCTTCTCCAGGTAGGTCGAGTAGTTGCCCTCGTACCCGATGGCCCGGCCGCGGTCCAGCTCCAGGATCCAGCCGGCCACGTTGTCCAGGAAGTACCGGTCGTGGGTGATCGCCAGGACGGTGCCGGCGTACTTGGCCAGGTGCTGCTCCAGCCACTGCACGCTCTCCGCGTCCAGGTGGTTGGTGGGCTCGTCGAGCAGCAGCAGGTCCGGCGCCTCCAGCAGGAGCTTGCACAGCGCCACCCGGCGGCGCTCACCGCCGGAGAGCGTGGTCACGTCGGCGTCCGGCGGCGGGCAGCGCAGCGCGTCCATCGCCAGTTCGAGCTTGGAGTCGATGTCCCACGCGTCGGCGTTGTCCAGGTCCTCCTGGAGCTTGCCCATCTCCTCCATCAGCTCGTCGGAGTAGTCGGTGGCCATCTGCTCGGCGATCGCGTTGAACCGCTCCAGCTTGGCCTTGGTCTCGGCGACCGCCTCCTCGACGTTGCCGAGGACCGTCTTGGCGTCGTTGAGCGGCGGCTCCTGGGCGAGCATGCCGACGGAGTAGCCGGGCATGAGCCGGGCCTCGCCGTTGCTCGGCCGGTCGAGCCCTGCCATGATCTTGAGGAGGCTGGACTTACCGGCGCCGTTCGGACCGACCACACCGATCTTGGCCCCCGGCAGGAAGTTCAGCGTCACGTTGTCGAGCACGACCTTGTCGCCGTGCGCCTTGCGCGCCTTGTCCAGGACGTAGATGAACTGGGCCACGGTGCGGGCTACCTCCGTCGGTTGCGATCGCGGGCTTGTCGGGTGCGGGGCGCGGGCGTCGATCTCCGCCCGCCGCCGCCGGCCGGGAGCCGGCCGCACGCACGCCACCGTCAATCCTGACAGGTACGGACCGCCACGCCCACATCACCCCACCCCAGCGGTACGGCGGCGCGCCTCCTTGCCGACACCGGTACTACTCGTTAACGTCGCCAGTATGACCAAGAAGATCGCCATCAGCGTGCCCGACGACGTGGCCGAACGACTGGCCCAGGAGCCGAACGTCTCCGCGTTCGTCACCGAGAGCGTGCGGCAGCGGATGGCGGGAGAGCGCACCCGGCGCACGCTCCGGCAGGTCGGCTTCCGGCTGTCCGACGGCGGGCTCGCCGACGCGGGCCACGCGCTCGACGCGGCCCAGGCGAAGATCACCCCGGAACTGCGCGCCCGGGCCGCCGCGTTGCTGAACGAGTCGTCACGTGGACGGCAGACCCGTGACTGACCCCGGGCTGGTGCTCGACACCGCCTGCCTGCTGGCCTACTCGGACGGCACCGAGGCGGTCGGGGAGCAGATCGCGTCGGTCGCGGACCGGGGGCAGTCGGTGATCTTGCCGGCGCTGTGTCTCGCCGAGGCGTACCGGCAGGTGGCCGTCGACGGCTGGCGCCTGCTGGACATCCTCGGCGATCTCGACCACGTGGTCGTCACCCCCGTGGCGCACGACATGTGCATGTTCCTCGGCGGCTGGTCGCGCACGCTCCTGAGCATGGACCTCGCCCAGGTGGCGCTGGAGGCCGCACGGGCCACCACACCGATCATGAGCGACCGGCGGGAACTGCTCGGTGAGGTGCTGCCGAAGGAGTGGCCGATCATCGACCTCTGAGCCACCGGTGTCGACAAGATCACGCGGTGGGTTCGGCGGTTCTGGGACGGGTAGGTAACTCCGGCACGGGGCAACAGAGGCCGCAGCTACGCTCAGTACGCTCATCGCGGTGGACCCGTCAGTACCCGGAGGTGGCCGATCGTGACCGTCCGTAGCTCCTTTGTCGTAGTGGCCAACCGCCTGCCGGTCGACGAGGTGAGCACACCCGAAGGGCGGCAGTGGCGGCGCAGCCCGGGCGGGCTGGTCACCGCGCTGCACCCGGTGCTGGCCGAGCACCAGGGCACCTGGGTGGGGTGGGCCGGCGGCACCGGCGCCGCGCCCGAGCCGTTCGACCTGGAGGGCATCCGGCTGCACCCGGTGCCGCTGAGCGCCGAAGAGCTGGAGCGCTACTACGAGGGCCAGTCGAACGCGACGATCTGGCCGCTCTACCACGACGCGGTGGAGACGCCCGCCTACAAGCGGCGCTGGCGTGAGGCGTACCGATTGGTCAACGCCCGGTTCGCGGAGGCCGCCGCCGACGTGGCGGCCGAGGGCGCCACCGTCTGGGTCCAGGACTACCAGCTCCAGCTGGTGCCGGCGATGCTCCGCGAGCTGCGGCCGGACCTGCGGATCGGCTTCTTCCTGCACATCCCGTTCCCGCCGATCGAGCTGTTCATGCAGATGCCGTTCCGCACCGAGATCCTGCGCGGCCTGCTCGGCGCGGACCTCGTCGGTTTCCAGCAGCGGCTGGCGGCGCAGAACTTCGTACGCCTGGCCCGGCACCTGCTCGGCCTGCGCTACGAGGGCCAGATGATCCAGGTCGACGGCCGGCAGGTGAAGGCCGGCGCGTTCCCCATCTCAATCGACACCAAGGAGATGGAGCGACTGGCCGAGGACCCGGCGATCCAGGCCCGCGCCAAGCAGATCCGTGAGGAGCTGGGCAACCCGAAGACCATCATCCTGGGCGTCGACCGGCTCGACTACACCAAGGGCATCGAACTCCGCCTGAAGGCCTTCCGCGAACTCCTTGCTGACGGAAAGTTGACAGTTCCCGACGCGGTTATGGTGCAGGTCGCCACGCCCAGCCGCGAGCGTGTGGAGCACTACCAGGCACTTCGGGTGAAGGTGGAACGCGAGGTTGGCCGGATCAATGGTGAATTCGGCCGGGTCGGCGTGCCTGCAGTGCATTATCTGCATCAGTCGTACAGTCGCTCCGAACTGGCCGCGATGTACGTCGCGGCCGACGTCATGATGGTGACCCCGCTGCGAGACGGAATGAATCTGGTGGCCAAGGAGTACGTCGCATCGCGCGCCGACCAGGGCGGCGCGCTCGTGCTCAGTGAGTTCGCCGGCGCTGCCACGGAGCTGCGCCAGGCGTTCCTGTGTAATCCGCACGACCCGGACGCGGTGAAGGACGCGTTGCTGCGGGCCGTGCATGTCGAAAAGCCCGAAGCCCGCCGCCGGATGCGCGTCATGCAGCGCCATCTGCGCAGCCACGACGTGGGCCACTGGGCCAAGTCGTTCCTCAGCGAGCTCGGCGTCGGAGATACGGAGGCTGCGTGACCTCGCCCGCCCTCGCCGCCGCCCACGGCGGCGTGCTGGATCCCGAACTGCGTGCCGCGATCGGCCGCATCGCCCGGGTTCCGCAGCTTCTGGTCGCCTGCGACTACGACGGCACGCTGGCGCCGATCGTCGAGGACCCGAGCAAGGCCGTGCCGCTGCCGGAGTCGGTGGCCGCGGTACGCGCCCTGGCCTCGCTGCCGCAGACCAGCGTCGCGGTCGTCTCCGGCCGCGCGCTGCGCGACCTGGCCACGCTCTCCCGGCTACCAAGCGAGGTGCACCTCGTCGGCAGCCACGGCTCGGAGTTCGACATCGGATTCGTCGAACGCCTCACACCCGAGCTGATCGCGGTCCGGCACCGGCTCCGCGAGGCGCTGCGGGAGATCGCCGCCGCGCACCCGGGCATCCGCCTGGAGCGCAAGCCCGCGAGCGTCGCCGTGCACACCCGCGGCGTCGACCCGCACGTCGCCGCCCGGGCCGTCGAGGCGGTCCGCAGCGGACCGGCGACCTGGGACGGCGTGACAGTCACCCAGGGCAAGGAAGTCATCGAGCTGTCGGTGGTGGTCACCAACAAGGGCACCGCCGTCGACCAGCTCCGTACCCAGCTCGCCGCCAGCGCGGTGCTGTTCATCGGCGACGACGTCACCGACGAGAACGCCTTCGGCAACCTGGCCGGGCCGGACGTCGGCATCAAGATCGGTCCCGGGGAGACCCGGGCCGACTACCGGGTGGCCCAGCCGATCGAGGCGGCCCGGGCGCTCGGGCTGCTGCTGGAGACGCGGCGGCACTGGCTCTTCGGCGAGCGGGCGGTGCCGATCGAGCGGCACTCGATGCTCGCCAACGGCCGTACCGTCGCGCTCGTCACCCCCGAAGCCAAGATCACCTGGCTGTGCCACCCGAAGCCCGACTCGGCGGCGATCTTCGCCGATCTGGTCGGCGGCAGCCCGGCCGGGCACTTCACGGTCGGCCCGGAGCGCGGCGGCATCCCGCTCGGCCAGCGTTACCGCAGCAACACGATGACCGTGGAGACCCGCTGGTCCGGCCTGACCGTGACCGACTGGCTCGACCTTCCGGTACGGCAGACCACGCCGGACGACCCGGCCGTGGTCAGCGGCGACTCGACACTGGTCCGGGTGCTCAGCGGCACCGGACGGGCCCGCGTCGAGTTCGCGCCACGCCCCGAGTTCGGCCAGGTCGCGGTGCAGCTCCAGCCGCTCGACGACGGCCTGCTGGTGCTCGGCTCCAACGAGCCGGTCGCGCTGCACTCCCCCGGCGTCGAGTGGGAGGTCACAAACGACGCCGGGTACGAGACCGCGAAGGCGGTGGTCGACCTGTCGGCGGCCGGCGGCCAGGTGGTGCTGGAGCTGCGCTTCGGCACGCAGAGCCTGGAGCCGCACCGGCTGCCGGCGCACGAGCGGCAGGCCGCCGCCGAGCAGCCCTGGAAGGACTGGGTGGCCTCGCTGCGGCTGCCCGCCACCGCCCGGGACCTGGTCGCCCGCAGCGCGCTGACGCTGCGCGGGCTCTGCCACGAGCCGACCGGCTCGATCCTCGCCGCGGCCACCACCTCGCTGCCGGAGGAACTGGGTGGTGTCCGCAACTGGGACTACCGCTACTGCTGGCTGCGCGACGCCGCGATGACCGCCCGCGCGCTTGTCGACCTCGGCTCCACCGAGGAGGCCGAAGGGCTGCTGCGCTGGATCGACGGCGTTGTCGAGCGCACCGGCGGGCACCCGGAGCGGCTGCACCCGCTCTACACGGTGGACGGCTTCGAGCTGGGCGCCGAGGCGGTCATCGACACGCTGCCGGGGTATGCCGGCTCCCGGCCGGTACGGGTCGGCAACCTCGCCAACCACCAGCTCCAGCTCGACGTGTTCGGCCCGGTCGCGGACCTGATCGCGGCAGTGGCCGACGCCCGGGGCTCGATCCGCGACGACGAGTGGCGGGTCCTGGAGAACATGGTCGAGGCGGTACGCCGCCGCTGGCACGAGCCCGACCACGGCATCTGGGAGGCCCGCCTCCCACCGCGGCACCACGTCTTCTCCAAGGTCATGCTTTGGATGACAGTGGACCGGGCGCTGCACGTGGTGCGGCGGCACGGCGGCGAGGACCGGCCCGAGTGGGTCGAGCTGCGCGACCGGATCGCCTCGAACGTGCTGGAGCACGGCTGGCACCCGGAGGCCGAGGCGTACAGCGTGGCCTACGGCTACGAGGAGATGGACGCCTCGTCGCTGTGGATCGGCATCTCCGGGCTGCTCGCCGGCGACGACCCGCGCTTCCTCTCCACAGTGCTCAAGATCGAGGCGGAGCTGCGCAGCGGCCCGGTCGTCTACCGGTACCACTGGGACGACGGCCTGCCCGGCCGCGAGGGCGGCTTCCACATCTGCACGTCGTGGCTGATCGAGGCATACCTGCGCACCGGCCGCCGCAGCGATGCCGAGGAGCTGTTCACCCAGATGGTCGACACGGCCGGGCCGACCGGGCTGCTCCCGGAGCAGTACGACCCGCTGGCCGAACGCGGGCTGGGCAACCACCCGCAGGCGTACAGCCACCTGGGCCTGATCCGCTGCGCCCTGCTGCTGGACAACATGCTCAAGCAGTGACCTGACCGAAGCGCCCGGACGGCGGCGGGAGACCCAACGGTCCCCCGCCGCCGTCCCCGCCCCACCCCCCGCCCCGCCTGGTCGGCGATCTTGCACTTGCTGCCCAGATAAATGGGCTGTAACGGGCAACTGACGGGCACCAAGTGCAAGATCGGCGGGGCGGGGCGGGGCGGGGCGGAGGGCGGGCGGGTCAGGCCGGGGTGTGGGGGGTCAGGGCGTGCACGACGTCGCCGACCACGACGATCGCGGGCGGGCGCAGCGCGGCGGCCTCGACGTCGGCGGCGACAGTGGCGAGCGTGCAGCGCAGCGTCCGCTGGCCCGCTGTGGTGCCCTCCTGGATCACCGCGGCCGGGGTGTCCGCCGGCTTGCCGTGCGCGATCAGGGTCGCGGCGATCGCGGCGAGGTTCTTCAGCCCCATCAGGATCACGAGCGTGCCGCGCAGCCCGGCCAGCGCCTCCCAGCGCACCAGCGACGCGGGCGAGTCGGGCGCGACGTGCCCGGAGACCACTGTGAACTCGTGCGCCACTCCCCGGTGGGTCACCGGGACGCCCGCCACCTCGGGCACCGCGACCGCGCTCGTCACCCCGGGCACCACTGTCACCGGCACGCCCGCCTCGGCGCAGGCGAGCAGCTCCTCGCCGCCTCGGCCGAAGACGTACGGGTCGCCGCCCTTGAGCCGCACCACCAACTTGCCGGCCCGCGCCCGGTCCACCAGGATCCGGTTGATCTCCTCCTGGGCGCGCGACGGCCCGTACGGGATCTTGGACGCGTCGACCAGCTCGACGTCGGGGCGCAGCTCGTCCAGGAGCAGTCCGGGCACGAGCCGGTCGGCGACGACCACCTCGGCCTCGGTGAGCAGCCGCCATCCCTTCACGGTGATCAGCTCCGGGTCACCCGGCCCGGCGCCGACCAGCGCGACTCGCCCGCCGGTGTTAACAGGGGGCCCTTCCTCTACCTGAGGCGTTAACGGGGGGCCCTTCCTTGCGAGCAGCTCGCGGACGGCGTCGCGGACGGCCATCGCGCGCCGAGGGTCGCCGCCGCCGAGGACCGCCACCGTGACCGGGCCGTGCCGGGTCACCGCCGGGGTCCACGCGCTCGCCGCCGACCTGTCGTCGGCGCGGACGCAGAAGATCCGCCGCTCGGCCGCGGCGGCGCTGACCGCCGCGGCGGCGGCCCGGTCGTCCACAGCCACCTGGACCAGCCAGGCGCCGTCCAGGTCGCCGGGGGCGAACCGGCGCGGCTCCCAGTGCAGCCGCCCGGCGTCGACGTGCGCGCGCAGCGCCGGGGTCAGCTCGGGCGACACCAGCAGGACGTCCGCGCCGGCGTCGAGCAGCGCCGGCACCCGCCGGGTGGCGACCGCTCCCCCGCCCACGACGACCACGCGCCGCCCGTCCAGCCGCAACCCCAGGGGGTACGGGCTGGGCGACGTCGGTCCGGTCACTTCTCCGCCACCCCGGCGGAGTCGAACGTGGCGACCTCGTGCAGTACCCGTACCGCGCCGGTGACGACCGGCAGGGCCAGCAGCGCCCCGGTGCCCTCGCCGAGCCGGAGCCCCAGGTCGATCAACGGCTCCAGGCCGAGGTGCCGCAGCGCCGCCGTGGCGCCCGGCTCGGCGCTGCGGTGCCCGGCGACCATGGCGCCCACCGCATCCGGCGCGAACGCGGCGGCGGCGAGCGCGGCGCTCACCGCGATCACGCCGTCGAGCAGCACCGGCACCCGGCGGGCGGCGGCGCCCAGGATCAGGCCGGTCAGCGCGGCGTGCTCCAGGCCGCCGACCGCCGCGAGGACGCCCAGCGGGTCGGCCGGGTCGGGCTGGTGCCGGGCCAGCGCGGCGCGCACCACCGCCACCTTGCGGGTGTACGTCTCGTCGTCGACCCCGGTGCCCCGGCCGGTGGCCGCCTCGGCGTCCACGCCGGAGAACGCGGCGATGAGCGTGGCCGACGGGGTGGTGTTGCCGATGCCCATGTCGCCGGTGAGCAGGATGCCCGCCCCGGCGTCGATCAGCTCGCCCGCGACCCGGATGCCGGTCTCGAGCGCCGCGCGGGCCTCGTCCCGGGTCAGCGCGGCGGTGACCGTCATGTCCCGGGTGCCGGCGCGGACGTTCGCGGCCACCAGACGCGGCCCGGCCGGATCGGCGGATTCGGCGCCAGGGACCGGGGTGGCCACGCCGACGTCCACCACCGTGACCGAGGCGCCGGCCTGCCGGGCGAACGCGTTGACCACCGCGCCGCCGGCCAGGAAGTTGGCGATCATCTGGGCGGTGACCTCCTGCGGCCACGGGGTCACGCCCTGGGCGTGCACGCCGTGGTCACCGGCGAAGATCGCCACCGCGGCCGGCTCGGGCAGCGGCGGCGGGCAGGCGCCGGCCAGCCCGGCGAGGCGTACCGAGAGCGGCTCCAGGGCGCCGAGCGAGCCGGCGGGCTTGGTCAGCCGGCCCTGCAACTCGCGCGCCGCCGCCATGGCGGCCTCGTCCAGCGACCGGATCGCCGCGACTGTGGACTCCAGCATCATGCCTCCAGGATCCCTGCCAGCGTCCTGATGAACGCGTCCGTGGTGCCCGGGTCGCGTACCGCGATCCGGAGCCAGTCCGGGCCGAGCCCGGGGAACGTGTCGCCCCGGCGTACCGCCCAGCCGAGCGCGCGCAGCCGCTCCCGCACCTCGGCGGCGCCGGCGAGGTGGATCAGCACGAAGGCGCTGGCCGGGCGCCCCGCCACGCGTACCCCCGGCAGGCCGGACAGGCGGGCCACCAGGTGGTCGCGGTCGGCGGCGAGTTCGGCGGCGATGGCGCGTTCGGCGGCGACGGCGGCCGGCGTGGCGCAGGCGGTGGCGGCGGCGAGCGCCGGGGTGGAGACCGCCCAGAGCGGCTGCGCGGCGGCGAACCGGGCCAGCAGCGCGGCGTCGCCGAGCAGGTAGCCGATCCGCAGCCCGGCCAGGCCCCAGGTCTTGGTGAGGCTGCGCACCACTACGAGGCCGGGCAGGTCGCGGCGGGCGGCGAAGGACTCGGGCTCGCCGTCGACGCCGGGCGCGGCGGTGGTGTCGGCGAACGCCTCGTCGACCACGAGCACCCGACCGGGACGGGCCAGCGCGGCGATCGTGCCCGCCGGGTGCAGGACCGAGGTCGGGTTCGTGGGGTTGCCGATCATGACCAGGTCGGCGTCGTCCGGGACGCGGGCCGGGTCCAGGCGGAAGCCGTCGGCCGGGTCGAGCAGGACGCGGTCCACCCGGTGCCCGGCGGCCCGCAGCGCTGCCTCCGGCTCGGTGAACTGCGGGTGCACCACCACCGGGCGGCGGGCATCGGACAGGGCGCGGGCGATCAGCACGAAGCCTTCGGCGGCCCCGGCGGTGAGAAGTACCTCCTCCGGGGGTCGCCCGTGCCGGTGAGCGACGGCGGCGCGGGCCGGCGCGGGGTCCGGGTACGCGGCCAGGTCGCCCAGCGCGGCGGTGACCGGGTCGGCCAGCCAGTCCGGCATCGGGGCACGGCGCACGTTCACCGCCAGGTCGACCAGGCCGGGCGTGGCCTCGGCGTCTCCGTGGTGGCCCAGGTCGGGCTCGTCGAGCGCGGCGGCGCTCCCGGTCGGTGGTGCGGGCATGTCCGCGATCCTGCCGGGAAGCCGCCGCCCGGGACAGCGCATCAGGGCGTGGGTCGCGTCACGGTCCGCTGGTTTATGAGTTCTTCTCATTTCCGAATCGGAAATGTCATAGCTTGACCGAGTGAGCAATCGTCCCCTTGCTTCCGCTGGCCGTCTCGTTCCCCTTCTCCGCGCCGGGCTGATCGCCGGCATCGTCGTCGCCGCCGCGTTGTACCCGCTGGTCGCCGTCACCGGCCTCGGGGCCAAGGCCACCGCGCACGCGATGGAACAGAAGACGAACATCCTCAAGACCGCGCTGCCGGCCGAGACCTCGTACGTCTACGCGCCGGACGGCCGGACCGTGCTGACCATGTTCTACGAGGAGTACCGGCAGTACACCAAGATCGAGAGCATGTCGCCGAACATCCAGCAGGCGATCGTCGCCGCCGAGGACAACCGCTTCTACCAGCACCACGGCGTCGACCCGAAGGGCGTGGCGCGTGCCTTCGTCTCCAACGCCCGATCCGGCGGCGTCTCCCAGGGCGCCTCGACGATCACCATGCAGTACGTGCGGATGGCGCTTCGGGACAGCGCGACCACGCCCAGGGATGTCCAGGAGGCGACTCAGCAGACCAGCCTGCGCAAGGTCAAGGAGATGCGCATGGCGATGGACATCGAGAAGCACCTGAGCAAGGAACAGATCCTGGAGCGCTACCTCAACTCGGCGTACTTCGGCCACCGCGCCTACGGGATCTACGCCGCCTCGCAGATCTTCTTCTCCAAGACCCCGGCCACGCTCACCCCGGTCGAGGCGGCCACGCTGGCCGGGCTGGTGAAGTCGCCGTCGGAGTACGACCCGATCACCTCCGACCAGAAGGACGCCACCGCCCGGCGCAACTACGTGCTGGACAACATGGCCCGCCTCGGCTACCTGTCGCCGGACGCCGCAACGGCCGCCAAGGGCCAGCCGATCAAGCTGAAGCTGACCGACCCGCCGAACGACTGCGCCGCCATCGACGGCGGGCACCGCAGCTGGGGCTTCTACTGCGACTACCTGAAGAACTGGTGGAGCTCCCAGCCCGCGTTCGGCGAGAACCGGCTGGAACGGATGGACAAGCTGCGCCGGGGCGGCTACCGGATCGTGCTCGCCGTCGACCCGAAGACCCAGGCGGCGGCCGAGAAGAACGTGGGCGCCCAGGACAACACCGGCAGCCCGTTCGCCAACGGCATCGTGGTCGCCGAGCCCGGCACCGGGCGGATCAAGGCGATGGCGGTGAACCGGAACTACTCGCTCGACCTGGCCGAGAACCCGAACAGCTCGAACCCGGAGGCCGGCCCGAAGGTCAAGGCGAACTACCCGAACACTGTGGCGCCACTGCTCGGCGGCGGGACGCTCCCGGGCTACCAGGCCGGTTCGACGTTCAAGATGTTCCCGATGCTCGCCGCGCTCAACGCCGGGATGCCGCTGTCCACCGCGTACGACTCGCCGTACACGTACAAGTCGGCCGTCTACGACGGATGGGCGCCGTCGAACGCCAGCGGCGCGATGACCGGGCGGCAGACCATGTGGTCCGGCTTCGGCAAGTCGGTGAACACGTACTTCGTCCAACTGGAGGAGAAGATCGGCGCGGACGCCGGGGTGCACCTGGCCGAGCAGCTGGGGCTGCGCTGGCGTACCGATGTGGACCGCGACCAGGCGTCACCCGCAAAGGTGAAGAAGTGGGGCGCGTTCACGCTCGGCGTCTCCGACGCCACCCCGCTGGAGATGGCGAACGCCTACGCCGCGATCGCCGCCGACGGGCGCTACTGCGAGGCGATCCCGGTCAACTCGATCATGAACCGGGACGGCACGCCCGCCACGTACACCACACCGGGCGGGGTGCAGCGGGAGGTGGCCAAGCCCCGGTGCCGGCAGGTGGTGAACGCGGACGCGGCCCGGGCCGCCACGGACGCGGCACGCTGCCCGACCGGCGACACCCCGGCCAAGGGGAGCTGCGGCGGCTGGTCGACAGCCGACAGCGTCCGCGGCACCGTGGGGCGGCCGGTCGCCGGCAAGACGGGTACGACGGACAGCACCCGGTCGGCCTGGTTCGTCGGCTACACGCCGGAGCTGGCGGCGGCGAGCTTCATCGCCGACCCGGACAATCCGTTCAACGCGGTGGGCGACGGGCAGTCGCAGATCCCGGTGAACGCGGTGGCGCAGACGCTGCGGGACTCGCTGAAGGGCCAGCCGACCCGCCAGTTCACCCCACCCTCGGACCAGATAGTCGGCTGACCCGCCCTGATCCGCCCGGGGGTGCGCCCGGGTAGTCGATCAAGGAGTTTGCGTCCGGATCGCCTGATCCGCCGACGCGAGCTCCTTGATCGGCGTTGCGGCGGGGGCAGGCCGGCACCTGACAGGTCAGGCCGGCGCGGGCACGGGGGCCAGCGCGGCGGCCACCAACCGGGCCGCGACGCCCGGGTGCGCGGCCCAGTGCGGCACGAGCTGCGAGGCGTGCACGGCCTGCCGGACGAAACCCTCCGGGTTGCCGCCCTCCCAGCGCCAGGCCGGCCGCTCACCGGCACGCGGCGTCAGCACAGCGGCGTGCTGCTTGTGCCCGGTCACCGTCGTACCGGCCGGCGCCACCACGCTGTCCGCGACCGCCGTGGCCGTTCGGTAGCCGACCACCAGGCCGTCCCGGACCGTGCCGACCGCGTCCAGCACGCCGCACATCGGCAGGCCGTCCAGCTCCCGGGCCAGCCAGAGCAGGCCGGCCCCCTCGGCGATCACCGGGCGGCCCGAGCGGGCCAGCTCGGCCACCGCGATGCAGAGGCGGCGGTTGGCGGAGAGCTGCTCCGCGTACGTCTCGGGCAACCCGCCGCCGACGACGAGCGCCCGAGCCCCGGCGGGCAGCGCCTCGTCGCGCAGCGGGTCGAGCGTGACCACCTCGGCGCCGGCGGCGCGCAGCAGCTCGGCGACCTCCGGGTGGCTGTAGGCGCCGGCCGGGCCACCGGCCAGCGCGACCACCGGGCGCTCCGCCGACGCCGGCGGGGCGTCGGCCGGCTCCGGAGACCACGGCTCCACGGTGAGCGCCGGGGCGGACCGGGCCAGCACCAGCAGCCGGTCGAGGTCGACGGTGGCCGCCACCGCCTCCCCGAGCCGGCGCACGCCGCGTTCGGCGTCGGCGTCGCCGCGCACCACTGGACCGGTGCCATGCCGCCGGGCGGGCAGGACGGGGGGCAGCTCGTGCCGGCGCAGCGCGCCGTAGACCGGTACGCCGACGTCGTCGAGCGCCTCGCGCAGCAGCGCCTCGTGCCGGGGCGAGGCCACCCGGTTGAGGATCACGCCGCCCAGCCAGAGTTCGTCGTCGTACGCCCGGAAGCCGTGCACCAGCGCGGCCACCGACTGGCCCATCGCGGCCACGTCCACCACGAGCACCACCGGGCTGCGCAGCGCGGTGGCCACCGCCGCTGTGGATTCGCTCTCCGGCCGCCCGGCGACCGAGTCGTAGAGGCCCATCGTCCCCTGCACCAGGGCGAACCCGGATCCGGCCGCGCCGTGCGCGAAGAGCGGGACGATCCGCTCCGGGCCGACCAGTCTCGGGTCGAGCGTGCGCCCGGGGCGGCCGGCGGCGAGCCCGAGGTACGCCGCGTCCACCTGGTCCGGCCCGACCTTGAAACCGGCCACCGGGAGTTCCCGGTCGGCGAGGGCCGCCAGCAGGCCGAGAGAGACGGCGCCCGTGCCGTGCCCCGAGGAGGGCGCACTCAGCACGACGCGCGGCACGTCGGTCATCATCGACTCCTGATGTGGGTGGTTTCCGCCCGCGTGACCATACCCGCCCGGCCCGGCCCGCGAGGTCCGCGCATACCGCCGTTTCTGGCTGGCGACGGCGAGTGGCATCGCTCATACGGGTAGCCTTGGCCAACGTGTACCGGTTCCTGCTGACCCCGCGCTGGCTCGGCTACCTCGCGCTGACGCTCGTCGCCGCGACGGTGATGGTTTTCCTGGGTAACTGGCAGCTGGACCGCTACCGGGGCCGGACGGCGATCAACGACCGGATCGACGCCGGAGCCACCATGACGCCCGCGCCGCTGCGCGACGCGCTGCCCGCGCCCACCGGCGGCGCGGGTGCCGTCGGTCCCGCTCCGGCCGAGGAGCTGACCTGGAGCCGGGTCACCGCCACCGGCCGGTACGACAGCACGAACACCGTCCTGATCCGCGGCCGGACCGTCGACCGGACGGTCGGCTTCGAGGTGCTCACCCCGCTGGTGCTCGCCGACGGCAGCGCGGTGCTCGTCGACCGGGGCTGGATTCCGCCCGCGCCGGGGGCCGGCGCGACGGTGCAGCCGCAGGTGCCGGCGGCGCCGGACGGCGAGGTGACAGTGACCGGCCGGGTGGTCGCCAGCGAGAGCGGCGGGGGCGGGGTCGGCCGGCGCGACGGGAAGCTGGAGGCCCGGCGCATCGACATCCCCCGCCTGGCCGAGCAGCTCCCCTATCCGGTGACCGGCGGATACGTGCTGCTCGACGGGCAGACGCCGGCCGCCGACCCGGCCTTCCAGGCGGTGCAGATCGGGCACACGAACAACTGGCAGAACTTCGGCTACGTGTGGCAGTGGTGGATCTTCGCGGTGATGAGCCTGTTCGGCTACGGCTGGGTGGCGCGCCGCGAGGCCCGGCGACTCGCCGGGCTGGACAAGCCGGGCGAGCCGGTGGACCGGGCCGCCGAGCCGGCCGCCCCCACGTCCGCCTGAGCAGGACCGGTCAGCCGGTGATTCGGCCGGCGTGGATGGCGCGGACCGCGTCGATGGTGTCCGCCTCGGCGGCCGTCTTGTCGTGGCGATAACGCAGCACGCGGGCGAAGCGCAACGCCATGCCACCCGGGTAGCGGCTGCTGGTCTGCACCCCGTCGAACGCGATCTCGACCACCTGCACCGGCCGGACCCGCACCTCCCAGTCGCCCTTCTCCACTGCGAGCGACAGGAACCGTTCGGTCTGCCAGCGCAGCAGCTCGTCGGTGAGCCCCTTGAACGTCTTGCCGAGCATGACGAACTCGCCGGTCCGCGGGTCGCGGGCGCCGAGGTGCAGGTTCGACAGCCACCCCTCCCGCCGGCCACTGCCCCACTCGACCGCGAGCACCACCAGGTCGAGCGTGTGCCGCGGCTTGACCTTCACCCAGGCCGAGCCGCGCCGGCCGGCGTCGTAGGGCGCGGCCGGATCCTTCACGACCACGCCTTCCTGACCCGCGTCGACAGCCGCCGCGAACGCCGTGGCTGCCTGCTCCGCGTCGTCCACCTCGACCCGGTCGACGAGCAGCGACGCGTCGACCGCGCCGGCCAGGGCCGCCCACCGCTCCCGCCCGGGCGCGTCGATCAGGTCGGCGCCGTCGAGGTGCAGCAGGTCGAAGAAGTACGGCGTGAGCACCGGCTCGCCGGTGCGCTCGGCGGCGGCCAGCACTGCGGGCGCGACCTGCGTCGGCCCGGTGGTGCTGGGCGTTGCGCGCCGGGCCGCCCGGCTGGACGTCTCCTGGAACGGCAGCGGCCGGCCGGCCGCGTCCAGCCCGATCGCCTCACCGTCGAGCACCAGCTCGCGGGCGGGCAGCGCGCGGACGGCGGCCACCACCTGGGGCAGCCGGCCGGTGATCTCGTCCAGGCTGCGGGTGAAGACGGCGATGTCCGGGCCGGAGCGGTGCACCTGGATGCGGATGCCGTCGAGCTTCACGTCGACCGTCGCCGGCACGCCGGTGGCGGTGAGCGCCTCGTCGACCGAGGGCGCGCTCTGCGCCAGCATCGGCGCGAGCGGCCGGCCCACCTGGAGCCCGAACCCGGCCAGCGCCGGAGCGCCGCCGGTGAGCGCCGCGACCGCCACCGCGCGCAGGTCACCGGCGAGCAGCAGGGCACGCCGGACGGCCGCGACCGGTACGTCGGCGGCGCGGGCGACCGCGTCGGCCAGCAGGCCGGCCTGCGCGCCCTGACGCAGCTCGCCCCGGAACAGGCCGGTCAGCAGACGCTGCTCGTCGGCGGTCGCGGCGGCGAACAGACGGCCGACGAGGTCCCGCCGCCGGGCCTGCGAACCGGCCCCGGCGACGCGGGAGATCTCCTCGATCGCCGCGTCGACGGCGGCGACGGTGAGCGTCGGCTCGGCGGCCGGCGGGGGCAGGTCACGAAGGCCGGCCCAGCCGACACCCGTCTGACGCTGGCGCAGCTCACCGGCGAGATAGCCGGCGCCGGCCGGGATCTCGCCCGGCTCCAGCCCTCGCAGCGCAGCAGCCAGCAGCTCCACCTTGGCCCGTCTGCCACTGGTGGCGCCGACCGCGGCCGAGGTAGCCGCCAGCTCCGCGAAACGCACGCCCATATCCTGCCAGCCACCTGCGGCATCGGGGCCGATCCGGCGACCCGGCACACCACAGGGGTGGCCGGGTCACCGGCGGCCGGTCAGGCCGAGACCGGTTCCTCGATCCGCAGGCCGCGGCCGCGCACGCCCTCGGCGACCCGGGTGAGCAGCGCGTCGAGCGTGACCAGCGCGGCGGAGAGCTCGCCGATCTGTTCCTTGAGCGTGTCCTCGGACCACGCGGAGACGTCGACGTCCCCCAGAGCACGGACGGCGGCCTGAAGCCGCTCAATCTCGTCGTTCGTACGCATGTTCGAAAGGCTATAACACCCCGCCCGCCGACACACCACAAACGCCGACATCGGCCCCGAAGTTACGGTTTCGACACCTCAGGCGCGGTTTCCGGCCTCCGCCACCCGGGCCAGCAGCAGCGCCTCGGCCAGGCAGACGCGGGCGAACTCGCCCAGGTGCAGGCTCTCGTTCGGCCCGTGCGCCCGCGCGTGCGGGTCCTCCACGCCGGTGACCAGGATCGCGGCCTGCGGGAACATCTCCTGGAACGTGGCGATGAACGGGATCGACCCGCCCACCCCGATGTCCACCGGGTCGGTGCCGTCCCAGGCCGCCTTGAACGCCGACCGGGCCGCGTCGAACATCGGGCCGGAGGCGTCGATGACGCAGGGCGCGCCGTCGTGCTCCAGTGTCACCGACACCTGCGCGCCCCACGGCGCGTGCCGCTCCAGGTGCGCGGCCAGCGCCGCGTACGCCTTCTTCGGGTCCTCGCCCGGCGCCAGCCGTACGCTCAGCTTCGCCTTCGCCGACGGCACCAGCGCGTTCGGCGCCTCGCCGGTGGCCGGCGCGTCCAGGCCGAGGATCGCCAGCGCCGGCTTGGTCCAGAGCCGGTCGGTGATCCGGCCGGTGCCGAACAGCTCCGCGCCGTCGACCAGGCCGGCCTCGGCGCGGAACCGGTCCTCCGGGTAGTCGACGCTGGCGCCCTCGCGGCCGACCAGCCCGTCCACCGCGACGTCACCGGCCTCGTCGTGCAGCGTGGCGAGCAGCTTCACCAGCGCGGTGAGCGCGTCCGGCACGGCGCCGCCGAACATGCCGCTGTGCACGGCGTGGTCGAGCGTGCGCACCTCCACGAAGCAGTTCACGACGCCGCGCAGCGAGGTGGTCAGCGCCGGTACGCCGACGTCCCAGTTGGTGGAGTCGGCGATGACGATGACGTCCGAGGCCAGGTCGTCGCGGTGCTCGGCGAGCAGCCGCTCCAGCGAGTCCGAGCCGTACTCCTCCTCGCCCTCGATGAACAGCACCACGCCGACCGGGAGCCGGTCGCCGAACGCGCGCAGCGCGGCGACGTGCGCCATGATGCCGGCCTTGTCGTCGGCGGCGCCCCGGCCGTAGAGGCGGCCGTCGCGCTCCACCGGCTCGAACGGGTCCGACTCCCACAGCGACAGGTCGCCGACCGGCTGCACGTCGTGGTGCGCGTACATGAGGACGGTGGGCGCGCCGGGCGGGGCCGCCTTCGTGCCGATCACGGCCGGCTGGCCGCCGGACCGGACGATCCGCGTGTCGAGGCCGCAGCCGCGCAGCAGCTCCGCCACCGCCCCGGCGGAACGCTCCACGTGCGAGTGGTCGAAGCCCTCGAAGGCGATGCCCGGGATGCGGACGAGTCGCTCGAGGTCGGCACGGACGCCGGGAAGTTCCCGCTCGACGGCGGCGCGCACCTCGGACTCGGAGAGGATCGGAGTGGTCATGAGCGGAATCGTATGCTGGCCTTACGCCGTCACGTCGCCCGAGCCCGATCGCCGCCCCACCCGCACGTAGTAGCGGTCCGCGTCGTGCGGCAGGGCGGGCGCCCCGTCGACCACCAGGTCCACCGCCGCCGCGGTGCCGTCGGCGGCGAAGTGCGCCCGCTCCCCCTCGTGCCAGCGGCGCAGCTCCGGCAGGATCTGCGCGCCGTCGCGGGCCAGCGCCCGGCGCAACCGCAGCTCGGCCGGCGCGGTGACGAGCACCGACAGGGTCAGCTCGGGGCGCACCGCGGCGCGAGCGGCGCTCACCCCCTCCACGATCAGCACCGGACCGGCCGGCACCGGCACCACCCGGTCCAGGAAGCTCCGGCGCACCCAGCTGTACCGGCGGTAGCCGCCCGCCCGGCCCGCCCGCACCGGGCCGAGCACCTGCTCCTCCAGCCGGGCCCAGAACGTGAGCTGGTCGTCCCAGCCGTCGAGCAGGTCGTCGGTGTGCACAAGCGGCGGGCGCACGCCGCCCGCACGCTCCGCGAGCGCGTCCGCGAGGCGCGTCGCAAACACGCTCTTGCCCGCGCCGCTGGGCCCGTCGACTGCGACCAGCCGGGTACGCCCCAACCGAGCCGGCCCGGTCAGCACCCGGCGGGCCAACCCGGCGTACGCCTCGATCAGGGCCACGTTCACCCGACCGACGCTAACGTTCCCCCGTCCGCTGGAACCTGCGACCCGGGCGGACCGTTTCGGCGAGCGGCGGCGCGGGCCGCTGGGCATCATCGGGGGGTGCTCCATGACGTGATGTGTCCGGGCGTCGACGCCCTCCTGGAACAGGCCCGCGCCGGTCTCCGCCGGCTCACTCCGCACGAGACCGTCGAGGCGGTCCGAGGCGGCGCGCTGCTTATCGACACGCGTACCGAGGCGCAGCGCCGCGAGGAGGGTGAGCTGCCCGGCGCGATCGTCATCGACCGCACGGTGCTGGAGTGGCGGCTCGACCCGGCGAGCGCCTGGCGCATTCCCGAGGCCACCGGGTACGACCGCGAGATCGTCGTGGTGTGCCGGGAGGGGTACAGCTCAAGTCTGGCAGCCGCCAGCCTTCAGACGCTGGGGCTGCGGCAGGCCACCGACATGATCGGCGGGGTGCAGGGCTGGCGGGAGGCCGGGCTGCCGATGTCCGACCGCCCGGCCGACGTGCGCTACTGAACCGCGCGCTCCACGGCCACCAGGCGCTCCTCGGACGCCGGGCGGTCGTCGGACGCCGGTCGCTCCTCGGACGCCGGGCGCGCCGGCTGGCTCGGGGCGGCGTCTTAACGCGGTGGTGCGCCGGGTGGCACGAACGGCAGTCCGGGCGGCGGGCCGGACTCGATCAGCCGCCACAGCGCGTCCGTGTCGAGGTGTTGCTCCACCAGGTCGCCCAGCAGATCGAGCGTCCGCTCCCGGGCCGCCGCGAAGGACGTGTCGGGCGCGACCTTGAAGCCGGTGCGTCCGGCCGCCTCCGCGACCTCGGTCAGGAACCGGCGGCGGAACGCGTCCGAGGAGAAGGCGCCGTGCCAGTGCGTGCCGTACACGGCGCCGAGGCGCGCGCCCTCGCCGGTGCCGTCGGCGTAGCGCAGCAGCGGCGCGAGACCCGGGTCGGCGGCCGAGACCCGGCCGTGGTGGATCTCGTAGCCGTGCACCGGCACGTCCCCGGCGGCGGCGCCCTCGGCCCGGCGGACCGTCTTGCGCGGCTCGAAGGTGATCTCGACGGGCAGCAGTCCGAGGCCGGGCACTGTGCCCCGGCGGCTCTCCACCGGGTCGTGGATCGCCCGGCCGAGCATCTGGAACCCGCCGCAGATGCCGAGCAGCGGCCGTCCGGCGGCGGCGTGTGCCAGTACCGCGTCGGCCAGGCCGGTCTCCCGCAGCCAGGCCAGGTCGGCGACCGTCGACTTGGTGCCGGGGAGCACCACGAGGTCGGCGGCGGCCAGTTCGGCCGGCTCGACGGTGAGGCGTACCCGCACCCCCGGCTCGGTGGCGAGGGCCTCGACGTCGGTGGCATTGCTGATCCGGGGTAGCCGCACCACCGCGACGTCGAGCCAGTCGGTGCCCCGGGGCGCGGGCGGACGGCCGAGCACCCGCCCGTAAGCGAGCGAGTCCTCCGCGTCCAGCCACAGGTCCAGCGCCCAGGGCACCACCCCGTACGTGGGACGGCCGGTGACCTGGCGCAGCATGTCCAGCCCTGGCTGCAGAAGCCCGCGGTCGCCCCGGAACTTGTTCACGACAAACCCCGCCACCAGTGCCTGGTCGGCCGCGTCGAGCAGGGCGACGGTGCCGAACATCGAGGCGAACACGCCACCCCGGTCGATGTCGCCGACCACGATCGTCGGCAGCCCGGCCTGTCGCGCAAGCCCCATGTTGACGTAGTCGCCGTCGCGCAGGTTGATCTCGGCCGGGCTGCCCGCGCCCTCGCAGATCACCACGTCGTACTCCTCGCGCAGCTCGGTCAGCGTCGCGTACGCGGTGGTGGCGAGCCGGGACCGCACCTCGTGGTAGTTGCCGGCGGTGACCGTGTCGACCGCCTCGCCGAGCAGCACCACCTGGCTGGCGTGGTCGCTGCCCGGCTTGAGCAGCACCGGGTTGAACCGCAGGTCGGCGTCGAGCCCGCAGGCGGCGGCCTGCATCGCCTGGGCCCGGCCCAGCTCTCCGCCGCGCCCGTCCGGCCCGACCACGACGGCCGAGTTGTTGGACATGTTCTGCGCCTTGAACGGCGCGACCCGGACGCCGCGGCGGCGCAGCCAGCGGCAGATGCCGGCGGTGAGCACGCTCTTGCCGGCGTCGGAGGTGGTGCCGGCGACCAGCAGCCCGCCGCTCACCGCCCGCTCTCCCTGTGCCCGTGCGCCTGGCCCCCGCTCCACGCCTCGGCCGCCCGACCCGGGACGCGAGCCGCCCGACCCCGGACGCGAGCCGCCGGAGCGGAGTCCCGAGCCGCTCGGCCGAGGACGCCCAGCGCGGCCCGTCCGGCCGCTCCGGCCAGGCGCCCGACGGTCACCGGGTAGAGCGCGGCCAGGCCGAGCGCGGCCACGCCGACAGCGCCGGAGATCCGGGCGGCCCGCTTCAGGTGCCGCGCCTCGGGGCGGGGACCGTCACCGAGGAACGGCCGGGTCTCGGCGCGGCCGAAGTAGATGTTGCGCCCGCCGAGCCGGACGCCGAGCGCGCCCGCCATGGCCGCCTCGCACTGACCGGCGTTCGGGCTCGGGTGGTCGGCCCGGTCCCGCCGCCACACCTGCCAGGCGGCGGCGCGGTCCCCGTGCACGGCCGGCGCGACCGCCACCGTGAGCAACCCGGTCAACCGGGACGGCACCAGGTTCAGCACGTCGTCCAGCCGGGCCGCCGGGCTGCCGAAGCGGGCGTACCGGGGCGAGCGGTGGCCGACCATCGCGTCGAGCGTGTTGGCCGCCCGGTAGCCGAGCAGGCCGGGCAGGCCCGCGACCGCGCCCCAGACCAGCGGGGCGACCACGGCGTCCGAGGTGTTCTCGGCGACCGACTCGACTGTGGCACGGGCGAGTTCGGACTCGTCCAGGGCGGACGGGTCCCGCCCGCAGAGGTTGCCGAGGCGGGCCCGGGCGGCGGGCAGGTCGGCACGGCCCAGCGCCCGTGCCATCACCCTGGACTCGTGCCGCAGCGTGCGCCCACCCAGCACCGTCCAGGTGCCGGCCGCGACCAGCGCGGCCCGGGCCACCGGATGACGGCGGGTGGCCAGCGCGGCGGCGGCGCCGAGCAGGACCGGCGCGCCGACCGCCAACGCCGTGAACGCCGCGCCCGCCGACCGGTCGGGGCGGTAGAGCCGCTGTTCCAGCGCACCGGCCGCCCGGCCGAAGCCGGCCACCGGATGCCACCGGCGGGGGTCACCAAGCAGCGCGTCGAGCGCGTAGCCCGCCACCAGTCCGGTCGCGTTCGCCATGGCGGTCGCCTGCCGCACCCGTCACCACCTCCGGCCGGCCAGCCTAGTCGTACCGCGGGGTGGTGACGCCGATGTCACCACCCCGCGCCCCCGTTGCACCGGGCGTCAGGCGGGCACCGGGGTGCGCCGCCGCCCGCGACGGCCCGAGGCGGCCCCGCCGCTCGGCCCGGAGCCGTTCGGCCCGGAGGCCGCCGGCCCGGACGCGGACGGCTCGGAGTCGGCCGGGTCGTCCCCGCCCGAAGTCTCGGCCAGTTCGTCGTCCTCGTCCGGGACCGGCTCGTCGTCCCCCTCGGCGGACAGTTCGTCGGCCGCGCCCCGCTCGCCGGGCCGGTCGTCGAACGGGTCGGGCTCGCCCACCCGCTCGACGGTGCCGACCAGTCCGACCCGGCCGCCGCCGTACTCCGGGGGCGGGAAGTCGTCGTCGAAGGGCCGGTCGTCGAAGGTGGCCGGGGCCTGCCCGTCGGGCACCGGCTCGGTCGTCTCGCCGTGCACCCGCTGCTCGGCCTCCGCGTCCTCGACAGTGCTGGTGGCCGCACGGGGCTGGTTGCGCAGGAACCGGGCCCGGCCGCGGGACAGGTCATGCCCGACGGCGACCGCCTCCAGCTCGTAGAGCGTGCGGTGGGTGCCGGACTCGTCGGTCCAGTCCCGGGTGTAGAGGCGGCCGGCGACGATCACCGGGTCGCCCACCGCCACCGAGGACGCGACTCCCTCGGCCATGCGGCGCCAGCAATTCACCCGTACTCGCAGGCTGTTGCCGTCGACCCAGCGGCCGCTGTCGCGGTCGAGCCGGCGGGCGGTCGAGGCGACCTTGAAGTTGGCCACCAGCGTTCCGCTCTGGGTGGTCCGGCGCCACTCCGGCGCGGTCAGCACATTGCCGACGATCGTGACGTACGTATCGAACATCGCCCCTCCCAGGGATCGACTTGTCCCGGTGAGCGTCGTCCGGCCGCCTCGCCCGGACCACCCGCCCACCCCGTGCCTGTGGACGACGGACCGCCCTGTGGAAAACCCCCTGATCAAGGTCCCGATCTGCTAGGCCGACCGGCCCTACGCGCTTGACCTGCGGCGACGCATGATCGAGTGGAGCCGGCAGGGCAGGCGTTCCGGAATCACGCCGGTTGGGTAAGTACTTGATCAACCGAGAGAAAGGGAGCTCCGATGCTTCTCCGAGACGTCCGCGAGGCAGCGCGATGAGCGCCGTGGCGAACCCCGCGACCGTGGCCGAGTGCCTGCGGGTCGGTGCCGGGTTCTCCCAGGGCGACCGCAACTGGATCGCCGAGCAGTTCGCGACCCTGGACACCCGGCTCGCCGGCTTCCACGCCGACGCCACCGAGCTGGAGGTGTCCGTCAAGGATCGCGAGGCCCGGGGCCAGAAGGTGACCCTGGAGTGCTGGATCGCCGGTCGGCAGAAGATCGTCACCACCTCGACCGAGGAGGATCTGCACGCCGCGCTCAACGACGTCCGGGACGACCTGCGCCGCAAGCTCAACGACGCGAAGACCCGGCAGGAGCCGCGCAACAACAAGCACCTGCGCGCCGTTGACCAGCCCGAGGTCGCCCCGTTGCAGGACGCCGAGCGCGAGGACGCCGAAACCGCCTGAAGTCCGGCACGGCCCGCCCGCACGGTGCCGGCGGGCGGGCCGTCCCTGCGCTGAGGCGTTGTTAACAAGGGGCCCTTCCTCTACCGGATGCGTTAACAAGGGGCCCCTCCTTACAACCCGGCACCCCTACCGCCGGGTAGCGCGGCGGCGTACCGTCGCGGTCGTGGAACCGGACGTGCTGGGCGCCCCCTACGAGCGGCGGACGATCGACCTGGGCACCGACGACGAGGGGCCGGTGGTCGCGACCCTGGTGCGGCGGCGCGCCGACCGCCCGACCGGGCGCGCCGTGCTCTACGTGCACGGCTTCGTCGACTACTTCTTCCAGACCCACGTGGCCGACTTCTTCGCCGAGCGTGGCTGGGACTTCTACGCGCTCGACCTGCGCAAGTACGGCCGTAGCCTGCTCCCGCACCAGACCCCGAACTTCTGCCGCGACCTGAGCGACTACTTCCCCGAGCTGGACGCCGCCGCCGAGATCATCCGCGCCGAGGAGGGCCACGACACCCTGCTCGCCATGGGCCACTCGACCGGCGGCCTGATCATCTCGCTCTGGGCGCACGACCGCCGCGACGCCGACCTGGTCGACGGGATCGTGCTCAACAGCCCCTTCTTCGACATCAACGCGCCCTGGATGGTCCGCCGGCCCCTCGCGGCCGCCGTCTCCCGACTGGGCCGCAGGGCGCCGCAGCGTGTCCTGCCGTTCGGCCTGGGCACGGTGTACGGCGAGAGCCTGCACGCCGACCACCGGGGCGAGTGGCGGTACGACCTGGCCTGGAAGCCGCTGGCCGGGTTCCCGGTCCGGGCCGGCTGGATCAGCGCGATCCGGGCCGGTCAGCGCCGGCTGCGGGCCGGGCTGGACATCCCGGTGCCGGTGCTGCTCGCCTGCTCCACGCGCAGCTTTCGGGGTACCAAGTGGCACGACAGCGCCACCGGCGCCGACGCGGTGCTCGACGTCGAGCACATGGTGCGCTGGGCGCCCCGCCTCGGCCACCACGTCACGCTGGCCCGCTTCGACGGCGGGCTGCACGACCTCACGCTGTCCAGTCCTGGCGTACGCGAGAAGGTCTTCGCGGAGGTCGGACGGTGGGCGGAGGGATTCCTCCGCGCCGGTCCGACCGAGCCGGAGCCCACGACGCCGCCGTCACCGCGGCGGCCGGCCGACGCGACCGCAGAGGGCTGATGCGATCGGCCTCCCCGGTCGGCTCAGTCGGTGACCACCGCCGCGAGCGCGGCGCGGATCCGGTCGAACGTGGCGACCGGGTGCCCGCCCGCGCGCGACGGCAGCACCACGCCCAGGCAGTGCAGCGCCGGTCCGCCGTCCGGCCCGGCCTCGACCGCGAACACCGGCGCGCCCACGTACCCGGCGGGCAGCTCCGTGGTGACCCGCACCTCGCCGCCGTCCCGGGCGACCCGCTCGACCACCGCTTCCAGTGGCCGCGACCCGTCCTCGCCCGCGCCCAGGGCCAGCACGAACGCCGAGGCGGGCGCCGCGCCGATCCGGGCGACCGAGTCGGCCGGCGCGGCCACCGCCTCGGTGACCTGCTGGGTACGCCAGCGCCAACCCCGGTCGTCGGCCCAGCCGTGCAGCCCGCCGGTCGGCATCGCGGCGAGCCCCAGCTCCGGCAGGTGCAGCCAGTGGTCGGCGAAACCGGGCAGCTCGATCGGCTCGTCCGCCCCCTCGGCCGGGTCGGTGACGCTCGGCCGCAGCCCGATCTCCCCGTACTCCCGCTCGGTGAGCGTGTCGGCGGTGAGCAGCCACTCGTGCGCGATCTCCCCGTCGTCGGTGGTGCCGACCAGCTCGCTGTAGAAGAAGGCGGTGCCGAGGACGCCGGCCGGCGCGCCCGGCCCGTCCGAGCCGGTGAGGGGAAGGATCGCCCGTCCGAGGAGCTGGCACAGCTCGAAGACGATCTCGTTCTCGGTTTCCTGGTCGAGCAGCATCCGACGAGGGTACGGATCGCGCCCCGCCCGGCCCGCGCCGGACCGCCGGAACTGTGGTGCCGGTCCGGGCCCCCGCGTGGGACGCTGAAGGGCGGAACGGACGCGCCGACCCGTACCCCCGGGCGGGCGGGGAGCGGCGGTACCCTCTTGGCGCGACGACCGTCGGCGCGCGCCCGTAGCTCAGCGGATAGAGCAGGGGACTTCTAATCCCAAGGCCGCAGGTTCGAATCCTGCCGGGCGCACCCTTCCCACGTCAGGTCAGCGGCTTCTCAGTGCCGGTCGAGAAGATCACCATGGTCTCCGTACGGCCATTCGTACAGCCAAGTCAGCCGAAAAGGCGCTTCGCGGGCTCGTCGACAGCTGCCCGCTCGATCTCCCGGCAGAACTTGGGCGTAGGTGTTCATCGTCAACCCGATCTGGCTGTGACCAAGCACCTTCGTCACCGTCCAAGGCGAAGCATCCGATACGAGCAGGCCGGTCACGCAGTTTCGACAGGGCGAGCAGAAGGTTCAGGAATCGGCATTCGGCAGATGGCCCGGATTCACCTCGTCCGATCACACGGCGACGCCTTCTTCCCGGGTGGCGGGGACAGTGACTCGCCGGAGCAGGACGTGGCAGATCGGGTACAGCAGGGCGCCGTCGAGGTAGTGGCAGAACATCGCGCCGAGGTATGACGGGCCGCCCCAGGCGTTGCGGGGGAAGTTCGGGTCCAGCCCGGCGAAGACCTGCAGTCCGATGCGCCAGGCCATGTACACCTCCAGCAGTACGAGGAAGGCGACGGCCAGGCAGCGCAGCAAAGCCGGAACGCCGGCCCCGGACCGGAATGTGGCTCCGATCCGTGCTGCCATCGGACGTCCGAGCGGCACGAAGATCACTTTCCAGCCGAGCGGGCTACGGCGGGATGCCACCGCGAACCAGACGGTCACGACCGCGAGGACGCCGAGATGCGGCAGCCACGCCTCAGTGCCCGCGATCTGTGGTTCGAGCGTGTCGGATCGGTGGAGGTACCTCGCGACTCCGCTGGCCAGTCCGGCTATCACGGAAACGGTCGCGGTGACGACGGCGGGACGGGACAGCTGCAGCCGGTGGTTTGTCATGACTGGAACATTGCGCCACATCGACCGGCCCGGGCGTCGCTCTCCAGCATGATCCGGGGCCTCCCTCGGAGGCGGCACCGTCATTCTCGCGCATGACGCCTTCGTCGATACGTTTCGCTAACGTGGTCCACATGCGACTGGGCCGGAGCGATCTGCCATGGCCCGATCTGCTGGACATCGCTCTGGCCGTCGGGTCGTTCGGACTGTTCACTCTCCCGGTCCTGCTCCGCGGTTCGGGACATGGGCCGACGGCGGCGATCCTGGTCCTCGGCACCGCCGCGGCCGTGCCGCTGGCGGCGCGCCGGGCCGTCCCGGTACCGGTGCTCGTGACGGTGTCGCTGGTCCTCGCCGTGGCAGCGCTGGCCGATGTCGGCTTCACGGTGTTCCACAGCAACGCGGGCCCAGCGTTGGGGATCGCGGTGCTGACCGCGGCCGATCGGCTTCCGCGCCAGGTGTCGCTGCGGGCCAGCGTGGCCGCGGTCGGGCTGGTCACCACGGCGGAATTGACCGCGATGCAGTTGCACCCGGCCACCGGGCAGAACGCGATCCAACTGGTTCTCGCCATTCCAGCCTGGTTGGTGGGATACGCGTTCGGTACCCGTCGACAGGCGGAGCGTCGGCTGCGCGCGGAGACGGCGGATCGGGCCCGGGAGACGGAGCGCCGGGTCCGCGCCGAGGAACGGGTCCGGGTGTCGGCGGACGTCCACGACATCGTGTCGCACACGCTGAGCATGATCGCGGTCCGATCGGGCGTGGCACGGGTGGTGCTCGAACAGCGGCCGGAGGAGGCGCTGGCCGCACTGTCGGCGATCGAGACGGCCAGCCGCAGCGCTTTGGACGAGTTACGAGCGGTGTTGCACTCGTTGCGGGACGCTCCGGGGGATCCGTTGGGCACGGCGGGTGCGCTGACGGCCGGCCCGGCCGTCGATCGACCGACACTCGCACACATCCGGTCGCTCGTCGACAATCTCCGCGATGACGGCTTCCCGATCACGCTCACACTGTCCGAAACGGCCGGCGCACCACCACCGGTCGAGGAGTCGGCCTACCGTGTCGTGCAGGAGGCGCTGACGAATGTGGTCCGTCACGCCGGCCGGGTGACAACATCCGTCGAGGTCACCAGCGGCCCGGACGGACTCAGCATCTCGGTGCTCAACGCCGCCCCCGTCGCCGGTCCGTACGGGGCCGGGCCGGGCAGCGGACACGGCCTGGCCGGGATGCGGGACCGTGTCGCGTTGCACGAGGGCACCGTCACGGCCGATCCATGTCCGGACGGTGGCTACGCAGTGCGCGTTCAGTTCCCACTACGATCGACGAGCCGGACGACACACGCTGACCGCAGCGAGGGGAAGCGCCGTGGCTGAACCGGCGGTCGGCGCCGACGGCACTACCGAGCCGATCCGTGTCCTGGTCGTGGACGACGAGGCGCTGGTACGAGCTGGATTCCGGGTGCTCCTGGAAACCTCACCGGGGCTCACGGTGGTCGGCGAGGCATCCGACGGTGCCGCGGCGGTCCGGCAGAGCCGTGCACTTCGGCCGGACGTCCTGCTCATGGACATCCGCATGCCGGTCATGGACGGCCTTGAGGCCACCCGGCACATCGCCGACGACGACAGCATCGACGCCCGTGTGCTGATAGTCACGACCTTCGGGGAGGACGAGCACGTCTTCGCCGCGCTGCGTGCCGGAGCAAGCGGTTTCGTACTCAAGGACACCCCTCCGGAAGACCTGCTCAGCGCCATCCGCATCATCGCCGATGGTGAGGCGCTGCTGACCCCACGGGTGACCACCCGACTGGTCGCGGAGTTCGTGCGAAGCACGTCCGGCCACGCCTTGGCAACCGCACCGGGAGCGCTCGACGAACTGACCGAGCGCGAACGGGAAGTGCTGGTTCAGGTTGCGGTCGGCCGGTCGAACGCGGAGATCGCCGAACACTTCACCGTCAGCCTCAACACGGTGAAGACCCACGTGAGCCGACTGCTGTTCAAATTGTCGGCCCGTGATCGAGCCCAGCTCGTCGTGTGCGCCTACGAGGTCGGTTTGGTGGTGCCGGGAAGGTGAGAGGATGCCGTCGTAATGTGGCAGACCGACACCGTCACTTGAGCGGGAATCAGTTACCGGATGATCCGCATCGGCCGCCGCAGTGCACACCTGGTACGAGAGCGTGTTCGGCACTGGACCCGCCGATGCGCTCCGGTCCATACACGATGCCGTGGCCACCTGGCCCGAAACCGCTACTTGCGTCGCCGTGCGTCTCGACTGTGCCGAGACACTGCACGTCTGTGCCCCGCTGGGGTTGGACGACCTGCTCGATGGTGTATGGCGGCGCAATCCACGAAGGATCACAGTCGAGCTTTCACGAGCGCGTCTCTCGCGCCATGGCCCCAGCAGACGATGGCGGCAAGTCAAGGTCGTTCCGCCGTAGTCGTACAGCCATCGGTAAAGCGAGGTCGACCCACCAACACCGCCCCTGCCCGACAGCGACGGACGGGCTGTAGAGGAGGACGGCTCCCGACCAGCCCGCTCCGATCTTCTTCTGATCCCAAGGCGCGACCCCGTACGGCTGTGGCCGCAGCAACGACCGTCAGTAGCAGTCTTCGGGTCTCGCCAGGGCAGTGCCTGAACCGCCGCCGGTAGCTCGGAGGACGATCTGCCGGGCTGCTTGGGCGGGCGTGAGGTGCGTGGTGTCAACGACCTCGGCCTCGGCGTGCAGCCACGTGCGGGCCGCCTCGGCGTAGGGCTCGAGGTACTTGAGGCGGAACGGGGAGGGGACGGGATGTTCCCTCTCGATTCGCCTGCGGAGGGTGTCCCGGTCGGCGTGGAGGACGAAGTGCCTTACCGGTATGGCGTGTTGGGCGAGGTCCTCGCTGATCTCGCGCCAGTACTGCTCCACCAGGACGGTCATGGGCATCACCAGCGTGCCGCCGGTGTAGTCGAGCACGCGGCGGGCGGTCTCGACGACGAGATGCCGCCATGGCGGCCAGTGCTGGAAGTTGTCCGTCGCGGGCAACCCCGGCGTGATGTCCATGAGGACTTCGCCGACCTTCTCGGCGTCGAACACCCGGGATTCCGGGATCAGTTGTTGCACGAGCGCACTGGTCGTCGTCTTGCCCGCGCCGTGGGTGCCGTTGATCCATATGATCACGGGGCACGTTAACGCGGGTGAGTAACCGGGCGGCGTTGACCTGTCCCTCGGCTGAACGTCGGACAGGTGATCGCTTGGCGTGGACCACTACGCTTCGCACCAGAACGGTGGGACTCGACTCTCCACCTCCCGGGCTCTTGGAGGTAGTGGTGCCGGTCGTGCTCGGGCCATACCCGCTGTGTCCGACGTGCCAGAAGACGAACGGCGGCCTCATCGCCGCTCGGCACCGCCAGATTCACCTCCGGGCGCACGGCACGGAGGCGTGTGTCGATGCGGGTCTTGCCGGACTCATGGCCAGCCTCTGGGCTGTCTGCGACACGCGAAGCTGTTGCGAGAACGACCGCGGGCGGGCGTACGTCGTACCGACCGCGGATACCTGTGATGCAGCAGAACACCTGCTGACCAAGCTCGGACTGCGCCCGACGAATCTCGACGGGACCATCTATTTCCACAGGCCCAGCTCATTTCGACTGGATCCATGACGAGCGTCCTCCCAGCGACTACCGTTCCCTGATGGCCGTCTCGTCGTACGTGGCCCGGCTGCGGGCGGTGATCGGCCACGAGTTGATCCAGATGCCCTCGGTGTCGGTCGTGGTCGTCGACGACCGAGCACGGGTCCTGCTGGTACGTCATGCCGAGGACGGGAACGGGTGGGCGGTGCCCGGCGGCGCGGTCGACATCGGAGAGTCCCCGGCCCAGGCGGCCGTGCGTGAGATCCGCGAGGAAATCGGCGTTCGCATCAGCCGGCCACGGCTGCTGGACTTGCTCGGCGGCCCCGACTACGAGGTGACCTACCCGAACGGCGACCGCGTCGCCTACGTCACCGCGGTCTACCAGGCGACCATCGCCGACGGAGAGCCGATCCCCGACCACGAGGAGATCAGCGAACTGGACTGGTTCACCCCATCGCAGCTAGCCGGTGCCGATCTCAACCGCTTCTCCCGGGCTCTGCTGCGGGCCACCGGTCACCTCGCCGGTTGACGGCGACCGCTTCGCGCAGGCCACTCCGCCGCCGACGGTCGACAGAAAGGCAGCTTCCCGGTCAGTCCGGTCGGCGGTTGGCGTCCGCCCACTCCGCGTCGTTCCAGAGCGCGGGGACCGCGCCGACCGGCTGGAACCGGATATGCGGATCGTTGCTCTGGACGAGACACATGAGACGGCGGCCGATCAGGCTTGCGCTTCGGGAGTGATGCGCCATCGTGTCCAGCACGATCTGGGCGGACCGCGGGCAGTGCGTGGCGAACGTGTCGTAGCCGGTGAACACGAGGACGAGGCCGGCCGCCTCGGGCGTCCACCCGTACTCCTGGCTCAAGCGCCGGAAGGCGGCCGGTAGGCCGATCAGGCCGCCGTCAGCGCCGCCAGGGCACGGTCCATCGCGGCGTTGAACTCCTCCGGCGTCAGCGTCAGCCGGGACTTGACGTCCCGGCTCCACTGGTCGGCCAGCACCTCGGCGGCACCTGCCTCGACGCCGTCGAGCGCCGCGTCGGCTAGGTCGGACGGCGCGATCTTGTCCACGGGCCAGCCCGCTGACATGTCGGTGTCGGCCAGGCCGAGGTGTACCGCCGTCACGAGCGTGCCCTGCTCGGCGAGTTCCAGGCGTACGCCGTTCGTCATGGCCCAGGCGGCGGCCTTGGTCAGGTGGTACGCGCCGGCGCCCCTGGTCCCGAACCACGACATGGCGGAGAGGACGTTCACGATCGCGCCCCCGCCGTTGCGGGCCAGCGCCGGCGCGAACTCCCGGATCATTGCCAGGTGGCCGAGCACGTTGGTCTCCACCTCGTGTCGGACCGCCTCCAGCGAACCGGTCACCAGGTCGGTTCCGGTCTGGATGCCCGCGTTGTTGACGAGCAGCGTGACGTCCGGGGCGGCCTCGGCGACGGCCCGCACGGATGTGGCAGTGGTGATGTCGAGCGGCAGCACCTCGACCCCGGGCAGGTCGACGGTCTCCGGCCGGCGGGCGGTCGCGTAGACCTTGCGGGCGCCGCGTTCGAGCAGGCGCTGGGCGAAGGCGCGGCCCAGGCCGCGGTTGGCTCCGGTGACGAGGGCTACCGAGTTGTTGATGTCCATGCCCGGTACGCTAAAACCTGACGTTGACGTCAGAGACAAGTGCTGTTCGCCCGGACCGGAGTGAGAGGAGTCACCGTGCCCGTCACCGAGACCGCGCCCGAGCCGCTGATCCGCATCGGCGAGGTGGCGCGCGGCGCCGGTGTCTCGGTGCGCGCCGTGCGCTACTACGAGGAGCAGGGGCTTCTCGCCCCCAGGCGCAGCCCGTCCGGCCAGCGCCTCTACCGGCCGGACACGGTCACGCTGGTTCGCTTCATCCAGCAGATGTACGCCGCCGGCCTGACCAGCAGCCGGATCGCGGAACTCCTGCCGTGCTGGGACTCCGGACACACCGACCCCAGGCAGCGGGCCATGCTTCGCGCCGAGCGCGAGCGCATCCAGGCCAAGGTCGACGAGCTCCGGGCCGCCCTGGACCGCCTCGACGAGGTCATCGCGATCACCGACAACCACCCGTAGGCGGAGGCCCAGGCCTAGGAGTCCGCGGGTTCGGCGCCGCTGCATTCGCCGGTCGCCGACTGAAGCGGTAGGTCCCGGCTCGCACAGCGACCGAGGCTGCCACCGCCGCGTGGACGGCGACCCAGAGCCCTATGGCCGCCGGGTGCCAGGGCCGCAGGTGATCCCGGACCAAGCTCCCGGCGTCCGGGTCGCCGCTCCAGTTGTAGGCCGCCGGACTGAACCGGTATTCGAACCAGACCACTGCGGTGACGAGAACCGTCGCCAGCACCGCGCGGACGAACGGTTCGGTGCGGCCCTCCCGCACCAGATGATCTCCGGGTACGAACATCAGCACCAGGACCAGATTGATCAGAGCAAAGAAGCCGACCACGGCCATCGCACCGCTGGAGTAGCTGGAGACGAAGATCGGCAGAGTCCGGTCGCCGGGATCGAGGTCGGCGGAGGCGGCAGACGTGGTGCCGGCCACGCCCACCCACCACAGCAGCGGACCGACAAACACCATGAGGATCAGCAGGACCCATCGACCACTTGCCATCGCGGCAGCCTAGCGAGCATGTTCGGCGCCGGGTGTCCCTGATTGTCTCGTCGGAGCGCCCTGTCCGCCCGGGGCGGTGCGAGGGCGTGCTACGTCTCGTCCCGTTGTCAGCGAGCTCCGCTAGCTCAACTGGCAGAGCAGCGGACTCTCAAGACGGCTGTCGGCCCTCGGTCTCGCTGTGGGCGCGCAGTGCGCCGACGACCGCCAGCCCCACGCCGCCGAGAGCGACAGCCGTCTCCACCGCCGAGGACACCTGCAGGGCGCCTCCCGCCGAAGCGCCCACGCTCACCATGATTCCCGGTTGCAGGAAGGCGTCCTCGGCGGGCTTGACCAGGGTCCACCAGCTCGTCCATGTGGCGGCGAGGTCCGAGCAGATCCGCACGGCGACCAGCGACAGCAGGACCATCCCCGCCGGGAGAAGCCCGCGTCGGTCGCCCCGCCGTCCGGACCATGCGAGCACCCCGGCGGTCACGAGCGCGGCGAGCAACGCCGGCCACACCGCCGCGAACAGGTCGGGCAGCGGCGGCTCGCCGGGCGTCAGCGCCACGCGCGACACGCACCAGGCGAGCACGGCGACCGCCAGGGCCGTCGTCACCACACCCCGCCGCCCGCCGCGTGCCGGCAACGCCGACACGGCAGCCCACAGCAGGAGTACGCCGAGAGCCAGGCCCCCGGCTGTCAGCCGCTGCCGGTCCATGCCGTCCTGCCAGCTCTCCAGCAGGTACGCCCGCCCCGCAGCCTGCCCTCGTGCCGGCTCACCCGCGTCCGCCGCCTGTTCCCCGTGCCAGCGCAGGTTCGCCACCGTCACCAGGGCGAACAGCCCGGCGCCGGCGGCGACACCCCACCTCACCCGGGGAGCACCGGAGGCGGTGAGCGCGTGCCCGCACAAGGCCGCCAGCGTGGCCACTGCCCACAGAAGCGACGCCTCCCGCATGGCGAGCAGTGCCGCCCCGACCGACAGCAGGGCGGCCACGACCGCGGCGACTCGCAGACCCGCAGACAGCGTCATGCCGGTCATCGTGCCGTTCCGGCGAGCAGCCATCGCTGGACGGGCACCTCCAGCAGCACCCGGTCCCCGTCCGTCGTGACCGGCTGCCGGATGTCCCATCCCCCGTACTTCTCCGCGAACGCCGCGACGATCCCGGGCGGGAGGCCGGCGCGGTGTACGCGCGCCTCGCCCTCCGCGACTACCGGGTGGACGCCGTCCTCCAGGGCGAGCGAGACGCGGGGGTCGGCCGACACGTTGCGGGCCTTGACACTGCGCCCCTCGCAGCCGATCCACCAGACGCCGTCGGCGTAGACGAACCACACGGGCGTGACGTGCGGTGAGCCGTCACGGCGCAGCGTGCAGAGCCAGACGTTGCGCTCGCGGGCGAGCCGGTCCTCGACGGCCGGCGGGAGCGGTGTGGTGGGAGGTGAGGTCATGCGACAAGTGGATCAGGCGTGGCGCGGAGGCTCGCCGCCGGGCCGGACGGATTGTTCCCGTCGCGCCGCGTGCCGCGCCTGCAACCCGACGGCGCCGATCAGCGTCACCACGAGCACGGCGGCAGCCTGCCAGGCCCGGTCGGCGCGCCCGTCGGAGCAGCTCCGGTTCGCCATGTCCAGGTAGTAGGCCCGGTCCGGGTAGTCGGGGACGTCCCGCCAGTGGCTGAGATCCATCACGAGCGCGTTGCCGCAACTGGTGTTCTTCTCGTGGTCGCCGGGGCCGATCCGCACCGGCATCAGCAGCAGGAAGGCGATCACGACTGCGCCGAGCAGCGCCACCAGGAACGGGCCGAGCCCCAGGCCGCGCGGAGACTCCCCCGTCATGCCGCGCAGTATGCCCGAACCATGAACGCCCCACCGCCCCGCAACCGGCTCACTCGCAGATCCGCCACTCCCCGTCCTCCTTGACCATCGGGAACGACTGGGTCACGTTGGTGCCGGTCGACGGCGTGAAGCGGATGGTCGTCGAACCGCTCACCCGCCCGTTGTTGTTCGACACGTTCAGCCCGGTGATGTCGTAGCCGGTGAACTCCGGCTGGGAGGACTGCTGCTGGGCGAATTCGGCCTCGCTGACCCGGTCGCGCACGGAGGAGCAGAGCTGCCGGTACGCGGTGGGGTAGTCCCGGTCGACGATCGCCTCGGCATAGGTCTGCACAGTGGACCGGGCCGGGCCGGTGGCTTCCTGTACGACCCGGAAGAGGAAGAAGCCGCCGAGCACACCGCCGGAGCAACAGATCGCCAGCACCACGCCGAGCACGATGAACAGGGTTCGCTTGGACTTCTTCGGCGGCACCATGGCCGGCTGGTATGCCATACCCCGCAGGGTAGAAAACGCGAGCAACGGTAAACCGGATGCCGTGGCTCCGCTTCTCGGCGACCATCGACTGATGTCCGCACACCGTCCGCCCGAGCCGGACGTCCGGCGCTACTACACCGATGTCTACGTCGAGGCGGACCGGCTGGAACGGTCACCGCAGGGCCGGCTGGAGGCACGGCGTACCCGTGATCTGCTCGCCCGGCTGCTGCCCGCCGCGCCGGCCGACGTGCTGGACGTCGGCGGCGGCCCGGGAGCATATGCCGGCCCGCTCGCCGCGGCCGGCTACCGGGTGCACCTGATCGACCTGGTGCCCGCGCACGTGGCGGCGGCGCGGGCCGCGTACCCGCTGGTCACCGCGTCGGTGGGCGATGCCCGCGCGTTGCCGCTGCCGGACGCGGCGACGGACGCGACGCTGCTGCTCGGCCCGCTCTACCACCTGCCGCTACGGTCCGACCGGGTGGCCGCGCTGCGGGAGGCGGCCCGGGTGACCCGGCCCGGCGGGCCGGTCGTGGCGGCGGCGATCAGCCGCAACGCCGCCCTGATCGACCTGACCGCGCAGGGCCGGGTGGACGAGCACAACCGGCGGTTGCTGCGCGCCGAGTACGAGACCGGGGTGAACGATCCGCGGACCGGTTTCACCACCGCGTTCTTCCACCGGCCGGAGGAACTGGTCGCCGAGTTCGTCGCGGCCGGACTGCACACACCCGAGGTGTACGGGGTGGAGGGTCCACTCTGGCCGCTGCTCGACGCGCTCGGCACCGAGTCGCACGAGCCGCTGTTCGAGAACGCGGTGACCTGCGCCGAGACGTTCGAGCGGGACGCCTCGATCCTCGGCGCCAGCGGTCACCTGCTCGCCACCGCGCGCCGCTGAACCCCTGCCGCTTCACGGCGGAGCGAAACTCGTCAAGCACCAAGGGTGACCAGTTCCGACAAACCGTGTTATTCTCCGGCGTCAATCTATGCCGTGCGGACCCGGCCGGGTCGCTGCCGGAAGGACATCTCCCCGATGCCGGTCGCTGCCGCCATGCCCCTGCCCGGGTCTCCCCCGGCCCGTCCGGCGGGCGAGGCGTTCGCCCTCATCTTCACGACGTTCCCTGCCCTTCTGCGGCTCACCTGCGGCCTGGTCGGCGCGGTGGTCGCGCTGTCGGTGCGGACGCCGCCGGTGCGGGTGGCGCTGCTGATCCCCGCTGTCGTCGTGCTCACCGCCTGGTCGGTCTGGTACGCGTGGCGGGCGTTCCGGCACGGCATCGACGGCCCGTTGGTGGCCGGCGACGTCGCGCTGACCACCGCCGCCGCGTTCGCCGTCCCGTGGCTGGTCGCGCCGGAGGTGCTGCCGGGCGAGGCGAGCTGGATCGCGGTACTCGCCAGCTCCACGGTGATCAACGCGCAGGCCACCGCCCCGGCGCGCTGGTCGGTGCCGGCCGGGCTGCTGGTCACCGCCGCGTACGTCACCGGGGCCACGCTGGCCGGCAACCCGGTCGAGGCGCGGGCGCACGCCGGCACGCTGCTGGTGCAGACCGGAAGCACGGCGGTGATGACAGCGGTGATGCGCCGCCGGATCGGCCGCGCCGACGCCGCGTTCGCCGGCTACCAGCGGTTGTCCCACGAGGCGGTGGTGGCGCGCGCCGCCCGCGAGGCCGAACGGCGGCACAACCGCGACCTGCACGACACCGTCCTGGGCACGCTCACCATGGTCGGTCTCGGCGCGGTCCCCGACTCGGCGACGCTGCGGGAGCGGTGCGCGCACGATCTGCGTACCCTCACCGCCCTGGCCGGCGCGCGGTCCGCGGGCGCGGCCGGCGAGACCGACCTGGACGAACGGCTGCGCGAGGTGCTCGCCGGGATGCCCGGGCCGGCGGTGACCGCGACGCTTGCGCCGTGCCGGCTGCCGGCGGAGGTCGCCACGGCGCTCGCGGACAGCGCCGCCGCCGCGCTCGCGAACGTGGCGCGGCACGCGCCGGGCGCGGCTGCCTCGCTGCGCCTGGCCCGTGAGGGCTCCGCCGTCGTGGTCGAGGTGGCCGACGACGGTCCGGGCTTCGATCCCGCCACGGTCCCGGCCCACCGGTACGGGCTGCGCGAGTCGATCCACGGGCGGATGGCCACTGTGGGCGGACGCGCGGTGGTGGCTTCTGCCCCTGGCGCGGGCACCCGGATTCGGCTGGAGTGGTCCGATGGCGACTGAGTCGGGTACGGCGCTGACCGCCGACTCCGTGCTGCGCCCGCTGCCCCGGCCGCGGGTGGCGACGCGCCCAGCGCCGGCCACGGCCCCGCCGGAGGCGCACGCGGTGGCCGACGCGTCCGACGGGGGCGCGCGGATCGCCGCGATCGTCATCGCGGCGGCCTGGCACCTGGCGGTCGCGCTGCCGGCCGTGTTGCGGGCCGGACCGGGAATGGCGGCCCCGGCCGTGGTGGCGGCGGGCTGGCTGGTGACCGCGCTGGTCGGAGTCGGGACCGGCGTACGGCTGCTGCGCGGCGGACTGCCCCCGGCCCGGCCGCTGGCAGTGGTGCTGCTGGTGGTCGACGCGGCGGTCGTCGCGGGCGCCGGCGAGCGCTTCCTGTTCAGCACCGCCAACTGGGTGTGGGGCGGCCTGGCCTGGTTCTTCCTGCTGGCGCTCTGGCAGCGGTCGGTGCGCTGGCTGCTGGTCATGCTCGCCGCGCACGGCGCGACAGCGATGACGGCGGTGGTGCTGTACGGCGCGACCGCGCCGGCCGATCTGAGCCGGGCCACGATGTACGTTTACGGCACCTCCACCCTGCCGGTGGCGGTCTTCGTCGGCGCGGCGGCGATCACCGCGCAGGCCCGCGACCGGGCGGCCACCGCGGCGGCGGCGCTGGCCGTGGCGGCGGAGCGGGAGGCGGCCGAGCGGGCCCGCACCGAGCGCCAGGAACGGCTGGCTCTGGTCAGTGGTACCGCCGAGGAGGTGCTCGCCGAACTGGCGGCGGGCGACGCCGACCCGGCCGATCCGGCGGTGCGGCGGCGGGCGGTGCTGGCCGCCGCCCGGCTGCGCCGGCTCATCGCCGAGTCGGACGACGTGCCCGACGCGCTGCTGCACGAGCTGCGCGCGGCGGCCGACCTGGCCGAGCGCAACGGGCTGCCGATCGACCTGGTCGCGGTCGGCATGCCACCGGAGCTGCCGGTGGAGATCCGGCGAGGGCTGGCCGACCCGCTGACGGCGGCGCTCGCCGCGGCCGAGGGCTGGGCCCGGCTGACGGTGGTCGCGGGACCGGACGAGGTGGTGGTCAGCCTGGTGACACCGGATCACGACGGCCCGGACGAGACAACGACCGGTGGGGGTGGGCCGGTGGAACACCTGCACGAGCGGGACGGGGAGATCAGATGGACGCAGACCCGCTGGCGGCGGACGTGAACGCCGGGTGGCCGATCAGGGTGGCGATCGTGGACGACCACCCGGTGGTGATCGACGGGGTGCGTGCCTGGCTGGCCGGCGAGCCGCGGTTGCGGGTGGTGGCCACCGGCGACGACCCGGACGAGGTGCTGCGGGCCGCTCCCGACGCCGAGGTGGTGCTCCTCGACCTGCGCCTGCACGGCCGGATGGTGCTGGACAAGCTGGCCGAGCTGAGCGCGGCCGGGCGCCGGGTGGTGGTCTACTCCGAGCACAGCGACCCGCCGACCATGCTGGCCGCGCTGGACGCGGGCGCGGTGGCGTTCCTGGCCAAGCACGAGGGACGCGAGCACTGTGTGGGAACCGTGCTGGCGGCGGCGCACGACCGGCCGTACGTGCCGCCCGCGCTGGCCGGCGCGATGGTCGGCGACGCCCGTCCGGATCGTCCGGCCCTGTCGGACAAGGAGCGTGAGGCGCTGCTGTTGTGGTTCCAGTCGATGTCGAAGGCGTCGGTGGCGCGCCGGATGCAGATCAGCGAGCACACAGTGAAGCAGTACGTCGACCGAGCGCGGATCAAGTACACCCGAGCGGGGCGTCCGGCCGCCACGAAGGCGGCTCTGCTTGCCCGGGCGATCGAGGACGGACTCGTCCGACCGGAAGATATCGGCATCTACCGGTCGCAGGCGTCGGCCGACCGGCCGACCCCCTAACAGGTGTCATGACAATCACCCTACGAATCCGGCAGGCTCCCTGATACCGCCAACCGTCACCGGGAGGTCGTACCGTGCCGGAGGACGCCGCACCATTCTTCGTCGGGCCGCATCGGTTCGACGCCGACGCCGACCCGACCCGTCCCGTGCTCGACCGGCGTTACGCGCTGGTGCCCGAGCCGGGTGAACGCCTGCTCGGGAACCATCTGCTGCGGGTCGCCGGTCACCTGCTGGGCCCCACCGAGGACGTCCGCTGCTGGGCGCTGCCCACGCCGGCGACGATCACCGTGACCGACCGCCGCCTGGTGTACGTCTGCAGTGGCTCCGAGTTGTCAGTGGTCCCCGGGCGGGACAGCCGGACGGGTGCCCGGCACCGGCGTCCGGTCCGGCTGTCCCGCCTGGTCAGCGGTCAGATCCGCTGGCAGTGGCCATCCCGGCTGGAACTGGCCGACCTCGGAGACGGCACGGCCGAGTTGCGCGTGGTCTGCGATGCGCTGCGCACCATCCGGCAGCCGGCGCTGGCACTGAGCGGCCCGGTCGGGCCGGTCGCCGGGCTGGCCCGGCAGGTACGCCGCTCGGTGGCCGGATACCGCCTGGCCAACCCCGATCTGGTCGACCTCTCCCCGCCGGAGCGGGACGCGCTCTCCACCCGGGTCGCCGCCTCCCCCGGGCCGATGCTCGGCACTGTGACGCTGCCGGGCTCGCTGCCGGTGGAGTTCCTGTCCCGCGACGACTACTACCGTCCGCCGGTGGCCGAGGTGTCGCCGTGGGCACGGTCGGACGTCCCGGCCCGCGACCAGCCCGGCTCCGCCTGCTGACGCGCGCGGCCGCGCGGTCAGGAGGCGCTGCGGGTGCGCCGCTCGGACCGGTCCAGCTCGACGGCCTCCTCCGGGGTGGGCGCGCTGCCGCCCAGGTGCGCCGGCTGCCACCAGGCGTCGTCCGGGCCGGACGGCTGGTCCGGGTACTCCCGCTGGGCCCGGTCGACAAGCGCCGACAGGCGGGTACGCAGGTCGGCGGTCATGACCGTGGCGTCCGGGTAGGCGGCCGGGTCCATCGGCTCGCCGACGATGATGGTGATCGGCGTGTGCCGGCGGGTGAGCGTGCGCGGGCGGCCCTTGGTCCACAGTCGCTGCGTGCCCCAGAGCGCCACCGGCAGCAACGGCACGCCGGCCTCCTGCGACATCCGGGCCGCGCCGTTCTTGAGGTCCTTGACGGTGAAGGAGCGGCTGATCGTCGCCTCCGGGAAGACGCCGACCACCTCGCCGCGGCGCAGCGCGCCGACAGCGCTGGCGTACGAGCCGGCGCCGGCGGAGCGGTTGACCGGGATGTGCTTCATGCCGCGCATCAGCGGGCCGGACACGCTGTGCCGGAAGACGCTGTCCTTGGCCATGAACCGGACCAGCCGCTTGGCCGGGTGCGCGCCGTAGCCGCAGAAGATGAAGTCGAGGTAGCTCACGTGGTTGGACGCGAGCACCGCCCCTCCGCTGCGCGGCACGTGGTCGCTGCCGGACACGTCCAGGCGCAGGTCGAGCAGGCGGAACATCGTCTTCGCGGCGGTGATCACGGGTGGGTACACGAGTTCCGGCATGGCGAAACTTTACCCCGGGTAGGTTACGCGACCGTAGGGGCGATCTGCCCTCGGCAGACCGGGCTCGCGCACCGGGCCGGGTGCGGCGACGATGGCGCCATGACCGAACGCGCTGTCCTGCTCTGGATCCACGGCGGAGGCTGGCGCGCCCGCGCCGAGGAGGACGGCGCGGCGCTCGCGTCCCTCGGGCTGCGCGTGGTCGAGGCCACCTACCGGTTCTCCCACCAGGCACGCTGGCCGGCCCAGCTCGACGACATACGCGAAGCCGCGCGCGCCGCCCGGACCGGGGCGGACGACCTGCGGCTGCTGGTGGGCGGCGATTCGGCGGGCGGGATGCTGGCCCTTCAGCTCGCCCTGCGCGGGGTGGACCGGCCCGGCGATGTGGCGGGCGTGCTCGCGTACTGGGCGCCCGTCGACCCGCTCGACCCGGAGCAGCGGCGCGGGCGTGCCCCCGGCGACGACCCGTGGGCCGACCTGCTGGGCCACCCGCCGGCCGCGGGCGACCCGGCCACCACCGACGCGACAGTGGCCACCCACCTGGGCTCCGGCGTGCCGGTGCTGCTGGTCCAGGGCCGCGACGACGTCGCGGTGCCGGCCGCCCAGTCGATCGAGCTGACCGCCCGGCTGCTCGCCGCCGGCCACCCGGTACACCTGTGGCTCACAGACGGCGGTCACGCGCTCGACCTGGACCGGCCCGACCTGCGCGCGGTGGCCGCCGCGTTCCTGGACAGTGTCCTGCCCGCCGTCGCGGGCGACTAGGTTCGAGGCATGCCCGACCTCGCCGCGATCGTCATCCACTGCCGCGACCCCTACCTGCTCGCGCCGTTCTGGAGCGCGGTCACCGGGTTGCCGGTGGTCGAGGAGGACCGGGTCAAGCTCGCCGAGGGCACGCTCGACCCGGCCGAGGCGGTGCTGCTGCGCGACCCGCACGGCCGCCGGCCGGACCTGTGGATCAGCCCCGCCGCCGAGCTGCCAGAGCCCGGCCGGATCCACCTCGACCTGGTCGGCGACGCCGAGGAGCGGGCCGCCGTGCTGGAGGCGGGCGCGACAGTGGTGCGCGAGCTGCCGCGCTGGACCGTGCTGGCCGACCCGGAGGGCAACGAGTTCTGCCTGCTGCCGCCGAACGAGGCGCACAGCGCGCCGCCTCCCGGGCACTGACTCAGTCGGCCAGTTCGTCGTCGAGGTTGAGCCGGCCCCGCGCGAACGCGTCCAGCCGGCCCCAGCGGCCCGGGATGTCCAGCAACTCGATGCGTCCCATGCCCACCGGCAGGCCCGGATCCACAGCCAGGTGCCCCTCGTGCGGCTCCAGGCCCAGCATGGTGCGGATCAGCAACAGCGGGGCGCCGGTGGACCACGCCTGCGGACTGCACGCGGTCGGGTACTCCACCGGGAACTTCGTCAGCTCCCGCTGGTAGCCGCCGAACGCCTCCGGCAGGCGGCCGTCGAAGTAGGTGGCCGCGTCGAGGATGCCGTTGGCCACGGTGGCCGCCTCCTCGGTGAAGCCGTACCGGCGCAGGCCCCACGCGACGAACGAGTTGTCGAACGGCCAGATCGTGCCGTTGTGGTAGCCGATCGGGTTGTAGCGGACCTCGCCCTCGGCCAGCGTCCGCACCCCCCAGCCGGACCAGAGCCGGGGCCCCACCAGATGCTCGGCGATCTGCGGCGCCCGTTCCTCGTCGACGATCCCGCTCCACAGCAGGTGACCGATGTTGGAGCTGAGCACGTCGCACTGGCGCCCGTCCGGGTCCAGCGCGAGCGCGTAGAAGCCGCGGTCGGCTACCCACCAGTCCTGGTTGAAGCGCCGCTTCAGCTCCGCGGCCTCGCGTTCGAGCTGATCGGCATACGTGTGGTCGCCCCAGAACTCCCGGGCCAGGCGGGCCGCGCGCACCTTCGCGTCGTACGCGTACCCCTGCACCTCACAGGTGGCCCGGGGAAACGGCGGCAGCGTGCCGTCGGCGTACGAGATGGAGTCCCACGAGTCCTTCCAGCACTGGTTCTCCAGGCCGGTGTCGGTGTTGCGCCGCTCGTACCAGATGTAGCCGTTGCCGATCAGGTCGGCGTACTTGTCGATCCACTTCAGCGCGGCCCGGCACTCCACTTCCAGCTCCTTGACCAGCGCGCCGTCGCCGCTCCACCGCTCGTACTCGTCGAGCAGCACCACGAACAGCGGGGTCGCGTCCACCGAGCCGTAGTACGGCGAGTGCGGCTGCTCCTCGAACGCGGCGGTCTCGCCGTAGCGCATCTCGTGCAGGATGCGCCCGGGGTCCTCGTCCCGGAAGTCGTCGAACCGGGTGCCCTGGAGCGCGGCGAGGATCCGCAGCGTGGTCTTCGACAGCTCCGGCGCGAACGGCAGCACCTGAAGACAGGTGAGGATGCTGTCCCGGCCGAACATGGTCATGAACCACGGCAGGCCGGCGGCCGGCAGCGTCTGCCCGCCGAGCGACAGCGGCGAGAAGCGCAGCGCCGCGAGGTCGACCAGGCTCCGCCGGTAGGTCGCGGCAAGCTCTTCGTGCTCGCTGTTCAGCTTCGGCGCCCGGCTGATCCACTCCTCCAGGTCCTGCTGGAGCGCGAGCCGCTCGACGCCGTGCGCGCGCAGCCCGATCCGCAGGTCCCGGCCGCCGGGACCGATGGCGAACGTCTGCACGTCGATGACGGCGTCCCACTGCTCGTTGGGTTCCAGCCGCAGGCTCCAGGCGAAGCCGCGTTTGTCGTAGCGGGCCGGCTGGTTGGCGGAGACGACGGTCTCGCGCCGGAAGTTGCCCCGCCGGTAGCCCAGGCGCAGCCGGTCCGACTCGGCCTCGGCGTACAGCTCGCCCTTCTTGTTCAGGATCTCGTCCTTGATCTGGAAGAGGTCGGCGAAGTCGGACCCGGCGTCCATCCGGATCTCCAGGTCCACTGCCTTCTCGTCGTGGTTGAGGATGGTCAGCGTCTCCCGGAAGCTGCCGCCCACCGCCCGCTCCCGGATCACCGACAGCTTCGCGTCGATGTAGTGCGTGGCCACGCCGGGCACCAGGAAGAACCGGGCCTCGTAGTACTGCAGGTCGTCGTAGGACAGCGAGTTGAGCCGCTCGCCGTTGACTGTGAGCACCCACTTCGACAGGTAGCGCGTGTCGAGCGAGAAGAGACCCGTCGGCTCGTTCGGCGCGGCCTCGATGTCGCCGGTGTCCTCGCTGACCACGAAGGTGTTGCCGTCCAGGATGCGGACGATGTTTGCCCCGGGCATCAGGCATCCCTCCCACCGAACGTGTGACGTGGTCCCCGGGAATCCGGCGGACCGGGGAAGACCCGCTCGACCTGCAACACCAGCCGCAGGTCGCCGACGACTGTCATGTCGCCGCGCAGCAGCGCCGCGATGGCGTTCTCCTCGCCGCCGACCAGCTCGGCGAAGAGGCGGGGCTCGGTGCCGACCACGGTGTCCGCCTCGCCGTCCTCCTGCCGGACCCGCAGGTTGCCCCGGTCGATCTCCAGCAGCCAGTGCGTGGTGTGCGGGCCCTCGTGCAGGTCGAAGCGAAGCGTTCCGGATGTCTTGACCAACAAGGGCTCGAACCCCCGCCGGTCCAGGTCCTCGAAGAATCTTGTGGCCATGTCCACCACCGGGCGACTCCTCCCGCGATCTGCGGTCTTCCGTCCGAGATGCGGTGTGCCCACCCGTTCCGCGGTCAACCTCGCCCGATCCGGGTGAGCGCGGCGTCGCGGGCGTGACGCGAAGACGCCGGCCCCCGAACCGGGGGCCGGCGTCACCGCGTCGGACAGGTCAGTTGTTGGGGTCGTCGGCGCTGATGTCCGCGAGCACCGACTGGGGTTCGCGCTCGACCGCCAGGTCACCCATGGAGATCAGGCCGACCAGCCGGCCGTCGTCGACCACCGGGAGCCGGCGGACCGCGTACGTGCGCATCAGGTCGGCGGCGGCCACCACGTCGTCGTACTGGCTCACCGTCACCACGTCCTTGCTGGTGATCTGGTTGAGCCGGGTGGCGGTGGGGTCCATGTCCTCAGCCACGCCCCGCACCGTGATGTCCCGGTCCGTGACGATTCCAACCACGTTGCCGTCGTCGGTCACCACCACGTCGCCGATGGCGCTGTCGCGCATCTCCTGCGCCGCGGCGATGAGCGTGTCGTTGCCGTCCATCGTCACCAACCGGGTCGTCATGAACTCTCCGACCGTTGTCATGGTGCTCCCCTCTCGGTGTCGGCACGGCGGTCTACCCGCCGCCCGAGGCGGGGTAACGCGGGGGCGGCCACGACGACGACCGGCCTCAGCGCTCGGCGGCGACCAGCTCGGCGAGTTGCACGGCGTTCAGCGCCGCGCCCTTGCGCAGGTTGTCGTTCGCGCAGAACAGCGCGAGCCCGTACTCGACGGTCTCGTCGGCGCGGATCCGCCCGACGTACGTCGGATCCTGGCCGGCCGCCTCCAGCGGGGTGGGCACGTCGCGCAGCGCCACACCCGGCGCGCCGTCGAGCAGCTCGCGGGCCCGGGCCGGGGTGATCGGGCGGGCGAACCGGGCGTTGATCTGCAACGAGTGGCCGGTGAAGACCGGGACCCGCACGCAGGTGCCGGAGACCTTCAGCCCGGGGATCTCCAGGATCTTGCGGCTCTCGTTGCGCAGCTTCTGTTCCTCGTCGGTCTCGTCGGAGCCGTCGTCGACGATCGAGCCGGCCAGCGGGAGCACGTTGAAGGCGATCGGGCGGGCGAACGAGCGCGGCGCCGGGAACTCGACGGACGAGCCGTCGAACGCGAGCCCGGTGGCGTCCTCGGCCACCTTGCGGACCTGCTCGTCCAGCTCCGCCACGCCGGCCAGGCCCGCGCCGGACACCGCCTGGTAGGTGGCGACCACCAGGCTGACCAGCTCGGCCTCGGCGTGCAGCGGGCGCAGCACCGGCATCGCGGCCATCGTGGTGCAGTTGGGGTTCGCCACGATGCCCTTCGGGCGGTCGGCGATCGCGTGCGGGTTGACCTCGGCGACCACCAGCGGCACCTGCGGGTCCATCCGGAACGCCGACGAGTTGTCGATCACCACGGCGCCGGTCTCGGCGACCCGGGGAGCCAGCTCCTTCGCGGTGCCCTTGCCCGCCGAGAAGAGCACGATGTCCAGGCCGCGGTAGTCCGCGGTGGCCGCGTCCTCGACTGTGACCTCGCCGTCGCGCCAGGGCAGCGTGCGCCCGGCCGACCGGGCCGAGGCGAACAGGCGCACCTGCTCCGCCGGGAACTCGCGCTCCGCCAGCACCTGCCGCATGACGCCACCGACCTGGCCGGTGGCTCCCACAATGCCGATCCTCATGCCCGCGAGGCTACCCAGCCGGGCGGCGACGATGGGAAACGTTTCCCACCGCGCGGATGCGGGGCGACGGGAATCACAGGCCCGCCGCCCCGTCCGGTCAGGTGTGGTCGGCCACCTCGCCGAGACCGCTGGCGACCAGCTCGTCCCGGATGACCGCCGCGTCCCCCTCGATCACCATGGTCAGCGACTCCGGGTGCAGGTAGGTGGCGGCCGCGGCGGAGACGTCCTCGACGGTCGCCGCGAGCAGTTGCTCCCGCAGCCGCGCGTGGTAGTCGTCCGGCAGGTCGTGCACGACGAGCGTGGTCAGGGCCGCGGCGATCGCCCGCGGACTCTGCAACTCGACCGAGAGCTGCCCGGCCCGCCAGGAACGCGCCACCTCCAGCTCCTCCTCGGTCACCCCGGTCAGCTGGGTACGCGAGATCTCGCCCACCGACTCGACGAGCGCCGGCGCGGTCACCGCGGTCTGCACGCCGGAGCTGACCGCGAACCGCCCGAAGCGCCGGGACGAGGCGAAGTCGCCCCGGATCCCGTACGTGTAGCCGCGTACCTCGCGGATCAGGTGGTTGAGCCGGGACGTGAACGCGCCGCCGAGCACGGTGCCGGCCAGCGTCATCGGCACGTGGTCCGGGTGGGCGCGGTGCGGGGACGGGTGACCGAGCCGCAGCGTCGACTGCACGGAGCCGGGCCGGTCGACCAGGATGATCCGGCGCTGCCCGGCCAGCGGCACGTCGATCGGGCCGCCGCGTTCCACCGGGCCCCCGCCGGCGCCGGCGAACGCGGTGGCGGCGAGCGCATCCAGGTCGATCCGTTCCAGGTCACCGGCGACGACGAGCGTGCCGGGGCGGATGAACCACTCGGAGTGGAAGACCGTGACGTCGTCCACCTCCAGCGCGGCCACGCTGCCCGGGTCGCCGTAGAGCGGGCGGCCCCACCGGTGCTGCGCGCCGAACAGCTCGGCCCGCAGCACCGCGTCGGCCCGCGGGCCCGGGTTGGCCCAGTCCATCCGCAGCGCGGTCGCCTCGTCGTCGCGTACGCGCAGCACGTCGGCCGGGTCGAGCCGGGGCGTCCGGACCGCCTCGGCCAGCAGCTCCACGGCGGCGGTCAGCCGGTCCACCGGCACCTGCACGCTCACCTGGAACGAGTCCCAGTCGAGCCCGGTCGCCAGCTCGGTGCCGAGCGCCTCGATGGCCAGCGCGTACGCGGTGGCGTCCCGCTGCGCGGTGCCCTCCTCCAGGGCCTTGGCCAGCACCGCGCCGAGCCCTTCCTTGCCGACCGGCTCGCGGCCCGCGCCGCCGTCGAGCAGCAGCAACGCGACGGCGAGGTTCTGCCCGGGCAGGTGCGCGGCGACCACCTGGCCGCCGGCCGCCGTCCGCCGGACCACCTGCGGGAACCGGTAGGCGCGCGCGGCGCCGGGGCCGGGACGGGTGGCGATCAGCGACATCACTTCTCCTCGGGCAGGTAGGTCAGGATCACCCGGTCGGCGGCGCCGAGCAGCTCGGCGGCCTGCTCGGCGATCTGCTCGGCGGTCACCGCGAGCCAGGCCGGCAGCCGGTCGGCCGCGCGGGCCGGGTCGCCGAACTGGGTGGCGTAGCGGCCGAGCGTGTCCGCCCGCCCGTCCACGGTGGACATCTGCCGCCACCACATGGTGCTCAGCAGCGCCTTGGCCCGGTCCAGCTCGGCGGCGGTCACCGGCACTGTCGCCAGCTCGTCGACCACCTCGGCCAGCCCGTCGCGCAGCCGCTCGGCGCTCACCCCGGGGCGGGCCGTGGCGGTGGCGATCAGCGGGGCGGGCGCGTGCGCCAGGTCCACCCCGTACGCGCCGACCAGGTCCGGCTGGGCGATCCGCTCACCGTCGGCCAGGCGCTGGTAGAGGCGGCTGCCCCGGCCGCTGCCGAGGACGGTGCCCAGCACCGTTGTCACGTCGTACCCCTGGCTGCCGAACGGGTGGGTGCGGTGCGCGACGTAGACGCGGGGGGCGGGCACGTCGGCGGTGACCGTCTCCACCGCCGGGCGACCGGTGGCCGGCACGGTGCGGCCGTCCGGCGCGGCCGGGATGTCGGCGCGCGCGTCGAGGCCGCCGAAGTACTTGTCGGCGAGCGCGAACACCTCCGCGGCGGTGGTGTCGCCGACCACGGTGAGGACGGCGTTGTTCGGCGCGTAGTACGTGCTGTGGAACTCCTGGAAGGTGGCCAGGTCGGCGGCGTTCAGGTCGGCCATCGACCCGATCGTCGCGTGGTGGTACGGGTGCCCCGGCGGGTAGAGCAGCGGCAGCAGCCGCAACCAGGCGTCGCCGTACGGCACGTTCTCGTAGCGCTGCCGCCGCTCGTTCTTCACCACGTCACGCTGGTTGTCGAGCGTCTCCTGGGTCAGCGCCGGCACCAGCCCGCCCATCCGGTCGGCCTCCAGCCAGAGCGCCAACTCCAGGTGCTCGGCCGGGACCGTCTCGAAGTAGTTGGTCCGGTCCGGGTTGGTGGTCGCGTTGAGCGAGCCGCCCGCGCCCTGGATCAGCTTCATGTGCTCGGTCTTCGCCACGTTCACCGAGCCCTCGAACATGAGGTGCTCGAAGAGGTGGGCGAAGCCGGTCTGTCCCGCCGGCTCATGGCGGGAGCCCACGTCGTACCAGAGGTTGACCGCCACGGCCGGGGCGGTGCGGTCCTCGCTCACCACCACGCGCAGGCCGTTGTCCAGTCGGGTCGTCTCGATCGGCCAGGGGAAACCGCTGTCGGGCATGGGACGACGCTATCCGATCTCGGAGGCGGAAAGGTGACACGCGCGCCGGAGCATCGTCGGTGCGCGCCGGGGTACCCGTGCGGGCATGGCCGCCACCACACCGTCCGCCGTCGAGCGCGCCGCCGCCGCGCTGGCCCGGCTCCGGCACGCCCGGCTGCTGCACCCGGCCGGGCGCACGTTCGGCGGCGAGGCCCGGATCTGGGGTACGCCGGGACCGCCGGCCGGGGTTCCGCTGCTCGACTCACCGGGCCGGTGGCCGGCCACGATCCGCCTGTCCAAGGGTGTGCCGACGCCGGGCGGCTGGCCGGACGTGCTGGGCGTGGCGGTGCGGCTGCACCGCGAACCGGAGCCGCCGGTGGACCTGCTGTTCAGTTCCAGCGGCGCCGCGCCGGTGCTGCGGAACCTGCCGCTGCCCCGGCGGCGCTTCACCGGGACGTACACGTCGATCATGCCGTTCCGGGCCGGCGGGCGGCGGCTGTTCCTGGCCGTGCTGGCCGACCCGGAGTCACCCGACCTGGGTCGCGGCCTGGCCGAGGCCGGCGCGGCGGTCGCGGCCGACGAGCCCCGGCTGGTGCTGGCGGCGGCCTCGGCGGTGGGCCGGTGGCGGCCGTTCGGCGAGGTACGCCTCGACGAGCGCGGCGCCGCCGAGGACGCCGCGCTCGCGTTCGATCCGATCGGCAACGTGCCGCCGGGGTTGCGCCTGGCCGGCCCGCTGGCCCGGTTGCGGGACGACAGTTACCGGGGTTCCCGCCGGGCCCGGGGCGCGACGCTCAGTCGGGCGGCTCGACGGGGGTGACGGTCTGCTCGGAGGTGCGGTGCTCCAGCACCGTGTCGGGGGCGGCGTTCTGGTCCGCCTCGCGGATGTCGGACTCGGTGAGGATCGCGTCGGCCTGCGCCTCGGCGTCGTCGCTGCCCGCCGCCGCCTCCTCCGGCAGCAGGTGCGCTCGGGACTCGATCCGTTCCTGGTCACTGGGGTCATGGCTGGTGGTCATGCCGATCACATACCCCGCGTTCCGCACTTCGGAACGACAGCGGGCTTTCCGGCGCGCGTCGGGTACGCTGACCGACGTGACGCGGTCGTATCGATGGTTTAGGCAGCCGGCTGGAGGAGCCGGTGACTCGACCATGAGCTGACGTCACTTACCTCTTCGAGCCGGCCGGGCAGGGATTCTTTCCCTGCCCTTTCGTATGCGAGCAGCCGGCTCGATCCCCCGGACCCGGCACGGGGGCACGGTCGGCGGAAGGAATCCCCACCGTGACCACGTCCCAGGACGCCCATCGGGTCATCGACCAGCGCATCGACCGTGTGGTGCCGCTGACCACCCCGGCCCTGCTGCACCACCACCTGCCACTGGACACCCCGCTGGCCGAGGCCGTCGTGGCGGGCCGGCGTGCCGTCGGCCGGGTGCTGGACCGCGCCGACGACCGGTTGCTCGTCGTCGTCGGCCCCTGCTCCGTGCACGACCCGGCCGCCGCCCTGGAGTACGCGGGCCGGCTGCGCGAGGCCGCCGCGCGGGTCGCCGACGACCTGCTCGTGGTGATGCGCGTCTACTTCGAGAAGCCGCGCTCGACGGTGGGCTGGAAGGGCCTGATCAACGACCCGGCGCTGGACGGCTCCGGCGACGTGAACACCGGTCTGCGTACCGCGCGGGCGCTCCTGCTCGACGTGCTGCGCCTGGGTCTGCCGGTGGGCTGCGAGTTCCTCGACCCGATCACCCCGCAGTACATCGCCGACACGGTGGCCTGGGGCGCGATCGGCGCGCGGACGGTGGAGAGCCAGGTGCACCGGCAGCTCGCCTCCGGGCTGTCCATGCCGATCGGCATGAAGAACCGCCCCGACGGCAGCATCGCCACGGCCGTGGACGCGATCCGGGCGGCCGGTGTGCCGCACGTCTTCCCCGGCATCGACGTCTCCGGCACCCCGGCGATCATGCACACCCAGGGCAACGCGGACGGGCACCTGGTGCTGCGGGGCGGGGGCGGCCGGCCGAACTACGACGCGGAGTCGGTGGCCGGGGCACTGGACCTGCTGCGGGCCGCGGGTCTGCCGGAGCGGGTGGTGGTCGACGCCAGCCACGCCAACAGCGGCAAGGACCACCGCAACCAGCCGCTGGTCGCGGCGGACGTGGCGGCCCAGCTCGCCGCCGGTCAGCGCGGGATCGTCGGCATCATGCTGGAGAGCTTCCTGACGCCCGGCCGGCAGGACCTGGACCCGACCCGGGAACTGGCGTACGGCCAGTCGGTCACCGACGCCTGCATCGGCTGGGACAGCACGGCCGAGGTGCTGGAGCACCTGGCGCAGGCCGTCCAGGCCCGCCGGGCCACGCTTGCGGCACGGGCCTGAGCGGGGTTGGGGCGAGTTTGACCGGTTCGGCGCCGGGTAGGTGGTCGGCGTGACCGATGACGCGCCCGTGACCGAGCAGCCGGACACCCGGCCGCTCGACGACCTGCTCGACGACATCTACCACGGCCAGGAGCGGATCACTCAGGCGGACATCTACCGCCGGGCGGTGGCCGCCGAACTCCCCGCGGAGCTGCTCACCCGGATCGCCGCGCTCCCCCAGGGCGAGTACGCGGCGGACGAGGCGGCCGATCTGCTGGGCGGCACGGTCGCCTGAGCCCCCGCCGACGAGAGGACGCGACATGACCGACCGCAACCCCGACCATGAGCACCTGGCGGCGCTCGGCCAGCCTCCGGAGGGCGTCGACACGCTCCCGGAGCCGGACTTCGCCAACGAGCACGACCAGACCGCTGTGGACCGGGAGGTCATCACCGGGGAGGACGAGGACGAGCGGGAGCCGGAGGCGTCGCGAGGCTGGGCCGGCGAGGACCACGGCACCACCCCCACCTGACGGTGGGAGACACGGGAAAAGGGGGCCGGCTCGCCGGCCCCCTTTCGTGTCCGTGGGTCACGCCTCGTGGCGCTCGCCCTCGGCCGCCTGCTGGGCGACCGCGTACCCCATCTGGAGGAAGTCGGAGGCGGCCACCGCGGTCAGCGCGGTGGCGACCAGCCGGGTCAGCCGGGGCGCCAGCACCAGGCCGCCGGTGAGCCCGGTGGCCACCCAGACCGCCAGGCAGAACGGGCAGCTGACCAGCTCGCCGAGCGCGTGCCGGGTGGGGCTGCCCTCGTCGCGGACCTGCTCCATCACCTCGCCGCTGCCGATCGGGTGGTCGTAGCGGGTGAACGGCGCCCGCAGCGGACTGGTGATCGCGTCCTTGGACAGCAGCCGGCTGAGCTTGTGCGTGGCGATCGAGAGCAGCACCACGTCCGCCGGCGTGGGCCGCTCAGGCACCGGCCGGCCGGTCGCCCGGACCAGGCCGACGAGCGCGGCGGTCACGCCCGCGTACGTGCCCATCGCCTTCAGGTAGCCCTCCAGCGGCCGGTGCTCGTGCGGCGCGTACGCCTGGCGCAGGCGCGCCACCTTCTGCTTCAGGCCACTCCCGGTCAACCCGGCCTCCTCGTGCTCGTCGTGCGGGCCGGGCTCATCCGGCGGTCAGGTTGTCGGCCACCTCGCGGTCGAGGTTGGCCAGGATCTCGTCGGCCAGGTCGTGGTCCGGGCCGGCCAGGTCGAGCCGCACCCGGGCGCCGCCCGCGCCGGCCGGCTCCACGTCGATCTCGGCGGACCAGTCCGCGGCGCTCCACCGGGCCCGCATGTCGTCGGCGTCGACGACCTCGACCCGGCACGTGCCGGAGTTGCGGAGCCGCTCGGGCAGCCAGGCCGAGGAGCGGTCCGGGTCGGTCGCGGTGTTGAACACCACCTCCGGTGGCGCGGACATGCCGCGCTCGGCGTGGCTGGCCATCAGGCGTCCCGCAACCGGCTCGGGTCGACCTCCCGGCCGGGGTGCCGGGCCAGGTACTCGGTCTCCAGTTCGGCGGTGCGCCGCAGGTGGTTGGCGAGCGCCGAGTCGGTGGCGTGGCGCAGCGTGTCCAGCCGGGTGCGGTGCAGGCTCTGCATCTCCCGGACCAGGTCCTCGTCGCCCAACTCCACCGGGTCCACCCCGAGCTGCTCGCCGTCGACGGTGCGGGCGTGGTCGCCGTCCCACTCCGCGACCCGCTGTTCCGGGCTCGCGTCCCGGCGTACCGATTCGGTCATCGTCGCCCCCTCGTCTCGTTCGGGTTGGCACCTGTTCGGATGCCCAGCGGGCGTGCCACCAAACCACCGCCCGCGCTACGACGCCGTGTCGGAGACGCCCGGCGGCCCCGGTACTCTCGTGGGCATGAATCGGCTCTGGACACCGGCGTGGATCGTCCGCCACGTGGCCATGGTCGTGCTGGTGGCGGGTTGCCTCGGGCTGGGCTGGTGGCAGGTCACCCGCGCCGCCGGGGGGAACGCGATCAGCTTCGGTTACGCGATCGAGTGGCCGGTCTTCGCCGGCTTCGTGATCTTCGTCTGGTGGCGTGAGGTCCGGCAGGCGCTCCGCGGCAAGCCGGCGGACGACGCGCAGCAGCCGGGCGATCCGGCGCCGTCGGCCGCCGCCGGCCCCGAGCCGGTCGACGCCGTCCCGGCGGTACGCCGTCCGGTGCGCGTCGTGCGGGTGCCGGCCGCCCCGGCGGACGGGGCGGACGACGCCGAGCTGGCCGCGTACAACCGCTATCTATCCTGGTTGAACGCCAATCCGGGCGCCCGGCCCGGCGACTATCCCGGCTGAGGCCGGTGCGGAAGGACGGACGACGGTGGGCGGAGCCCTTACCCGGTACCGCGTGATCGCCTGGATCGTGGGCGTGGCGCTCGTGGTGCTGGTCCTGATCGGCATGCCGCTGAAGTACGGCTTCGACAACCCGAGCGTGGTGGGCGTGGTCGGGGTGGCGCACGGCTGGCTGTACATGCTCTATCTGGCGCTCACGTTCGACCTGTCCCGCCGGGCCGAGTGGCCGCTGAAGCGGATGCTGCTGGTGATGCTCGCCGGCACCGTGCCGTTCGTCTCGTTCTACGCCGAGCGGCGGGTGAGCCAGTGGGTGGCGGCCGAGCAGCGGCCGCGTACCCCGGAGCCGGTCGCGGGCTGAGCGCCGCTCACCGCGGCGGCCTCCACGGCTCGGCCGGCGGCGGGTCGGCCCAGCCACCCATGCGCGCCACCTCACGGGCGCGGCGCAGCGCCCGGCTGACCTGACCGAACTGCCGCTCGTCGTCGCTGCTGAACAGCAACACCTCGGTGCCGCGGACGCGTCCCCACAGCTCGTGCGCCGGGGGCCGCCAGCGGTCGCCGATCAGCACGAGCAGCAGCGGCACCAGCCCGACCCCGCCGAGCATGAGGTACGCCCCGGCGGTGAGCCGGTGCAGGCCGCCGGTGAAGCCGAGCAGCACCCCGACCGCGGCGATCATCGCGGCGGACACGACGACCGCGCGGATCGCGAGCCGGTCGTGCGGGCCGCGGTCGGTCCGCACCTGGGTGATCTCGGCCACCGGCCAGGTGTTGCGGCCGACGGTGAAGCGCTCGGCGGTGACGACGATGCCGGGCCGGGCGTAGAGCAGCTTCGGCGTGGCCGGTCGGGGCGGCTGGGTGGCGGAGCGGTCGGTCTGCACGGCGGCCTCCCGGGGACGCGGATCCCGTGCGGGAATCCCGGTTCCGGGCTTCATTGTGTTGCGGGTCCGCCACCTGACCTCGGGTTTTCGGCGGTCGACCGCCGGGCCTGCTCCGGGTGGCCCGCCGGAAAGAGAGAGCGATTTCAGCCTTTGTCATGACTTTGCGTGGCGGTGGCTGACGACATCCGCCCAGAACGACCAATGGGGCGAGCCACGCCATCTACGCAGACACCCCGAACCCGGGTACGGCCGGTCGGCGAGGTGGGCACGGACGGTCAGACGCATCATCGTCACTTTCCGCCACTTTGCCAACTTTCGCCCCTGCTTGAACTCCCGGCTACTCCGATCACGGGTTAGGTTGTGCAGGTCGGCCCGGTCGACAGCCATCCGCCCGGATGGCCCCGGGCCGGTGTCGCCGGGTCGCGAACGCGCCCGGCGACCGGTGGGAGAGGAGCTTTCCGCTCTTGTCGTCCTTACGGATGCTGCTCCGCTCGCTGGCGGTGGCCGGCCTCTCGGCCGCGCTGCTCGCCCCGGCGCAGGTGGCTCGGGCCGAGCCCACCCCCGCCGAGCTGACGAAGCAGATCGAGAAGTCCTCGACTGAGCTGGAGCGAATCGTCGAGTCCTACAACAAGCTCAACGAGGACATCAAGGCCAACAAGGCCACCGCGGCCAAGTTGGAGGCCCGGATCGGGCCGTTGCAGGAACAGGCCGAGCGCAGCCGCGCCGAGGTGGGCGTGCTGGCGGCGACGGCGTACAAGACCGGCGGCATGCGTACCGCCGCGGCCCTGCTGGACCCGGGCGGCCAGGCCACGCTGCCGGAGCGGCTGGGCACCCTGGACCAGCTCACCCGCCAGCGCCAGCGCACCCTCTCCAGCTTCACCGCCGACCAGCAGCGGCTGATCGACCAGAAGATCCGGCTGGACACCACGCTCGCCCGCGAGGCCGCGCAGGCCAAGCAGCTCAAGACCGCGAAGACGCGGATCGAGGGAGACCTGGCCGGCCTCTACGAGATGCGGCGCAGGGCGTACGGGCGGGCCACCGAGGCGCCCGGCAACGCCGGCTCGGCGGGCAAGCCCCCGGCCGTCTCCGGTGACGCCGGCAAGGCCGTGCGGTACGCCTACGGCGCGGTCGGCAAGCCCTACGGCTACGGCCAGGACGGCCCCGGCAGTTACGACTGCTCGGGTCTCACGCTCGCGGCGTGGCGGGTGGCCGGGAAGTCGCTGCCGCACAGCGCGGCGAGACAGTGGAGCGCCACCAAGCGGATCAGCCGCAGCGAGCTGCAACCGGGCGACCTGGTGTTCTACTCCGGGCTCGGGCACGTGGCGCTCTACGTCGGCAACGGCCAGATCATCGACGCGCCGAGCGCCGGACGCAACGTCAGCAAACGCGGTATGAACATCATGTCGATCGCCGGCTACGGCCGGGTCTGATCGACGCGGACGGCGAACGGCCGGCGTCCCCCTGTCGGACGCCGGCCGTTCGTTGTCTCAATTACTACCAGGTCAGGCCGCCTGCAGCCCCTCCGCGCGAGCCAGCTCACGCAGCCGGCCGAGGGCCTGGATCTCCAGCTGGCGGATCCGCTCCCGGGAGAGCGAGAACCGCGACGCGACCTCGGTCAGCGAGTGCTCGCGCCCGTCCTCCAGGCCGTACCGGGCCCGCATGATGCCGGCGGACCGGTCGTCGAGGTGGTTGAGCAGACCCTCGATCCGCTGCCGCTCCAGGCCGGTGAGCACGATCTCCTCGGGCGACGGCGCGTCACTGTCGGCGACCAGGTCACCGAGATTGGTGTCGCCGTCGTCACCGACCGGCGTGTCCAGCGAGACGGTGTCCTGCGACCAGCGGACCAGCTCGTTGACCCGCTCGACGGTCACGCCGAGGGCGGTAGCGATCTGCTCCGGCTCCGGGTCGGCGCCCAGCTCACGGGTGAGCTGCCGGGCCACGTTGCGCATCCGGTTGACGTCCTCGACCAGGTGCACGGGCAGCCGTACGGTCCGCTCCTGCTGGGCGATCGCCCGGCTGATGGCCTGGCGGATCCACCACGTCGCGTAGGTGGAGAACTTGAAGCCACGCTCGTAGTCGAACTTCTCGACCGCCCGGACCAGGCCGGTGTTGCCCTCCTGGATCAGGTCCAGCATGGGCATGCCGGAGCGCACGTAACGCCGGGCGATCGACACGACCAGCCGCAGGTTCGCGCGGATGAACAGGTCCTTCGCGCGCTCACCCTCGACGACCAGCCGCTCCAGGTCCTCCCGGTCGACGCCGTCGGGGATGCGCTCTGAGTCGAGCAGGTGCTCGGCGTAGAGGCCCGCCTCGATCGCCTTGGAAAGGTCGACCTCCCGGGCGGCGTCGAGCAGCGGCGTCCGGGAGATCTCGTGCAGGTAGACGCCGACCAGGTCCCGCTCCTCGGCGACCTCGTCGGTACGCATGCCGATGTTCTTGTCCACGATTGCCACGGTCCCCTCGCTCGCGCCGGTTGCCCGGTTCCTTGCCATCCCCACGTTCATCAGCCCTCCCCGTAACCTCCGCTGTGCCCGTAGGTGCTGACACCTACACAACAGGTGTGACGCGTCGGGGATTCCATGTCGTGAGTCGAAACTGTCACGAATGCCTGAGTACTAGCTGAGAGCCCGGTCCATGTTTCCTGTTACCGGCCCGGTTCGGACGGCTTCCGGACACGGCTTTCGACGCCTGCCGGAGCTGCTGAATCGCTATTCGCCCATGGAATGGCACCATTGCCTGTTCCATGAACACAGCGAGCCGCGTCACCGGGTCGTTGCGATCCTGGTCACTGCGAGATACGCGCTCGCGGACCGGTCGGTTCAGCCACGCTCAGGATTACCCTCCGCCTCGTTGAACAATCCGTGCGGGCGGGAACGTCCCCCTCCCGCACGTGATACGCGTCGCACCCGCCTGGCGGATGCGCCGGGCGGGTGGATCCGGCGGGAAGAGCGGGCCGGAGCGCTCAGGAGGCGAGCAGGGCCAGCGCGCCGCGTACCTGGTGGGCGGAGCGGGCCAGCGCGGCCCGGGCGGCCGGCACCTCGGCGCCGGAGACGAGCGCGACGAGTGCGGTCTTGAGGTCGCCGTCGGCCTCCCGCAGGGCGACCTGGCAGACCTCCTCGGCGCAGCCGGTGGCCTCCATGAGAATCGAGATCATGCGGCCGCGCAGTTTGGCGTTCGTGGCCACCATGTCGATCATCAGGTTCGAGTAGACACGGCCCAGACGCACCATGACGGCCGTGGAGAACGTGTTGAGCACCAACTTCTGCGCGGTGCCGGCCTTCATCCGGGTCGACCCGGTGACCACCTCCGGCCCGGTGTCCACCCCGATGAAGACGTCCACCGACGCGGCGGCCTCGGCCTCCGGATTCGCGCAGAGCAGCACCGTAGCGGCCTCCAGCTCCCGGGACGCGGCGAGCGCCCCGAGGACGTACGGGGTGCGTCCGCTGGCCGCCAGGCCCACCACCAGGTCGCCCGGGCGTACGCACTCGGCGGCCTCGGCGGCGCCGCCGAGCTCGTCGTCCTCGGCGTCCTCGACCGCCCGCCACATGGCGTCCGGGCCACCGGCGAGGTGCGAGCAGAACCAGTGCCGGGGCGAGTTGAACGTGGGGGCCAGCTCGGCCGCGTCCAGCACGCCGAGGCGGCCGGAGGTGCCGGCGCCGAAGTAGTGCACGCGGTGCCCGTCACGCAGCGCGGCCACCGCCAGGTCGACGGTCTCGGCGATCTCGTCCAGCACGGCGGCGACGGCGGCCGGCACCCGCCGGTCGGCCTCGTTGATCACGGTGAGCACGTCGCGGGTGGACATCAGGTCGAGGTCGAAGCTGTGCGGGTTGCGGCGCTCGGTGGGCGCGCCGACACGCACCACCGGCTGGATCGCCGCCACGCCGTCGCGTTCCACCCGGCCCGCCGTCATCCCCGCCTCCGGCCGGGACCGACCCGGCGCGACTTGACCGCCTCGGCGGTGGCTTCGAGCGCCTTCTTGGTCCGGGCCCGGCTGCGCGCGGCCACCCCGACGAAGAGGCAGTCGACGACGGTGAGCTGGGCCAGCCGGCTGGCCGTCGCGCCGGAGCGGTAGGTCGTCTCCCGCGCGGCGGTGGTGAGCACGTGGTCGGCGACGTCGGTGATCGGCGAGCGCGGGAAGTTGGTGAGCGCGACGGTGGTGGCTCCGCGGGCCCGCGCCTGCTCCAGCACCTCGATGACGTCGGACGTGGTGCCGGTGTGCGAGATGCCGACCGCGACGTCGCCGCGCCCGAGCAGGGCGGCAGAGGTGAGCGCGGTGTGCACGTCCGGGAAGTAGAACGCGATGCGGCCGATGCGGTGCAGCTTCTGCTGGAAGTCGGAGGCGACGAAGCCGCTGGCGCCCGCGCCGTAGACGTCGATCCGGCCGGCCGCGCCGATCGCCTCGACCACCAGCTCGCAGACCGCCGGGTCGAGCTGCTCGGCGGTCTCCTCGACGGCCCGGGCGTCGTTGAACGCGATGGTGGCGATGATCTGGGCCAGGTCGGCGCCGGGCGGGATGTCGCCGCCGACCACCCGCGCGTCCGGCGGCTCGATCCGGCGGGCGGCCTCGGCGGCGAGGCGGATCCGCAGCTGGGGATAGCCGTCCATGCCGACCGAGCGGCAGAAGCGGATCACTGTCGCCTCGGACGTCTCGGCGGCGGTGGCGAGGTCGGTGATCGTGCGCCGGGCGGCGTCCGCCGGATCGGAGACGACCAGCCGGGCCACCCGCTGTTCGGCCGGGGACAGCGAGGGCAGCAGGCCGCTGATGTGGACGATCAGTCCACCGGGCTCGTGACTCGCAGAAATCTTCGAACTCTTCGCCACGGATGAAACTTACTTTCAGAGGGCGTGAGCGTCAACCATGACACCGTGTATCGGGAAATTTACCGTCCTCCGTGCCCGCCACCCGAGCCAAGGATCCCATTCTCGCAGCCCGGCCGCTTCATCCGGTCCGCTCGAGTCCGTCCCGCCGGGCGACGTGCCGGTCCGCCGTCGCGCGGCCCGGCCTGGCTGGACGGCCTCGACCAGGCAGGCCGGACGGCCGCCGCAGGGTCGCCGGACGGCCGGTGGGGCCGTTGGTTAGCGTGTGTCCATGACGGAGCGCACGGTGCTGGTGACCGGAGGTACTGGCGGACTGGGTGGCGCGGTCACCACCGCCTTCCTGGACGCCGGCTGGCGGGTGGTCGTACCCCAGCGGGAGCCCGGGACGGACGGCGGCGGCCCGGTCCGCGTCGAGGCGGACCTGCTGACGCCCGAGGGGGCCGCACGGGCGGTCGAGGTCGCCACCGCCGAACCCGTCGCGCCGCTGCGCGCGCTGGTCAACCTGGTCGGCGGGTACGCCGCCGGGGGCCTGGTGCACGAGACCCCGGTCGAGGAGTTCGAGCGGATGCTGCGGATCAACCTGCGCCCGACCTACCTGGTGACCCGGGCGGCGCTGCCGCACCTGGCCGCCACCGGCGACGGCGCCGTGGTGTGCGTCTCCGCGCGGGCGGCGGTGTCGCCGTTCCCGGGCGCCTCGGGCTACGTCACCGCCAAGGCCGCGGTGCGGGCGTTCGCCGACGCGGTCGCGGTCGAGTACCGGCAGCGCGGCGTGCGGTGCAACACGGTGCTGCCGAGCGTCATCGACACCCCGGCCAACCGGGCCGCCCAGCCCGACGCCGACCACCGGCGCTGGGTGCCCCCGGCGGAGATCGCCGGCGTGATCCGGTTCCTGGCCTCCACCGAGTCGGCGCCCACGAGCGGCGCCGGCATCCCGGTCTACGGCCGGGCCTGAACCGGCACCGGGCCGTCGCGGCCCGCCCCGCCGGCCGGACACGGCGGGCCGCCCGGAGCCGGGCCGGGACCGGCGGACGGATCGTCGGGCAGCCACTCGCTCAGGTGCGCCCGGATCCGGCGGGCCACCTCCTCCGGCGGGCCGTTGCCGTCCACCACCACGAAGCCGCCGTACTCCGGCAGCCTCCGATACGCGGTGTCCGCGTCGGTCAGCCATTCCATGCTCTCGTGGTCGGTGCCGCGCCGCTCGATCCGGCGATACGCCTCGGCCGGGTCCACGGTGAGCAGGAACGTCACCTCGGGCGCCGGGAAGACCCGGTACCCGGCCCGGGCCAGCCGCTCCCACCGCTGCCCGCCGTGCGCCCGGATGCTCGCGTACTGGCAGAACGACCAGCGGTCCATTACCGCGGTACGGCCCGTGACCAGGCAGCTGAGCAACGCGAGCGCGATGGCCAGCCACCGCAGCGCCGACTCGACCGCGAGCAGGCCGTCGCGCCCGACGAGCCGCTGCGCGTCCGCACGGCCGACCCGTTGGGCGATGCGGCCCAGCCAGCGGCGGCCACCGGCGTTGCGGTGATAGGTCGCGGGGTGGCCGGCGGCGGTCAGGGCCTGGGCTAGCCGGTGCGCCTGGGTGGTCTTGCCCGAGCCGTCGATGCCGATCAGGGCTACAGCGCGCAGTCGGGCCCTGCCGCGCCGCGCTCGCCGTGAGCTGGCCACCTTGTCGAGGTTATCCGATCGACGCTCACCATCGCCTATTTGTCGCTTTCCTGCCCGAGCGGACGGACCGCGCCGCTACAGGTGTGACCAAAGCGCCAGCCGGGTACGCATCGTGATCCCAACGCCCATGACGACGAGGGAGCCGCAGATGGCCGAGCGCGGGGACGAGACCCTGGTGCACACGCTGAAGAAGGTCGCCGCCGTGCTCAAACAGTCCGAGATCCCGTTCGCGCTGGGTGGCAGCTTCGCGGTGTACGCGCACGGCGGCCACTCCAGCGACCACGACGTGGACTTCCTGCTCCGGGAGGCGGACGTCGACCGGGCGCTGGAGGCGCTGGTCGAGGCCGGCTTCACCGCCGAGCGCCCACCGGAGGACTGGCTGGTCAAGGTCTACGACGAGGACCGGATGGTGGACCTGATCCACCGGCCGGTCGAGACACCGGTGACCGAGGAGACGTTCGCCGACACGATCGAGCGCCCGGTCGACGCCATCCGCATGCCGGTGCTCTCGGCCAGCCAGCTCATGGTGCACAAGCTGCTGAGCTTCTCGCAGCACTACTGCGACTTCGCCCGCGCCCTGCCGCTGGCCCGCTCGCTGCGGGAACAGATCGACTGGGAACGGGTACGGAAGGAGACGCAGCACTCGCCGTACGCGGAGGCGTTCCTGGTGCTGCTCGACCGGCTGGACGTGCTGCCCGGCGGCGTGCCCGGCGGAAGGGAGACCCTGTGACCGGACAGTCGCACGACGTTCCACCCGACGAGTACGTCGAGGCGGAGATCCAGAGCATGCTCGCCGAGGACCCCTCGGTGGCCGAGCAGGGCATCACAGTGGTGCGCCGGGAGAGCGGGCTGGTGCTCTACGGCGAGGTGGAGAGCCCGCACCGGCGGGAGGAGATCCTGCGGCGGGTCGCCGAGCGCTTCCCGGACACGCCGGTCACCAGTGACATCGGGGTGATCCGCACCGAGGCGCCCACCCAGGTCGAGGAACTGCCGTGAGGGAGGTTCGATGGTGATCCGGATCGCCGCCGTCGGCGACGTGCATCTGGACGAGGACGTGGTGGGCCGGTTCCGCCCGGCGCTGGAGGAGCTGCCCGGCAGCGCCGACGCGCTGCTGCTCGCGGGTGACCTGACCCGGCACGGCACCGAGGCCGAGGCGCGCTGCGTGGCCCAGGAGTTCGGCGATGTCGGCGTACCGGTGATCACCGTGCTCGGCAACCACGACCACCAGTGCGACCAGGTGCCGCAGGTGGTAAAGGTGCTGGAGGACGCCGGGATCACCGTGCTGGAGGGCACCGGCACCGTGGTGGAGACCCCCGGCGGGCGGCTCGGGGTGGCCGGCGTGAAGGGGTTCGGCGGCGGGTTCGCCGGGCGGTGCGCCAGCGACTTCGGGGAGCCGGAGATGAAGGCGTTCGTGCGGACCACCCGGGAGAGCGCGGACGCGCTGGCCGAGGCTCTGCTCTCGCTCGACTGCGACGCGCTCGTCGCGCTCACCCACTACTCCCCCGTGCCCGACACGCTCGCCGGCGAGCCGCTGGAGATCTATCCGTTCCTCGGGTGCTACCAGCTCGGACAGGCGATCGACGCCGCGCCCACCGCGCTGGCGTTGCACGGGCACGCCCACCACGGCACCGAGCGCGGCACCACGCCGGGCGGAGTGCGGGTCCGCAACGTGGCGCACCCGGTGATCAAGCAGGCGTACAGCATCTTCCACCTGGGAGATCAGCTGGACTGAGCGGGAGGTTTCCGGGATCGGACGTACGGGTATCCAGCCGCCATGGAGCTGATTCTCTGGATTCTCGCAGTCGTATTGGTGGTCGCCGGAATTCTCGCCCTGTTCCGCCGGCAGATCCTCTGGGGCATCGTCCTCATCGTCGTCGGCCTGCTGGTCGGCCCGGGCGGCGTCAGCATCTTCAACACCTAACCCGTAGCGAAGCGCGACGCGCCGGAGTCCTCGGGCCAAGGCGTTCCCTCCCCTCGGATCGGAACGTCGGCGCCCGGGGACTCCGGCGTCTCCGTGTCCGGGGCCGGGTGCGCCTGTCCGCCGACGTTTGCCCGCCACGCCGAGCGGAAACATCTCGACCATGGAGATGTCGCAGAGTGTCACCCGGCGGACGGCCGGCGCCCGGAAGTGGTGGGCGCTGCTCGGCTTCGGCGCCGCCACCTTCGCCGCGGCCGCCATCGGCGGGCTGGGTGTCCAGGGCACCTCCGCCGAGTACCAGAGCCTGGAGCAGCCCGCCTGGGCGCCGCCGTCGTGGCTGTTCGGCCCGGTCTGGACCATGCTCTACGCGCTGATCGCGATCGCCGGCTGGCTGGTCTGGCGCCGGGCCGGTTTCGGCGCCGCGCTCTGGGCCTGGGTGGTGCAGCTCGTGCTCAACGCGATCTGGACGCCGCTGTTCTTCGGCGCCGGGGCGTACGGGCTGGCGTTCGCCGAGATCGTGCTGATGTGGCTGGCGATCGGCGTGACGGTGGCCCTGTTCCGGCGGATCTCCCGGCCGGCCACGCTGCTGATGCTGCCGTACTGGGCGTGGGTGACGTTCGCGTCCGCGCTGAACTTCGCGGTGTGGCGGCTGAACTCCTGACCGGTACGGGCGCGCGGGCCGGTCGCCCCCGCGCCCGCCGGGCTCAGCAGCGGGGTACGCCGGGGATGTAGCCGTCGTAGCCGGTGTAGACGTAGGCGTCGGAGATGAACCGGCCGGAGCCGATCCGGTCCCAGATCGAGCTGGTGCCGTAGGTGCCGCTGACGCTGGTGCCGCTGGTCTGGCACTGGATGGTCACCTTCGCCCCGTCGGCGACCGTGCCGACCGAGCTGTAGCCGGTGCCGGGGCCGGAGCGGACGGTCAGCGGGGAGCCGGCCGTGTTGACGGTGCCCTCGCCGGTGTTCGTCCCGCCGCAGCCGTTGTCGCTGGTGTAGGTCTTGGTGCCCCAGTAGAGGGCCTGGGCGCCGTTGAACTTGATCTTCACGGAGCTACCGTCGATGCGCTGCTCGTAGTGCAGGTGCGGGCCGGTGGAGCCGCCGGTCGTGCCGACGTACCCGATCACCCGGCCGTAGCCGACGGTCTGCCCGACCGACACGTTGAAGCCGCTCAGGTGGGCGTAGTAGGTGGTGTGGCCGCCGCCGTGGTTGATCCGGACGTACTTGCCGTAGCTGGTGTCGCCGAGGTTGGTGACCACGTCGACGGTCCCGGGCGCGCTGGCGACCACCGGGTCACCGGCGTCGTCGGTGCGGTTGAAGTCGATCGCGTTCGCCGGGCTGTGGTTGGTCCGGGTCTGCCCGGACCAGGACTGGTTGCACGGGAACGGGACCTTGAACGCCGGCGCGGCCATCGCCGGCGCGGCCGGTACGAGAGTCGCCGCCAGGACCACCGCGCTCGCCCCGAGGGCGAGCCATCGCTTCCGCATCCACTGCCTCCTATGTTGAAAGTCTTCAATATGATGCAGACATCCTGACAGAAAGTTCCGTTCTCGGGAAGATTCGTGGGAGCGCACCCAACCCCCGTGGCCAGGGTTTCGGGATTGTTACCGGGCCGTGTCCGACCAGGGGTGGACCCGACACGATGCAAGCGCTTACATGTGAGGACGACCATCGGACCGGCGCGGGTTCGATCCCCCCACGCGCCGGCAAGGAAGGAGATCGGCATGGCATTTGCCAGATCGCGCCAGACGCTCGCGGTCGCCGGCGTCCTGGGGCTGGCGCTCGGTGTCGCCGCCTGCGGCACCGGCGATGACAAGAAGAGCGAGAAGGCCGGATCGGCCGAATGCGCCGCATACGAGAAGTACGAGGGTCACGACGGCAAGAAGGTGACCATCTACTCCTCCATCCGGGAGATCGAGGCCGACCGCCTCAACGAGTCCTGGAAGGAGTTCGAGGACTGCACCGGCATCGAGATCGACCACGAGGGCAACGCCGAGTTCGAGGCGCAGCTCCCGGTCCGGGTCGACGGCGGTAACGCCCCCGACCTCGCCTTCATCCCGCAGCCGGGCCTGCTGAAGCGCTTCGTCGACTCGGGCAAGCTCAAGCCGGTCGGCGCCGACACCAAGGCGATGGCCGAGCAGAACTACTCCCCCGACTGGCTGAAGTACAGCACCGTCAACGGGCAGCTCTACGGCGCCCCGCTCGGCTCGAACGTGAAGTCCTTCGTGTGGTACTCGCCGAAGACCTTCAAGGAGAAGGGCTGGACCGTCCCCACCACGTGGGACGACCTGATCAAGCTCTCGGACCAGATCGCGGGCAGCGGCACCAAGCCGTGGTGCGCCGGCATCGAGTCCGGTGACGCCACCGGCTGGCCGGCCACCGACTGGATCGAGGACGTGCTGCTGCGCACCGGCGGCCCGGAGGTCTACGACAAGTGGACCACCCACCAGATCCCGTTCAACGACCCGCAGGTGGCTGACGCGCTCAACCGGGCCGGCACCATCCTGAAGAACGAGAAGTACATGAACGGCGGCTTCGGCGGCGTCAAGAGCATCTCCACCACCGCCTTCCAGGAGGGCGGCACGCCGATCACCACCGGCAAGTGCGCGATGCACCGCCAGGCGTCCTTCTACGCCAACCAGTGGCCCGAGGGCACCAAGGTGGCCGAGGACGGCGACGTCTTCGCGTTCTACTTCCCGGCCATCGACCCGGCCAAGGGCAAGCCGGTGCTGGGTGGCGGCGAGTTCGTCGGCGCGTTCGCCGACCGTCCCGAGGTCCAGGCGGTGCAGACCTACCTGGCCTCCGGCGAGTACGCCAACAGCCGCGCCAAGATCGGTGACTGGGTGTCCGCGAACAAGAAGCTGGACATCAACAACGTGCCGAACCCGGTGGACAAGCTCTCCGTGGGCATCCTCCAGGACGAGAAGACGGTCTTCCGTTTCGACGGCTCGGACCTGATGCCGGCCGCGGTCGGCGCGGGCACCTTCTGGAAGGGCATGGTGGCCTGGATCAACGGCAAGGACACCAACTCCGTCCTGAACGACATCGAGGGAAGCTGGAAGTGATCTAGCAGGTGGCCCGGTCCGCGCACGCGGACCGGGCCACCTCTGGTAACCGAGCCCTTGAAGGAGGGTCGATGGAGTTCGACTTCGCGGCGGAGCAGCCGAAGTTCCTCATGCTGATGTACGGGCTGATCGCCTTCGTCGCGGTGGTGGGCGGGCTGCTCCTGCTCCTCGACGTGGTGCCGTCGTACTTCGCCCGGCGCCGGGAGGCGCAACTGGTCGCCGCCTCGGTGAGCGGCACGCCGCTGCCCCGCCGGCCCAAGCAGCGCGAGGGCGCGTTCGCGTTCTTCTTCCTGCTGCCGACGCTGCTGCTGCTCGCCGTCGGACTGGTGGTGCCGGCCATCCGCACCACGCTGCTCTCCTTCATGGACTCCAGCAGCAGCAACTGGGTGGGACTGGACAACTACCGCTGGATGTTCGCCGAGGACTCGATCGTCCGGGTCCTGATCAACACGCTGATCTGGGTGCTGCTGGTGCCGCTGGTCGCCACCGCGTTCGGCCTGATCTACGCGGTCCTGGTGGACAAGGCCCGGTTCGAGGCCGTGGCCAAGTCCCTGATCTTCCTGCCGATGGCGATCTCGTTCGTCGGCGCCTCCATCATCTGGCGCTTCGTCTACGCCTACCGGGGCGAGGGCGACCAGATCGGCCTGCTCAACCAGATCGTGGTGAGCCTCGGCGGAGAACCGAAGCAGTGGCTGCTGGACTCGCCGCTGAACACGTTCCTGCTCATCGTGATCATGGTGTGGATCCAGGCCGGCTTCGCGATGGTGGTGCTCTCCGCCGCGATCAAGGCCATCCCGGCCGACATCGTCGAGGCGGCCCGGCTCGACGGCACCACCGCGTGGCAGATGTTCTGGCGGATCACCATTCCGAGCATCCGCCCGGCGCTGATCGTCGTGGTGGTGACGATCTCCATCGCCACGCTCAAGGTCTTCGACATCGTCCGGACCGCCACCAACGGCAACTACGACACGAACGTGATCGCGACCGAGATGTACAACCAGGCGTTCCGCTACCAGGAGAACGGGCAGGGCTCGGCGCTGGCGGTCTTCCTGTTCGTCCTGGTGATCCCGATCGTGATCTACCAGATCCGCAACCTGCGCAAGCAGCGGGAGGGCTGAGATGACCACCACCACGCCCACCGTCGGAGTCGGCGCCCAGGCCACCGAGCCGACCACCCGGGGCGCCCGGGTGCGCAAGCGCCTGAACAGCCGTTCCGCCACGCTCGTGTCGATCGTGATCGCGATGCTCTGGACGATCCCGACCTTCGGCCTGTTCATCTCCTCGCTCCGGCCGGAGAACGAGATCAAGACCACCGGGTGGTGGACGTTCTTCACCGACCCGCAGATCACGCTGGAGAACTACCAGGAGGTGCTGTTCAGCTCCGGCTCGTCCGGGCAGCTGGCCAGCTACTTCATCAACTCGCTGGCGATCACCATCCCCTCGGTGCTCTTCCCGCTCGCGTTCGCGTCGCTCGCCGCGTACGCGCTGGCGTGGATGAACTTCAAGGGGCGGGACTGGGTCTACATCGGGATCTTCGCGCTGCAGATCGTGCCGCTGCAGATGGCCCTGGTGCCGCTGCTGCGGTTCTTCTCCACCGGCGTCACCGTCGCCGGCGTGCAGATCATGCCCGCGTGGGACCTGGTCGACGAGCAGAAGTTCGCCCAGGTGTGGTTCGCGCACACCTGCTTCGCGCTTCCGTTCGCCGTATTCCTGCTGCACAACTTCATCTCGCAGCTCCCCGGCGACCTGATGGAGGCGGCCCGGGTCGACGGGGCCACCCACCCGAAGATCTTCCGCACCATCGTGCTGCCGCTGATCATGCCCGCGCTGGCGGCGTTCGGCATCTTCCAGTTCCTCTGGGTCTGGAACGACCTGCTGGTCGCGCTGATCTTCGCCGGTGGCGGCGACGAGACCGCCCCGCTGACGGTCCGGCTCGCGGAGCTGGCCGGCACCCGGGGCAACGAGTGGCAGCGGCTGACGGCCGGCGCGTTCGTGTCGATCGTCGTACCGCTGATCGTGTTCCTGTCCCTCCAGCGCTTCTTCGTGCGAGGTCTGCTCGCCGGCAGCGTCAAGGGTTGATCCGGCGCCCCGCCGCCGGCACGGCCGGCGGCGGGCCCGGGTCACAGCGGGGAGCCCACGATGACCAGAATTGACGATGTCGCCCGGCTGGCCGGGGTCTCCACGGCCACCGTCTCCCGGGCGCTGCGGGGCCTGCCGACGGTCTCGGCCGCGACCCGCCGCCGGGTGCTCGCCGCCGCCGAACAGCTCCAGTACGCGGTGTCGCCGAGCGCCAGCCGGCTGGCCGGCGGCCGGACCGGCACGGTCGCGGTGGTCGTTCCCCGGATCACCAGGTGGTTCTTCGGCACTGTGGTCGAGGCGGTCGAGGAGTTCCTCCAGGACAGCGGCTACGACCTGCTGCTCTACAACCTCGGCGGCCGGGAGCAGACCCGCCAGCGGGTGCTGCACACGGCGAGCCTGCACAAGCGCGTGGACGCGATCATCCTGGTCGCCACCCCGCTGCGGGCGGCCGACGTGCACGCGCTGACGAAGCTGGAGCTGCCCGGCGTGACGATCAGCTCCGGCACCAAGGTCCCCGGCTGGCCCTGCGTCCGGATCGACGACGTGGCCGCCGCCCGGACCGCCACCCGCCACCTGCTCGACCTCGGCCACACCCGGATCGCGCACATCTCCGGCGACCCGGACGACGAACTGGCCTTCACCACGCACCTGGACCGGCGGCGCGGCTACCAGGAGGCGTTACGGGCCGCCGGCATCGGCCCCGACCCGAGCCTCGACGTCGAGTCCCGGTTCACCATCGACGGCGGCACCCAGGCCACGGCCGAGCTGCTGGCCCGGGGCGAGCCGCCGACCGCCATCGTCGCCGCGTGCGACGAGATGGCGATGGGCGCGATCACCGCGCTGCGCGACGCCGGGCTGCGGGTGCCGCAGGACGTGAGTGTGATCGGCATCGACGACCACGACCTCGCGGGTGTGCTCGGCCTGAGCACCATCGCCCAGCCCGCCGCCGAACAGGGGCTGCTGGCCGCCCGCATCCTGCTCGACCCGCTGGGCGTACGGGCCGCCGCGCCGCACCCCGGCGCGGTGCCCGCGCCGCGCGGCGCCGACACCGACGACCGGACGCCGACCCCGGTGATCCTCCCCACTCGCCTGGTGGTGCGCGAATCGACAGCGCCGCCCCGGGCACACTGAACCAACTTGCTCGTCCCGCACCACCAAGACAGGAGTAAGGCGCTGAACACCCACGCGACGCAGCAGGCCCCGGGCACCGGATGGTGGACCGAGGCGGTCATCTACCAGGTCTACCCGCGCTCGTTCGCCGACTCCGACGGCGACGGGATCGGCGACCTGCCGGGCATCACCTCCCGGCTCGACCACCTCGCCGAGCTGGGCGTCGACGCGGTCTGGCTGTCTCCGTTCTACCCGTCCCCGCAGGCCGACGCCGGGTACGACGTGGCCGACTACCGCGACGTCGACCCGCTGTTCGGCACGCTCGCCGACGCCGACAAGCTGATCGCCGAGGCGAAGGCCCGCGGGCTGCGGGTGATCGTCGACCTGGTGCCCAACCACACCTCGTCCGCGCACCGCTGGTTCGAAGCGGCGGTGGCGGCCGCGCCGGGCAGCCCGGAGCGGCAGCGCTACGTCTTCCGCGACGGCAAGGGCCCGGACGGCGCCCAGCCGCCGAACGACTGGGTGAGCGTCTTCGGGGGCCCGGCCTGGACGCGGCTGCCCGACGGGCAGTGGTACCTGCACCTGTTCGACTCCGGCCAGCCCGACCTCAACTGGGACAACCCGGAGGTGCGCGCGGAGTTCCTCGACGTGCTGCGCTTCTGGCTGGACCGCGGCGTGGACGGCTTCCGGGTGGACGTGGCGCACGGCCTGATCAAGCAGGCCGACCTGGCCGACTGGCAGGAGCCGCAGGAGATCCTCTCCGGCAGCGTGGTGGACAAGCCCCGCCCGCCGATGTGGGACCAGGACGGCGTGCACGAGATCTACCGGGAGTGGCGGCGCCTGCTCGACTCGTACCCCGGTGAGCGGATCCTCGTCGCCGAGGCGTGGGTGGAGCCGGCCGAGCGGCTGGCCCGGTACGTGCGCCCGGACGAGATGCACCAGGCGTTCAACTTCGAGTACCTGCTCGCCGCGTGGACCGCGCCGGCCCAGTACGCGGTGATCACCCGATCGCTGGAGGCCACCGACTCGGTCGGCGCGCCCACCACCTGGGTGCTGTCCAACCACGACGTGGTCCGGCACGCCTCCCGGCTCGGGCTCGGCACCGCCGGTGGCCGGGCCAACGGCGTCGGCGTGGACGACCCGCAGCCGGACGCCGCGCTGGGTCTGCGCCGGGCCCGGGCGGCCAGCCTGCTGATGCTCGCGCTGCCCGGCTCCGCCTACCTCTACCAGGGTGAGGAACTGGGGCTGCCGGAGCACACCACGCTGCCGGACGAGGCCCGGCAGGACCCGACCTGGGCGCGCAGCGGGCACACCGAGCGCGGCCGGGACGGCTGCCGGGTGCCGATCCCGTGGGAGGCCGACGCCCCGTCGTACGGCTTCGGGCCGACCGACGCGAGCTGGCTGCCCCAGCCGTCGACGTGGGCCGAGTACGCGCTGGACCGGCAGCGGGGCGTGGCCGGCTCGACGTACGAGCTGTACCGGACCGCGCTGCGGCTGCGCCACGAGCACGCGCTGGCCCGGGGCCCGCTGCGGTTCCTGTCCTCCGGCGACGAGGTGCTCACGTTCACCAACGGCGACCTCACCGTGCTGACCAACTTCGGGGCCGAGCCGGCGCCGCTGCCGGCCGGCGCGCAGGTGCTGGTGTCGAGCGCGCCGCTGGACAACGCCGCGGTCCCGACGGATGTCACCGTCTGGTTCCGGGTGTAAGGAAGGGCCCCTTATTAACGCCTCCGGTAGAGGAAGGGCCCCTTCTTAACACTCACCTGTTAAGAAGGGGCCCTTCCTTCCAGGCGGTCGGCTCGGGCGTGCAGCAGGTCGTGCACCTGCGCGATGTCCCGGGGTGAGGTGCGGGCCGCGAGCCAGTACATGATCCCGGTCGGGATGAAGAAGAGCTGGAACGCGGCCAGCCCGACCGCGTAGTTCAACGGCGGCGGGAAGGCCGTACGCAGCGCCGCGAACGCCACCCCGACCAGCCCGTTGCCGGCCGCCCGCCCGACGCCGTTCACCAGGTTGCCCAGACTGTAGACAGTGCCCCGGTGCTCGGGCGGGTTCACGTCGGCGATCAGCGCGAACCAGTTCGGCGAGTTCGCCGACGTCAGCCCCAGCGCCACCACAGCGGTGAGCAGGCTCAGCCCCACCGTCGGCTCGGTCAGCACGCTGGACAGCACCGCCGTCACCACCGCGCCCGCCCCGGCCCCGTCGGGCACGTCGATGCGGATCGGCACGAAGAACAGGACCAGGTAGAACGGCAGCGCCGCGAGGATGCCGACGGCCGCGACCGTGGCCCGGCCGCTCGGCGTACGCCGTTGCAGCGCGTCGCCGACCAGGCCGCCCACGATCGAGAGCACACCGCCGAGCTGGAACAGCGTGGCGAAGACGCTGCCCACCACCACTGCCGTGGCCGGTGAGTAGCCCTGCGCCTCGGCCCGCTGGCTGAACAGCACCGGCAACCAGACCAGCGAGCCGAACGCGGCCTGGGCGGTCAGCCCCTGCAGGATCAGCCAGCGGTTGGTCCGGCGGGCCAGGATCCGGGGCAGGTCGGCGCGGCTGATCCGGTAGTCGTACTCGTTCCCGGCGTCGATCGCCCCGGCCAGCTCCGGTTCGCTCTGCCCGCGCCGGATGTCGTAGGTGAACAGGTACGCCAGCGTCGCGGCCAGACCCACGCCGGTCAGCAGCAGGAACGGCCGCCGCCAGTCGGTCGATCCGAGCACGCCGCCGAGCAGCGTCCCGGCCAGCGTGCCGACGCCCTGGGACAGCCCCCAGAAGCTCATCACCAGGCCGCGTCGGCGCGGTGAGATCAGGTCGGTGACCACCGAGAAGCCGACCGAGCCCACCGCGCCCAGCCCGACCGCGCCGACGAACTGCGCGGCCAGGAACGTCGCGTACCCCTCGGCGAGCGCGCTGCCCCCGGTGCCGGCGGCCCAGAGCAGCGTGCCGACCATGAGCAGCGGCTTGCGGTTGGTGCGGTCTCCGACGTACGCCCAGCCCACCGCCGCCACCGCGCTGACCAGGAAGCTGACGGCGGTGACCAGGCCGAGCATCCGGGTGGGTACGTCGAGCGCGGTGGAGATCGGTCCGTACAGCGGGGGCACCAGGCCGATCGCCACGTTGTCCAGCGAGGCGAGCACCACGAAGACCACGACGCTGTAGAGCCGGTGTGCCGCGCTCCCGCGCCGGGAGATCTTCGTGCTGCTCATGCCCGGCAGCAAATCAGGTGCGGGTCACGTCGCGAACACGGACCCGCCGATCACAGGTAACCACCGATCTCGACCGGCACCGCGCCGGCCGTGGCGGTGCCGGCCCGCAACGCGTACAACTCGGCGAGGGTGGCGCCCTGGGCGGGGACGCCGGCCCGGGCGCCGAGCCAGTCGACCGCCTCGGCGTGCGACAGCGGCCCGACCTCGATCCGGGCCAGGCAGCGCCCGGGACGGGTGACCGCCGGGTGCAACCGGGACAGGTCCTCGTTGGTGGTCACCGCCACCAGCACCCGGCGCCCCTGCCCCAGCAGCCCGTCGGTGAGGTTGAGCAGGCGGGACAGCGCCTGTCCGGCCCTCTCGCGGGCGTCGCCGCGGATCAGCTCGTCGCAGTCCTCCAGGATCAGCAGCCGCCAGCGCGTCCGCTCCTCGCCCTCCTCCCCGTCGTCGTCCTCCCCCACTGCCACCTCGGCGAGGTAGGCGGGGTCGCCGAACAACGCCTCCGGATCGAGCACGCAGTCCACCTGGCACCATCGGCGCCACTCGTGGGCCAGGGCGCGCAACGCGGTGGTCTTCCCGGTACCGGGCGGACCGTGCATCAGCAACAGCCGCCCGGTGATCGTCTCGGCGGTGGTGGTCATCAGCGCGTCGAGCGCCACCGCCGCCTCGGCCGGGTAGTTCGGCCGGATCGTCGACCAGGCCGGCGTGTCGATCCGGCGGTTGTCCCGCTGGGCGCCCCGCCGCGGGTCCTGGTGCCAGAACCCGATCGGCGCGGTGCCCGGCCGGACCGGCTCGGCGCCGGTCGTGACGATCTCGTCCAGCACGGCCGTCCCGGTCGCCTCGTCGACGGCGGTGACGGTGACCTCGGCGCCCCGTCCTCGCCAGGTGACCACACGCAACGTCCAGCCGTCCCCGCTGGCGAGGCGGGCGGCGCGGTTGCGCTCGACAGCGGTCCGGATGACGGTCGCCCGCTCCGGCACCAGCGACACCCCTCGCCGGACCTTCGCCATGCGGACCGTCCGGGCCCAGGGCTGGCGGCCGGTGACGAAGTCGGTGAGCAGCAGGGTGTCGATGACGTCGCCGGGACTGTCGACGTCGTCGTACTGGAAGACGGGCAGCGGGATGCGCCGGGCGGCGCCGTCCGCGGGGAGGGTCGGAAACACGGCCCGATGATCCACGGCACGGCGCCACCCGGCACCCGCTTTTACGCCACCCGGTCGAGCACCTGTTCCCAGGCCCGGGAGTAGCGCTCGCGGATGGCCGGCACGGCCTCAGCCGCGTACTCCTCGGTGTCGCCGACCGACCAGGTGGGCGGGGTCTCGCCGCCCAGCGCGACCCAGGCGGCCTGCCGGGCCGCGCCGTCGGCCACGTACTCACCGGGCGGCGGCACCGTGACCGGGCGGCCGAAGACCTGCGGCGCGATCCGCCGTACCGCGGCGGACCGGGCGCCGCCCCCGACGAGGATGATGCGGTCGGCGCGGGCGCCCTGGGCGAGCAGCGCGTCGAGACCGTCGGCCAGCCCGCAGAGCATCCCCTCGACCGCGGCCCGGGCCAGGTGCGCCGGGGTCGAGGTGCCGAGCGTGAGGCCGTGCAGGGCGCCGGTGGCCAGCGGCCGGTCCGGTGTCCGTTCCCCCTCCAGGTACGGCACCAGGACCAGCCCGCCGGCGCCGGGCGGGGCGGACAGGGCCAGTTCGCCGAGCGTGTCGAGGTCGACGCCGAGCAGGGTCGCGGTGGCATCGAGCACCCGGGCCGCGTTCAGCGTGCACACCAGCGGCAGGAACCGGCCGGTGGCGTCGGCGAACCCGGCCACCGCGCCGCTCGGGTCGGCGGCCGGGGTGTCCGCGACCGCGAAGACGGTGCCGGAGGTGCCGATCGAGACGACCACGTCGCCCGGACCGGCGCCGACACCGAGCGCCGCCGCCGCGTTGTCCCCGGTGCCCGGCCCGAGCAGGATCCGCCCCGCCGCGCCCGGGTCGCCGTCGAGCACCGCCGGGTCGAGGTGTCCGGCCGCCTCGGCCGGGCCGAGCACGACCGGCACCTTCGGGCGCCGCCCGAGCGCCTGTTCCAGCAGGTCCAGCCGGTATTCGCCGGTGCGCGGCGACCAGTAGCCGGTGCCGCTGGCGTCGCCGCGGTCGGTGCGCAGCGCGTCCAGGCCGGGAGCGCCGGCCAGCCGCCAGGTCAGCCAGTCGTGCGGCAGGCACACGGCGGCCACGCGGTCGGCGTTGTCCGGCTCGTGCCGGGCCAGCCAGCGCAGCTTGGTGGCGGTGAAGCTGGCCACCGGCACCGCGCCGGTCGCGTCGGCCCAGAACCGGCGGCCGGTCTCCCCGCCGCCGGCCTCCTCGACCAGTTCCCCGGCCGCGTCGGCGGACCGGGTGTCGTTCCAGAGCAGCGCCGGGCGGACCACCTTCCCGGACTCGTCCAGGCAGACCATGCCGTGCTGCTGGCCGCCGACCGAGACGGCGGCCACGTCGGACAGGCCGCCGGCCTCGGCGACCGCCGCCCGCAGGGCCTCCCACCAGGCGTGCGGGTCGACCTCGGTGCCGGGCGGGTGCGGCGCGCGGCCCTGCCGGACCAGCGCGCCGGTCTCCGCGTCCCGGACCACCACCTTGCAGGACTGGGTCGACGAGTCGACCCCCGCGACGAGCGGCATGGCGGCCCGCCTCAGCGCGCGCCGAGCACGTGCTCGACGGCGAGCTGGTTGAGCCGGACGAAGCCGAAGCCCTTGGCGCCGACCGACTCCGGGTCGAACTCCTCGAACGCGGTCCGGTCGGCCAGCAGCTCGCGGTAGCCCTCACCGGGGTTGAGCGTCGGGGTGGCCAGCTCGGCCACCCGGGCGGCGGCGAGCGCCTCGACCACCTCCGGGTCGGCGCGGAACGCCGCGGCCCGCTCCTTGAGCAGAAGGTACGTCCGCATGTTCGCCTCAGCGGAGGCCCACACGCCGGCGATGTCCTCGGTGCGGGAGGGCTTGTAGTCGAAGTGACGCGGGCCGCCGTACGCCGGGCCGCCGTTCGGGCCGCCGTGCTCCAGCAGGTCGACCAGGGCGAACGCGTTGAGCAGGTCGCCGTGGCCGAAGACCAGGTCCTGGTCGTACTTGATGCCGCGCTGGCCGTTGAGGTCGATGTGGAACAGCTTGCCCTGCCAGAGCGCCTGGGCGATGCCGTGGGCGAAGTTCAGCCCGGCCATCTGCTCGTGCCCGACTTCCGGGTTGAGCCCGACCATCTCCGGGCGGGCCAGGGTGGAGATGAAGCCGAGCGCGTGGCCGACGGTGGGCAGCAGGATGTCGCCGCGCGGCTCGTTCGGCTTGGGCTCCAGGGCGAAGCGCAGGTCGTAGCCGTTGTCGACGACGTACTCGCAGAGCAGGTCCACCGCTTCGCGGTAGCGGTCCAGCGCGGCCTGGACGTCCTTGGCGACGTCGTACTCGGCGCCCTCCCGGCCGCCCCACATGACGAACGTCTTCGCGCCCATCTCGGCGGCGAGGTCGATGTTGCGCAGCACCTTGCGCAGCGCGTACCGGCGTACTTCGCGGTCGTTGCTGGTGAAGCCGCCGTCCTTGAACACCGGGTGGTTGAACAGGTTGGTGGTGACCATCGGCACGACCAGGCCGGTCTCGTCGAGCGCCTTGCGGAACCGGCTGAGCCGGGCGTCGCGGGTGGCCGCGTCCGCGCCGAACGGGACCAGGTCGTCGTCGTGGAAGGTGATGCCGTACGCGCCCAGCTCGGCGAGCCGGTGCACGGCCTCGACGGCGTCCAGCTCGGGACGGGTCGCGTCGCCGAACGGGTCACGGGCCGGCCAGCCCACCGTCCAGAGGCCGAAGGAGAACTTGTCCGCGGGGGTGGGACGGGGTGCCATGGCAGACCTCCAGGTGGTGGTGTCGTCCGCGATTTGTTCAGCGGTTGAATTAAATGGCGGCGATGTGGCAGTGTCAAGAGGTGACAAGCGCCAGCACCGCCGGGGCGGTCCGGCAGGGCAGCCTGCGCGAGTTGAACCTCGCTGTCGTGCTCCGGCGGATCGCCGCCGCCGACCGGCCGCCTTCCCGGGCCGGGATCGCCGCCGGCACCGGCCTGACCCGGGCCACCGTCTCCGCAGTCGTGGACGACCTGATCGCCGGCCGGCTGGTCGCCGAGGCGGAGCCGGAGCCGCGTACCGGGGCGGGCCGGCCGGCCCGGGGCCTGGTGCTCGCCTCCGACGGCCCGGCCGGGCTCGGCCTGGAGGTGAACGTCGACTACCTGGCGGCCTGCGTCGTCGACCTGGCCGGCACGGTCCGGCACCACCTGGTCCGCCGTGCCGACCTGCGCCCGGTCTCCCCCGCCGACGCGCTCGCCCGGCTCGCCGCGCTGGCCGCCGAGGCGCAGGCGGCCGCCGTACGCGACGGTCTGACCCTGGCCGGGGCGGCGCTCGCAGTGCCCGGCCTGGTCGGCGACGGCGGCCTGGTCCGGCTCGCGCCGAACCTCGGCTGGCGCGACGTGGACGTGCCGGCGCTGCTCGCCGGGCACCGGCTGGCCGAGCCGGTCGACGGTGTGCCACCGCTCGTGGTCGACAACGAGGCGAACCTGGCGGCGCTCGGCGAGCTGTACGCGCGACCGGCCGGACCCCGCAGCTTCCTGCACATCACCGGCGAGATCGGCATCGGCGCCGGGATCGTGCTGGACGGCTCGCTCTACCGGGGCGCGCGCGGCTGGAGCGGAGAGATCGGTCACTTCCCGGTCCAGCCGCAGGGGCGGCCGTGCCGCTGTGGCGGCCAGGGCTGCCTGGAGCGGTACGCGGGCCAGGAGGCGATCCTGTCCGCGGCCGGGCTGCCCGGCGCGGAGCTGCCCGCCGACACCGCCGCCACCCGCCTCGCCGACCTGGCCGGCGCCGGCGACCCGGCCACGCTCGCCGCCCTGGCCGACGCCGGCGCCGCCCTCGGGGTCGCCGTGGCGGGCGTGGTGAACCTGCTGGACCTGGACACGGTGGTGCTCGGCGGTGGATACGCCCCGCTCTCGCCCTGGCTGCGGCCCCCGGTGGTGGCGGAGGTCTCCCGGCGGGTGCTGACCGCCGCCTGGGCGCCGGTCGAGGTGCGCCCGGCGGTGCTCGGGGCACAGTCCGCAGCGGTCGGCGGGGCCGGCTCGGTGGTCCGCCGGATCGTCGACCGGCCGGTGGGCTGGCTGGCCCGGAGCACCTGATCCGGCCCGTCCTGGACGGGCATTCCGTGCCTGCGCTCGGTACGCTTGCCGTCAGGCAACCTGTCCGCCGAGCGAGGAGTCCACCGACAGCATGCGCAGGGGTCGACTGACCGAAGCGCCCGGCCACCTGAGGTGACCGCCGCGCGCCGGGGCGGTGTCGCGGGGCCGGTAAGCGGCGGTGGGCACGCCGGGAGGAAGCGACCCCGGCGGGTGGCCGGGGCCGCGCTCCCGGCTGACGACCGGCTCGCCCAGGAGCTGCTGGACGGGCTCGCCGAGGCGGTCGTGACAGTCGATCCCGCCGGCGTGGTGGCCCTGGTCAACGCGATGGCCGCCGACCTGCTCCCGGAGCTTGCCCCCGGCGTCGACCTGGCCGGGTGCCGGGTGCCGGCGCTGGCCGAGGCGGCGCGCGCCGGGTCGGACACGTTCGAGACGGAGCACCACGGCCGGCGGTTGCGCGGGCTGCGGCGCCCGCTGGCCGCCGAGCGCGGCGCCTGGTACGTCCGCGACGTCACGGAGGAACACGCGCGCACCGACGCGCTGCTCGCCGAACGGTCCCGGACCGCGTTCCTCGCCCAGGCCGGCAGTCGGCTCGGGCTGTCCCTGCACCGGGACCAGACGTTGCGCGCCACGGTGACGCTGCCGGTGCCCTACCTGGCCGACGTCGCAGTGGTGGTGCACCGCCCGGCCCCGCCCGCCGAGGACCAGCCGCACTGGATCCGGTACGCCACCGGCGAGTCCGGCCCGGTCACCGGCGTGACCGGATGGCGCACAGTCGAGTCCGTCCCCGGGCTGGTCGAGGCGCTCGACGGCGACCGCACCGAGCCCAGTCCCTGGCTCGACGCCGAGCTGGCCGACCTGGCCGAGGTGCTGCCCACCGGCTTCGGCCGGCCGGGCACCGTGCTGATCAGCCCGATGCCCAGCGCCGGCGGCCCGGCCGGCGCGCTGGTGCTGGCCCGCCGCCCCGAACGGCCCGGCTTCGACCAGCGGGAGATCGCGCTGGCCCGGGAGTTCGCTGGGCGAGCCGGCGCCGCGCTGGCCGCCGCCGAGTTGTACGGCGAGCAGGCCCACCTGGCTCGGGTGCTGCAGAACAGCCTGCTCCCGCCGGAACTGCCGCGCCTGCCCGGGATGACGCTGGCCGGCGGTTACCGCGCCGCCGGGGACAGCCTGCGCATCGGCGGGGACTTCTACGACGTGTTCCCCAGCGGCGAGGGCGGTCTTCTCGCGCTCGGCGACGTCTGCGGCAAGGGCGTCGGCGCGGCCGTGCTGACCGGCCGGGTACGCCAGTCGCTGCAGACGCTGCGCCTCGTCGAACAGCGTCCCCGGGAACTGCTGGAGCTGCTCAACCGGGCACTGCTGGACGCGCCGGACGCGGCCCGCCGGGCCCAGTTCACGACGCTCCTGCTCGGCGCGGTGCGCCGCGAGCCGGACGGCGGGCTGCTGGTCCGGGTGGCCGGTGGCGGGCACCCCGCCCCGCTCGTCGTCCGCGCCGACGGCGGGATCGAGACGGTCCGGGTGGGCGGAATGCCGGTGGGCGCGCTCACCGCCGCGCGGTTCGCCGACGCCGAGGTACGGCTGGCGGCGGGCGACCTGCTGCTGGCGTACACCGACGGGGTGACCGAGGCCCGGGGCGGCCCGACCGAGCTGGCCATGTTCGGCGAGGACCGGTTGCGCCAGGCGGTCGCCTCCGGCGCCGGGCTCCCGCCGGCCGCGCTCGTCGAGCGGGTGCTCCAACTCGTCGACGAGTGGCTGGACGGGCAGCCGCACGACGACATCGCCATGCTGGCCCTGGCCGCCGGGTGAGCCCGGAGCGCCGGATCGGGCCGGAGACGCTCGCCGCCTATCTCGATCACCTGGACCGGGCCGACCGGGCCGGCGCTATCGCGCTGGCGCAGGAGCTGCTCGCCGACGGCGTCCCGGTCGCGGACGTCCTGGTGGACCTCGTCTCGGTGGCGCAGCAGGAGATCGGCCGCCGCTGGCTCACCGGTTCCTGGAGCGTCGCCCAGGAGCACGCCGCCACCCATGTCAGCGAGCTCGTGGTCGGCGCGGTGGGCGCGACCATCGGCCCACCGCGACGCGGGCACGTGGTGATGGCCTGCGTCGAGGGCGAGTGGCACGCGCTGGCCGCCCGGATCGTCACCGAGGTGGTCCGGGCGGCCGGCTGGCGGGTGACGTTCCTGGGCGCCAGCGTGCCGGCCCGGCACCTGGTCTCCTACCTGCACCAGACCGGCCCGGACGCGGTACTGCTGAGCTGCGTGCAGCCGAACCGGCTGGTCCGGGCGGCGCGGATGGTGGAGGCGAGCCGCGCGGCCGGGGTGCCGGTGCTGGCGGGCGGCCCCGGCTTCGGGCCGGAGGGCCGGTGGGCCACCACCATCGGCGCGGCGGCCTGGGGCGCCAGCGCCCGGGACGCCGTCGCGCTGCTGGACCGGCCGCTGCCCGCCGGCGCGCACACCGGCGCACCGCCCCCGCCACCCGACGACTCGTACGTCGCAGTGCTGCGCCGGCGGCGTGATCTGGTCCGGCTCGCGCTTGCCGCGGTGGACCCGCCCGAGGAGACCGCCGAGGACGTCGCCACCGGCATCGCGCACCTGGTGGACGCGCTGATCGCGGCCGTGCGGGTGGACGACGACCGGCTGCTACGGGACTTCGTCGAGTGGCAGGCGGAGGCGCTGACGTCCCGGGGCGGCCGGGCGCTGCTGGACGAGGTGCTCGACACGCTGGAGCGGACGCTGATCGAGCATCCCCGGGTGGTGGCGCGGCTGCGGACCGTCCGCCGGGCCGGATGAGTCAGCGGGCCGGGTGAGTCAGCGCGCCAGGTGAGTCAGGCGGTGCGGGCCACCGGCGGCTCGCCGGACGGACGGGCCGGGTCGCCGATCCACTCCCCGGAGGGCTGCAGCACCGGCCAGCCCTCGGCCACTGTCGCTTGCCCGCGCCGGCCGACCTGGTCGAACTCGCGCATGCCGCGCAGCAGCGCCAGCCGCCCCTCCGGGCTCATGCCGGCCAGGATCCGCTCCAGCCGGCGCCGCCGGTCGGCGCGCAGTTCGGCGAGGAGCCGCAGGGCCGCCGGGGTGAGGTGCAGGGAGATCTCCCGCCGGTCGTAGCGGCCCGGCTCGCGCTCCAGCATTCCGGCGGCCACCAGCCGGTCACAGAGCCGGCTGGCGGAGGAGAGCAGCATGTCGGTGAGGGTGGCGAGTCGGCGGAGGTTGATGCCGTCATACTGCTCGACGACCATGATCGCGCGTAGCTGGGCACTGGACAGCCGGCTGGTGGTGCGCTCCCGGGCCGCCTCCCAGACGGCGAGCAAGGTGCCTGCCGCCTCGTCCAGGGCGGCGGACATACTCGGTTCAGGTCCCTGGGAATCACGCTCTTCGGTCATGGTGGGCCCGAGACTACTCCCCGGATCTGCCCGGCGACCTGTGCAAAGGAGCAAACATGAGCGGAGCGGAGGGTTGCGCGCGCCGGGTCCTGACGGACGCGCCGACAGATCTCATCGTGGACCGGCTCGCCGCCGAACTGACGCGCACGTACGGGATCACCCGCACCGAGCTCTACCAGGTCGACTACCGGCTCGCCGAACTGCTGCCGCTGGGTGACGGCGCGACGGTCTCCCACCCCGGCCATCCGGCCTGGCGCGCCTTCGACCACCAGGAACCGGTGATCGCCGACGAGGTGGGCTGGTTCCCGGTGGGCATGCGCGGCGAACGCCGGGGCGTGCTCCAGGTGTCGCCGGTGCCGGCCGACCCGGACGCGCGCCGCGAGCTGGCCACCATCGCCACGGTGCTCGGGCACGAGCTGAGCGCGGTCACTGCGACCACCGACATCTACGGCACCTCCCGGCGCAGCCGGCGCCTCACGCTGGCCGCCGAGATGCAGTGGGAGCTGCTGCCCGGGCGCAGCCGGATCCGCCCCTCGTTCAGCCTGGCCGGGCAGCTGGAACCGGCGTACGCGGTGCGTGGGGACAGCTTCGACTGGTCCGACGACGGCCACCGGCTCTGGCTGGCGGTCTCCAACGGCTTCGGCGAGGGGGTGGCCGCCGCGCTGCTCGCCTCGCTCGCCACGTACGCGCTTCGCAACGCGCGCCGGGCCGGGCTCTCTCTGGCCGACCAGGCCGCGCTGGCCGATCAGGCGATCTACGCGCAGCACCGGGGCAAGCAGCACGTCTCCGTGCTGCTGACCGAGCTGGACCTGGCCACCGGCGCGTTGACTGTGGTCGACGCCGGTTCGCCCCGCCTGCTGCGGCTGCGGGCCGGCGCGGTCAGCGAGGAGGTGCTGGACAAGCAGTTCCCGCTCGGCATGTTCGAGGGCACCGACTACCGGGAGCAGACGTTCCAGCTGGAGCGCGGTGACCGGCTCTTCGTGGTGAGCGACGGCGTCATCGACGCCACCACCGAGCAGACGCGCTACGGCGAGGCGGCGCTGGACCGGTTCCTGCGCCGGACCGGGCCGATGGAGCCGCTGGACGCGGTGCGGTCGCTGATCGGCGACCTGCGGGCCTTCGTCGCCGGTGACCTGGTCGACGACGCGGTGGTGGTCTGCCTGGACTGGCTGGGCCCGCAGCCCTGACCCGGCCCTCTCAGTACGCGCCGCGGCTGTTGATGACCGCGCCGAACGTCTTCCAGAGGATGGTCAGGTCGGCGGCCAGCGACCAGTTCTCCACGTAGTACAGGTCCAGCCGGATGCCGTCCTCCCAGCTCAGGTCGGACCGCCCGCTGACCTGCCAGAGGCCGGTCATGCCGGGCTTGACCAGGAGGCGTCGCGCCACGTCGCCGTCGTAGCGGGCCACCTCGGACGGCAGCGGCGGGCGCGGGCCGACCAGGCTCATCTGGCCGAGCAGCACGTTCACGAGCTGGGGCAGCTCGTCCAGCGACCACTTGCGCAGCAGCCGGCCCGTCCGGGTCACCCGGGGGTCGTCGCGCATCTTGAACATCAGGCCGTCGGTCTCGTTGCGCGCGGCCAGCTCGGCGAGCAGCGCGTCGGCGTTGACCACCATGGTGCGGAACTTGAAGACGCCGAACTCCTCGCCGCCCTGACCGACCCGGGTCTGCCGGAACAGCACCGGGCCACGGCTGTCGATCTTGATGGCGAGCGCGATCACGATCAGCAGCGGTGCCAGCACGAGCAGCGCGATCAGCGAGATCGACCGGTCCACGAAGCCCTTGACCAGCTTGCGGGCGCCACGGAACTCGGGCGCCTCGACGTGGATCAGCGGCAGGCCGGCGACCGGACGGGTGTGGATACGGGGGCCGGCGACGTCGGTCAGCGCGGGCGCCACCACCAGGTCGACCCCCGTGCCCTCCAGCTGCCAGCCCAGGCGGCGCAGCCGGGTCGCGGTCAGCTCACCGGAGGCGGTGACCGCCACCGTGTCTGCGCCGATGGCGGTGGCCGCCTCCGGGATGCCTCGGAAGGAGCCGACCACCGGCACGTCGCCCAGCCGCTGCGGCACCGGGGCGAGCAGCGCGTCCGGGATGCACGCGCCGACCACCTGGTAGCCCGCGTACGGCTCCCGGCGCAGCGTGTGCACCAGCTCCAGCACGTGTGCCGTGTCGCCCACCACGAGCACCTTGCGCGACCAGCCGGCGCCCCGGTCGCGGGCCCGGTGCAGCCGCTTGCGGGCCGCGAACCGCGCCACCTCCAGGCCGACGGTGCCGACGGCGAAGGAGATGGCCAGGAAACCCCGGGAAACGCCGACGTCGGCGATGTACCCGGCGATGGCGATACCGCCGGCCAACCGCATGCTCGCCGCGCTGACCCGGCGGTACTCGTCCGCGCCGTAGCCGAGCACCTGGTCGTCGTAGCACCGCATCACCTTGAGCGAGACGAGCCAGACCAGCAGCAGCGCCGGGGCGACCACGACGTACGGGATCTCGGACCCGGTCGGCTCCTCGTCGCCGAACCGCGCCAGGTAACCGACCAGGATGGCCACCGCGAGCACCGCGGTGTCCAGCACCACCAGGACCCGGATGTAGGCCCGCTCCGCCGCTCGTGTCGTCTTGCCCGGGCGATCACCACCGGGTCGCGACGTCGTGGCAGGGGTCAACAGCGTCGCCGAGGTCACCGGCCCTCCCCACTTCGCTCAGGACCGCCCCGCCCCCGCCCGGCTCCGGTGTGGAGCCCGCGGTCGAGGCACCCGGTCATCATGCCTGGACAATTATGGTTACCGATTGATTCGGACGCATTACCGTCAGTTCTCATCCCACGCCTTGAGCCGGGAAGCCTTCCGCCGTACCGGATTTCCCGGTACGGCGGAAGGGTAGCGCTGAGCGCCAGGTCAGCGGGGGGCGGGCGGCCGGAGCGCGATCGCCCGGAGGAAGATCTCGCCGATCTTGCTGGGGTCGGTGGTGACGAACGCGCCGCCGCCGGTGACCTTGGTGATCGACTCCAGCTCGGCCCGGTTCACCTCGGTGCCGATGCCGATGATGACGACCTGGACCGGCTGCTCGTCGTCCTTCAGCTTCTTCAGCTGGTCCAGCAGCGCCTTCTGCGAGATGCCGTTGTCGTCCTCGTTCTTGCCGTCGGTGAACAGCACGATCGAGTTGACCTTGCCCGGCTCCCAGTCCTGCTGCACCTTCTTGTACGCCGCGAGCATGGTGTCGTACAGGCCGGTGTCGCCGCTGGAGGGCTTGATCGAGGCGAGGCCGCGCTGCAGCGCCCCCCGGTTGCTCGACAACGGCTTTATTCCGACCAGCTCGCTCCAGTCCTGCGAGCCCTGGAGGTTCGTGGAGAAGGTCCACAGGCCGATCGACCAGGAGTCGTCGAAGAGCCCGAGGCCCTGGCTCGCGGCCGCCACGGTGACCTGCTCCCGACTGGCGCCGTTGGCCGTCGCGACCGGCTTCTTCATCGAGCCGGAGACGTCGATGACGCAGAGCATCCGGCCCGACTGCGTGGCCACCGACCAACTGGTGGTCGCCGTCGAGATGGCGCCCGGGTCGAGGTCGGCCGCGCCGCCCTGACCGGATGGCGGCACCTGGCTGGCGCCGCCGTTCGCCGGGCTCGGCGCACCCGTCGGGGCCTGGAAGCCGCGCCCCCAGTTGCCGTCCGGCGCGCGCAGCGCCTGCGAGGCCAGCCGGTCCTTGAAGTCCGGCGTACGCAGCACCTCGAAGAGCACCCGGGCGGCGGACGCCTTGGCCGGCTCGATGCCGGGCAGCACCGCGAACGGGTAGTCCAGCGGGATCGGCACCGGCTCCAGGTAGAGCGCGGCCAGCCGGATCGGCGGCTTCGTGCTGTTGTAGGCGATCACGTCCTCTTCGGACAGCGCCGCCGCGCCGAGTCCGTTGGCGATCGCCGTCGGGTCCGACGAGCGCGGGAACCGCGCGAGGAGGTCCTGCCGCAGCGAGGAGCGGTTCGTCGCCAGCGCTCGCAGCGCCCCGACCATCGCCTCCTGCGCCTTCGGCGAGCCGGACTCGCCGGTGGAGCTGGCCGCGGCGGTGAGCGACAGCAGCCCGGACAGGCCGGCCGCGTCCTGGGTCGGCTCGACGATCCCGGCCCGCAGCGGCTTGCTCGCGGTGACCTGGGTCAGCAGGTCGGACCACCGCAGCTTCTTGTCCGGCCAGCCGATGCGCGAGGCCACCGGCTCGGGCAACGCCACGACCACCGGGCTGCGCGCGATCGAGGCGCCGTTCGTCGGCGCGAACGCGCTGGCGCCGCCGCTCTTGAGCCGGACCAGCCAGGTGGAGGAGTCGGGCACCCAGACGTCGGGGGTGACGGCGGTGCCGCTGGCCTGCCCGACACCGGCGAGCGTGGCGCCGTGCTTGCTGGCCACCGCGGCGGCCACCTCGACCGACTCGGAGGAGGAGACGTTGACGGCGATGCAGGTGCCGCCCACCGCGGCGCCGTCGGAGACCCACTGGTCGGCGGCGCCGCGCACCGCGGGGGCGATCTCCGGGGCGGTCGCCACCGACAGCTCGATCCGGCCCGAACAGTTCGGGCCGGCCAGCTGCTGGTAGCCGAACCAGGAGCCGCCCACGACGGCGACCAGGGCTACCGCCACAGCGGCGGCGCCTGCTCCACGGAGGTTGGAACGCATGCGATGGCGGCCAGACACGGTGACCATCTTGCGTACCTCGTGGGGTTACCACCACAACCGTTCGGACGAAAGTTACGCAGCAGAAACAGTTGATCACCTAACCCATACGCTAAGTTACTGGTCAGTTATCTTTGGGTGATACCAGTCCACTCCGGACGGTTGTTTCGGTGACCGGTCGATCACGGCAGAAAGCAGGTCGGGCTCGCCACCGGAACCGGTTCCCCCACTGCCTCGGGCACTCCGCTGACCGGATCGACCCGAAAGATCCTGATCATGTCGGCCCGCTCGTCGGCGACGTACAGGTGGTCCCCGGCGAACGCGAAGTGCCGCGGCCACTCGCCGCCGGTGTCGACCTCGGCCACCAGCTCCGGCGCGGCGCCGTCGAGCGCGAAGACCGCCACCGTTCCCACGCCCCGGTTGCCCACGTAGAGGAAGCGCCCACCGGGCCCCACGCTCACCTCGGACGGCTGGACGTGCCCGGCCCGCCCACTGGCGTCGACGCGCGCCCGCTCCCGCGGCCCGTCCGGCGTCAGGTCGTACGCGGTGACGGTGGCGTCCAGCTCGCCGACCAGCCAGCCGCGCCGCCCGTCCGGGTGCCGGGCCAGATGGCGGGGCCCGGTGCCGGGCGGGGTGCTCAACCGGGGTTCCCGGGGCGTCAACCGGCCGGACCCGGCGTCGACGTCGTACCGGTAGACCGAGTCGGTGCCCAGGTCGACGGCGAGCAACGGGCCGCCGGCCGGATCCGGCGAGACCATGTGGCAGTGCGCGTGCTCCTGCCGGTCGGGGTCGGGGCCGTGGCCCTCGTGCCGGACCAGGTCGGTGCGCTCCCCCGGCACGCCCTCGGCGTCCAGGCCGAACACCGCCACGCTGCCGCCGCCGTAGTTCGCCACGAACAGGTGTCGCCCGTCCGGGGCCACCGCCAGGTGACAGGGCTCGGCCCCGCCGGAGGGACGCTCGCCCAGCGGCGTGAGGTCCCCGTCCGGCGCCACCCGGAACGCGCTGACCCGGCCGTCCGGCAACTCGTTGCACGCGTACAGCACCGGCAGCGCCGGGTGCCGGGCCAGGAACGACGGCGACGGGGTGACCGCCACGACACCCAGCGGCGTCAGCCCGCCGCTCGTCCGGTCCCGCCGGGCCGCGACGACGCCCTCGCCCCGCCCGCCCGTCTCCGCCGTGTAGCCGCCGATGTGGACGATCTCGTCCTGCCCGGTCACCGCTCCCACCTTCCGTCGGTCCTGTCTCCGCAGATCCAACCAGAGGCTTCCCGATAAGGCGCCCGATCAGTCCCGCGACGGCCGACGGGATTCCCGGCGGGCGGCTCAGCCCACCGGCACCGGCTCGCCGCGCTGCCGCGCCACGTGCTCCACCAGCGAGATCAGCACCAGCTTGCCGGACTGCCGGTCCCGCGCGTCGCAGAGCACGAGCGGGACGTCCGGGTCCAGGTCGAGGGCGTCGCGTACCGCCTCCAGGCCGAACCGGCGGGAGCCCTCGAAGCAGTTGACGCCCACCACGAACGGGATGCCCCGCTGCTCGAAGTAGTCGATGGAGGGAAAGCAGTCGGCCAGCCGCCGGGTGTCGGCGAGCACCACGGCGCCGAGCGCGCCGAATGCCAGCTCGTCCCAGAGGAACCAGAACCGGTCCTGACCCGGCGTGCCGAACAGGTAGACCTGGAGGTCGTCGTTGATGGTGATCCGGCCGAAGTCCATCGCCACGGTGGTGGTCGACTTCTGCTCCACCCCGGAGACGTCGTCGGTGTCGAGCCCGGCGCCGGTCAGGACCTCCTCGGTCTGCAGCGGCCGCACCTCGCTCAACGCGCTGACCAGCGTCGTCTTGCCGGCGCCGAACCCACCGGCTATGAGGATCTTCAGTGCCAGCGGCACCTGTGGCGCCCCCGGCTCCCGGTCATAACGCACGGAGTCCACTGACCACCGCCTTGAGGATGTTGTCGTCGGGCAGGTACGCGGTGGCCGGTGGCCGGTGCACCGCGACGAAGCCATGGGCGAGGAGGTCGCCGAGCAGCACCCGGACCACGCCCACGGCGAGGTCCAGGTCGGCGGCGAGGTCGGCCACGGCCTTGGGCCGGCGGGCCAGTTCGATCAGCCGGCGGTGCTCCGGCTGGAGGCCGGGCGTGCCGGCCGGATCGGCGTCAGGGGTGGCGAGCACGAAGGCCAGCAGGTCGAAGCCGTCCACCGGCGGCCGCACCCGGCCCCCGGTGAGCGTGTACGGGCGCACCACCGGACCGGCGTCGGCGTCCAGCCACTCGTGCTGCGGCCCCGGCGAGTCAGCGTGCATCGGCCGACCCCCCGCCGCTGCGGGCCGGCGCGGCCAGGTTCTCCCCGACCCGGATCACCAGCATCGCCATCTCGTACGCCACCAGGCCGATGTCGGCGTCGGCGTCGCTCGCCACCGCCAGGCAGGCGCCCTGCCCGGCGGCGGTCACGAACAGGTAGGCGGACTCCATCTCCACCACGGTCTGGCGGACCGCGCCGCCGCCGAGGTGCCGGGTGGCGCCCTTGGCCAGCCCGGAGAAGCCGGACGCCAGCGCGCACAGGTGCTCCGCTTCGCTGCGGTCCTGGCCGCCGGAGGCGCCGAGCAGGAGCCCGTCCGCCGAGAGCACCACCGCCCGGCGCGCGGCGGGCACCCGGTCCACCAGGTCGTCGAGCAGCCAGTCGAGATCGGCGTTCTGCCGCGTCGTGTGCACCACTAGGCGTCCCTCTCAGTCGCGCTTCGGTCCTCCGCCACCGGCAGGGCGGGCTCCACGGCCGGCCCGGGCGTGGCGGACGGCGTACCGGTGTCAGGCTTTTCGGTGGTGACCGGATCGGCGTCACCCGCCGGGTCGGTGGCGCGGGAGCCGTCCCGGCGTCCCCGTGCGGTGCCCGCCTGCAACGCCGACATGGCCCGGCGTGCCTCCTCCGGCGTGCGGTACGCCGGGGCGTCCACGACCGCCGCGCGCGGACGCGCCGACGCGCCGCGCCGCCGGATCCGGCGCGGCAGGCCGTCGCCGTCGGTGGGTGGTTCCACGGTCGAGGCGCGCGCGGACTGCAACGGGACCACTGTGCTCTCCGACCGGTCCCGTCCCGGCCGGTTCGGGCGCCCCGGACGCGGCACCGTGCTCAACCGGGTCACCTTGGCCAGGCGACGCCGCTCCGGCCCGGCGGGGCCGTCCGCGCCCACCGGCGGCTCGTCGGTGATCAGGTCCGACGGCACGAACACCGCGGCGAGGATCCCGGCCGGACGGGCCGGGCGCAGCTCCACCCGTACGCCGTGCCGTGCGGCCAGGCGCGCCACCACGAACAGCCCCAGCCGGGCGCTGTCGGCCGGGTCGAACTCGGGCGGCTCGGCCAGCTTGCGGTTGGCCGCGGCCAGGGCCGCCGCGGACATGCCCAGCCCTCGGTCGGTGATCTCGATGGTGTAGCCGCCCGGGACGGTCCGGCCGGTGACGTCCACCCGGGTGCCCGGCGGTGAGTACGCGGTGGCGTTCTCGATCAGCTCGGCGAGCAGGTGGATCACGTCGCCGACGGCCCGGCCCAGCACCCCGGCCGGCGCCACCTCACCCACGTCGACCCGGTCGTACGCCTCGACCTCGGAGATCGCGCCGCGCATCACGTCGACAGCGGCGACCGGCCGGCGCCAGCCCCGCCCGGGCGCGGCCCCGGCGAGGATGACCAGGTCCTCGGCGTGCCGGCGGAGCCGGGTCGCCAGGTGGTCGACCTGGAACAGCCCGGCCAGCTCGTCCGGGTCCTCGGTACGCCGTTCCAGCCGGTCCAGCAGCGCCAACTGCCGGTGCACCAGGCCCTGGCTGCGCCGGGCGAGGTTGAGGATCACCTCGTTGAACCCCCGGCGCAGGCTGACCTCGTCGATCGCGGCGCGCACCGCGGTGCGGCGCACCTCGTTGAACGCGCGCGCCACCTGGCCGATCTCGTCGCCGCCGTGGTCCAGTTCGGGCGCCTCCCGGGCGACGTCGACCTCCTCGCCCCGGCGCAGCCGGGCGACCACGTCGGGCAGCCGGTGCTCGGCGACCTCGGTCGCGGCGGCGCGTACGCCGGTCAGCCGCCGGGCCAGCGACCGGCCGACCCGCAGCGCCACGAGCACACAGACCACTATCGCGACGAGCCCGAGCACACCGGCGGCGGCGAGCTGGACGAGGATCCGCGTCGCCATCGGCACCGACCGCTCGGCGAGGGCGTCCGCGCCGCGCAGCTCGAAGTCGCGCAGGCTCTGCCACACCTCGGCGTGACTGGCCTCCCAGCCGGCCATGTCGAACCGGGCCGGCAGCCCGGGCGAGCGGATCAGGGTGTCCTGGAAGGCGCGCATCTTCACGAACCCGGGGGCCTCGGTCAACCGCTGGTACGAGGTCCGCTCCCCGGCCGGCAGGTCGGCCACCGCCGTCTCCGCCAGGAAACGGTGGTTCTCCAGGGTCCGGACCAGCTGCTCGTGCTCGCCCTCGGCGTACCGGCCGGCGGTGACGGCGCCGGCCAGCAGCGCGTCGGCCTGGCCGAGCAGCTCGCGGGAGCGGCCCAGCGCGGTGAGCGCTGTCGCCTCCCGGTTGAGCTGGGCGTCGGGCAGCGCGGCCATCGCGCCGAACGCCTGGAACGCCGAACCGATCATTCCGCTGTAGAGGCCGACGGCGCCGGACCGGTCCACCTTCCGGTCGTCGATGAAGGCGCGCCCGGCGGGCAGCGCGTCCAGCGCCGAGACCAGCTGGTCGAGCCGGGCGTCGAGCTGCTCGTCGGCGACGTCGCGCAGGTCCTTGCCGTCGACCTTCCGGCGCAGCTCGACGATCGCGTCGTCGGTGCGTACACGCTGCTCGGCCAGCGCCGGCAGGCTGCCGCCGCCGGCGAGCTGGACCACCGACAGCCGCCGCTCCCGCTGCAGCTCCGCCACCACGCTCTCGCCGGGACGGCCGAGGTCGTAGAGGAGGGTACGGGCGGAGAGCAGGTCGAGGGCGGGCCCGAAGGTGAGCGTGGTGGCGAAGATCCACAACGCCAGCAGCCCGGTCACCGGGCCGATGACCAGCGCGGTCAGCTTGGCGCGGATCGGCCAGTCACGGGTGTTCAATCAGACCTCGCCCGGGAAGGTGTCGCTCGGTGGCGCCGGCAGCGGCCGCCGTTTCGCCGGCCACGACGCCGGGCCCCGGCCCGGACGCCTTGGGCAGGATACGTAATCCGGGGCGGATGCACTACCGGCCGTCTCGGCTCTCGCTACGGTCCGAGACGGGCACGACGGGCTCAGTCGGACACCGGACCGGCACCGGACGGCGACCGCGACACCGCGCCTTTTTCCCGGCCGGGGCGGAAAGTGCCGCGCAACGGGATTGGCGATCACCCGCACGAGGGAATACCAGCGTGCGAAGGAGGAGCCCATGTCGTCCACCCAGGTAGTCGTCATAGTCATCGTCGTCCTCGTCATCGCCGCGCTCGCCGCGGTCGCCGTGGTCGCCAGCCGGCGGCGCGCGCTGCGGGAGCGCTTCGGCCCGGAGTACGACCGGGTCGTCGCCGAGCAGGACAGCCGCAGCGCCGCCGAACGTGAGCTGCGTGAGCGCGAGCGCCGGCACGCCGAACTGGAGCTGACCCCGCTGAGCCCGGAGTCGCGGGCCCGCTACGCCGCCGCCTGGGAGGAACTCCAGGTGCGCTTCGTCGACTCGCCCGCCGAGACCGTCAGCGAGGCGGACGAGCTGGTCGGTCGCCTGATCGCCGAGCGCGGATACCCCACCGGGGACTTCTCGGACCAGATCGCCCACCTCTCCGTCGAGCACGCCCGCACCCTCACCCACTACCGCGACGCCCACGAGATCCGGCAGCGCAACGAGCGCGGTGAGGCCGGCACCGAGGACCTCCGGCAGGCGCTCGTGCACTACCGGGCCCTCTTCGCCGACCTGCTCGGTGAGGACCCGGTGCCCGCGTCCACGCAGCAGCCGGAGCAGCCGGAGCAGCGCCACCCCGACCACGACCACGACGTCACGAGCCGCTGAGGAGGCCGCCGCCATGCGCCAGGAAGAGCAGCAGGTCACGCAGGACCACCCCGAGGCCGTCCGGTCCGCGCCGGTACCGGTGCCGCAGCCGGGCGACCACGCCGACGGTCGGTACGACGCCGACCGGGCCGACGTGCCCGAGGACGCGATCGACGACCGGGGCACCTTCGACGACCCGGCCGTCGCCGACGATCGCCACGAGCCGGGAGCCGACGATCGGCGCGACGACGAGGTCGACGAGACCCGCGCGTACGACGCGGGCGAGCTGAGCGCCGCGGCCGACCGTACCGACGACGGGCGCGACGACGACGGACGTCCGCCGTTCCACGAGCCGGCGCCGCTGCCGACGGCGTTCGGCGCGGCCACGGTGGGCGACGCGGTCGCCGCGTCGGCGCTGGCCGGCGGCCGTCCGCAGGACGAGCGCGACGCCCGCGACGAGGACACGGCCGTGCCGGGCGACGGCGCGCCGGGCCGGACCGACCCGCTGGACGACGAGCGGGCCGACCCGACGGCCGGGGACCGCCTGCACGACCGGGACCGTTGGGACGCCGAGCACTCCGACGCCGACGACGCGGACCGGGACGACGCGGTGACCGACGGCGTCGTCCGGGACGACGCGGCGGCCGACGGCGCGGTCGGGTACGGCAGCGCCGAGCCGGGCCTGGTCGACCCCGACGCCGAGCCGGTCGCCGCGGCCGACGAGGACGCCGGCCGGCACCACGACCGCGTCGACCCGGACACCGCCACCGCGGCGGCTGCCGGCGCGGCAGCGGCCGGCACGACCCTGGGCGGGGCGGACCGGCCCACGCAGGGCGCGGTACCGGCCGACGCCGCGACGCTGTTCGCGCCGGAGGCGGCGCAGGGCTTCCGGGACCGCTGGCGCGACGTGCAGCTGCGCTTCGTGGACGACCCGCGCGCCGCTGTCGGCGAGGCCGAGTCGCTGGTCGAGGAGGCGATCGAGGCGCTCTCCACGGCCCTGCGCGAGCAGCGCACCCGGCTCGGCGCCTGGCAGGAGTCCGGTTCCACGGACACCGAGCAGCTCCGCGTCGCCGTGCGCGGCTACCGCGACTTCCTGGACCGCGTCCTGGGGCGCTGAGGCCCGCCGCGGAACCCCACCGAGCCCTGGCCGGCGACCCGGCCGGGGCTCGGTCGCGCCCGGACCGAACAGCAGGCATGAAACCTCGCAATCGGGGTAGCTGCGGGCAGCGGTGCACACGAGGGGAGCACGGGCATGGGTGGCGGCGGTCTGCGTCTGGACATGAACGCGGTGGACTACCTGATCCTCGCGCTCTACTTCGTCACGGTGCTCGGCGTCGGTTTCGCCGCCCGGCGCGCGATCCGTACCAGCGTGGACTTCTTCCTCTCCGGCCGCTCGCTGCCCGCCTGGGTCACCGGCCTGGCGTTCGTCTCGGCGAACCTGGGCGCGCTGGAGATCATCGGCATGGCCGCCAACGGCGCCCAGTACGGCATCATGACGGTGCACTACTACTGGATCGGCGCCGTGCCGGCGATGGTCTTCCTCGGCATCGTGATGATGCCGTTCTACTACGGCTCCAAGGTCCGCAGCGTCCCCGAGTACCTGCGGCTGCGCTTCAACCGCCCCACCCACCTGCTCAACGCGATCAGCTTCGCGGTCGCGCAGGTGCTCATCGCGGGCGTGAACCTCTACGCGCTGGCCCTGATCATGCAGGCGCTGCTCGGCTGGCCGCTCTGGTTCGCGATCATCGTCGGCGCGGTGATCGTGCTGGCGTACATCACCGTCGGCGGCCTCTCCGGCGCGATCTACAACGAGGTGCTCCAGTTCTTCGTGATCATCGCCGGTCTGGTGCCGATCACGGTGATCGGCCTGGTCAAGGTCGGCGGCGTGAGCGGCCTGATGGACGCCGTCCGCGACTCCAAGCTCGGCGAGGCCGGCCTGCACGCCTGGGAAGGCACCGGCAGCACCGACAACCCGCTCGGCGCGCACTGGCTGGGCATCGTGTTCGGCCTCGGCTTCGTGCTCTCCTTCGGCTACTGGACCACCAACTTCGCCGAGGTGCAGCGCGCCCTGTCCGCCCGGAACATGAGCGCCGCGCGGCGTACGCCGATCATCGCCGCGTACCCGAAGCTGCTCATCCCCGCGGTCACCGTGATCCCCGGCCTGATCGCCCTGGTCACCGTCAAAGGGCTGGGCGCCGACGAGGGCGATCTGGTCTACAACAACGCGATCCCGCTGCTGATGCGCGACCTGCTGCCCAACGGCGTGCTCGGCATCGCGGTCACCGGTCTGGTGGCCTCGTTCATGGCGGGCATGGCGGCGAACGTCAGCGGGTTCAACACCGTCTTCACGTACGACATCTGGCAGGCGTACTACCGGCGGAACGAGTCGGACGAGCACTACGTGAAGGTGGGCCGGATCGCCACCGTGGGCGCGGTGGTGATCGGTATCGGCACCGCGTTCATCGCCGCCGGGTTCAGCAACATCATGAACTACATCCAGGCGCTCTTCTCGGTCTTCAACGCCCCGCTCTTCGGCACCTTCATCATCGGCATGTTCTGGCGGCGGATGACCCCGCTGGCCGGCTTCTGGTCGCTGCTGTCCGGCACGGTCGTGGCGACCGCCACCTACCTGCTCTACAAGGTCGGCGTGATCAGCTTCAACTCGGACCTGGAGGAGAGCTTCTGGGGCGCGGGCCTGGCCTTCGCCACCGTCGCCGTGGTGGCCGCGATCGTCACGCCGTTGACCCGGCCGAAGACCGACGAACAGCTGACCGGGCTGGTGTACGGCCTCAGCGACACCACGCTCGCCGACGACTCGGTGGCCGGCGACGCCGCCTGGTACCGCTCCCCGGTGCTGCTCGGCGTCGTCGCCGTGATCCTCGCCGCCCTGTTCTACATCCCGGTCTTCTGAAGGAGGGGACGCACGCCATGACAGACGACGCGGACCGCAACTACCAGGGCGGCGAGGCGCACGACCCGCTCGTCGACGAGACCGAGGACGCCCGGGAGGCCCGCTCGGCGGCGGCCCGGCTGTTCGACATCCGCCGGGTGATCGGCGGCCTGTTCGTCGCGTACGGGCTGATCGTCGGCCTGATGGGGCTCTTCGACACGTCCGCCGAGATCGACAAGGCGCAGGGCGTGCGGATCAACCTGTGGTCCGGCGCGGCGATGCTGGTCTTCGGCCTGCTGATGCTGCTCTGGCAGCGGCTGCGCCCGACCGAGACGCCGGAGCCGCGACGCGACGATGCCTGACCGTCCGCATGGCGCGGCCCGCACCGGGTACGCCCAGGGGATCAGGCGAAAGGGACAGGAGGGCAGCAGCATGACCGATCGTGACCGCGGTGGCGAGCGGCCGCTCGAGGAGACCCCCGAGGTGGCCGCGGCGGTGGACGACGACAGCACGGTGCCCCAGTTGCGCGCCGGCGGCACCGACCCGGACAACCCCACCTTCACCGAGCCCGACGGCGCGGTGCCCGACACCGGTTCGCCGAACATCATCGGTGACCCGTACGCGGCCGGGACCGGCGCGACCGGCACCGGCACGGGCGCGGCCCCGGACGGCATCCGTACCGGCGCCGAGCAGCCCTGGGAGCCGGAGGACCTGGTGATGGCCCGGGGCCAGGACATGACGCCGGAGAACCTGGAACGGGCCCGCCGCGACCTGCACGAGCTGGGCCGGGCCGCGATCGAGCGAACGGTTCCCTGACCCGGACGCCCGGGGGCCCCTGGCCGACGTGGGCGTCGACCAGGGGCCCGGGGAACCCGCGCGGGCGGTGCCTCACTCCCGCCGCCGCGGGTGGTACGGCAGCGCCTCAGGAGAGCGGCGGGTACGCGTTCTGCATGAGCTGCTGGAACTGGGCGGCGAACCACGCGCCGGAGATCGGCGCGTCCGGCAGAGCACCGGACATGCTGTTGCCGTTGCGGGCGTTGCCGGTGTACGTCGGGTCGCACATCCGGTCGAAGCCCTTGCCCTCGCTGTTCGGGATCTCCTTGCTCGAACCGTCCGACTCACCCGGGGGCTTCACCCAGACGTAGGCGTCGATCCCGGTCTCCGGGTTGGCCCGCGGCCGCTCGCCGAGACCCGCGCCGGCCTGGTTGCACCAGTTGCCGGTGTGGAAGCGGCGGTCGACCCGGCCGCCGTCGACGTACGCGTCCACGCTGGTCGACGGGCCGGGGCCGGTCGGCCGGGCGGTGCCGCCCCAACCGTTGCGGGAGGTGTCGATCAGCATGCCGATGTTGCTGTCGAAGCCGATCGAGACCAGCTTCTGCCGGAACGCCTGGGCGAACGACAGCTCGTCGAGGTACTGGTTCCAGTCGGCCCACTTGGACTGCCGGACGGTCTGCCCGTTCACCGTGTCGGTGATCTTGACGTACGGCTCCTTCAGCGCGGAGTAGTTCGCCGTGTTGACGATGAAGCCCTGCACGTTGGCGACGGTGCTGCCGGACGCCACGGCGGCGGCCTTGAGCTGGTCGGCGACCGGGCCGAAGTTGCTGTCCCAGCCGATCCAGCCGTGGTGGGCGGCGTCGATGTAGTTGTAGACGTTGCCGATCGCACCCAGCTTCGCCAGGGCGTAGCCGACACCGTTCACGTACGCGCCGTTGGCCTTCACCGTGTCACACATGACCGTGCCGCCCGCGTTGCCCGAGGTGTTGGTCACCAGGTTGGGCAGCGAGTCGATCTCGATGATGTTGACGATGCGCAGGTTCCGGTACTTCGTGTCGCCCTGGATCGCGGCGATCGGGTCGATGTACTCGGACTTGTAGCGGGGCAGCTCGTCCGGGCCCAGCTCACCGTTGGAGGCGAGCGCCGAGCAGTCGCGGCCGGGCAGGTTGTAGATGACGAACTGGATGTAGCCGGCGCCCTGGGCGAGCGCGGCGTCCAGGTGTTCACGGACGCCCATCGCGCCGTTGGAGCTGCTGTCCGGCGTGCCGTTGATGGCGGCGATCCGGTCGAGCCAGACCGCGGTCGGGTTGTTCGACACCCGGTTGCCGCCGGACACCGACTCGGCCTTGGCCTTCCACTCGGGGTTCACGTACCCCTTCACCCCGGCGTACGGGTTGTCGACCCGCTGCCCGGGCGGCGGCTGCGACGTCGGCGGGGTCGACGTCGGCGGCGTGCTCGTGGGCGGCGTGCTCGTGGGCGGCGTGCTGGTCGGCGGCGTGCTCGTGGGCGGCGTGCTCGTCGGCGGGGTGCTGGTGGTCGGCGTACCGCCGTTGCAGACCGTGCCGTTGAGCGTGAACTGGGTCGGCTTGGGGTTGCTGCCGCTCCAGGAGCCGTTGAAGCCGATGGTGGTGCTGGCGCCGCTGGCGAGCGCCCCGTTGTACGACTCGTTCTGCGCGGTGACGTTCTGGCCGCTCTGGGACCACCGCGCGGACCAGCCGTTCACCACCCGCTGCGAGCTGTTCGGGAAGGTGAAGCCGAGGTTCCACGAGGTGAGCGCGTCACCGATGTTCTTGATGGTCACGGTGCCGGTGAATCCACCGGGCCAGTCGCTCGTCGTATAGGTCACGCTGCACTGGGTGGCGGCCTGCGCCGCGGTGACCGGGAGGGTCACCAGTCCACCGGCTACCAGGACGCCGGCGCTGGTCAGCGCGAGCGCCCGGTTCCGGCCGGACAGCCTTCTCCACAGATTCATGCCACTGATCTCCTTGGGCGAGACCGGATCCGCGTACGGCCCGGCGCAAATGGCGGCTGCGGTCGCCCTGCGGGAACGACCGTGCGCGCCACGGGTTACTTCGGGGGACGCCCGACCCGGACGGGCGTTGGGGGTGGTGGTGCCGACCGGTCCGCAGGACCGGTCGATGGAGCCGGACGTCGGCCGGTGAACCGGCTGCCCTCGACGCCTGAGCTCGCGGTGTGGCTCCCCGAACCGCGTGCAGCGATTCTTGCATGGGAGCGCTTCCATGGCAATGCCTCGATGCGCCTCGGGCCCACCCTACCGCCCTCTCCGAACCCGCCCCACCACCCGCCGCGCCCACCGCCCGCCCGGACCCCGCCCACCAATCGGCGCGTCCTGCCAGCCGGTGCGCCCCACCAGCCGGTGCGCCCCACCAGCCGGCCCGCCGCACTCACCCCACCCACCCGTGCGCCCTACCAGCCGGCCCGCCGCACTCACCCCCGTCCACCTACGATCCCCCGTCGGCGCTGGGCCGGCGTCGCCGCCGAGCTCGCCGGCGACCGCCCTCGCGGGTACACCCACCTCGCCGCACCCACCCTCACGCCGGGCGGCGGACCGCCCGGTACGCCGCCCCGGCCGGGTGGAACGCCATGGGTGCCAAAACGGCCCGATGACACCCATGACGCTCCACCGGCGGAGGCGCGCCCTGCCTCCGACCGCCCGGGACGGGCGGAGCGGCGACGGCGACGGCGACGGCGACGGCGACGGCAAAGGGAAGGACGGGAACCGCACGAGCGGGATCCGGGTCGCGGGGTCGCCGAAGTCGGGCCGATCGGCGCGTGGAGTCGGGGACAGCGCGGACAGCACCTGACCTCGACAAACTCCTAAAAGCGAATCTTTCCCCGGATAAGTTGCGAAAAGGTCTAACGTCGGCCTTAGCTCGACTGACGTCGGGCTCAGGACGAAACAGGGATGGAGACGCTGGTCATGGCTAAGAAAATGCTCGGGAAGGTGGTCGCGAGCGCTGCCCTCGGCGGCGCCGGCCTTCTCGTGTTCACCCCGGGATTGGCCTTCGCGGGCGGACACGATGAGGGCAAGGTCATCGCCAAGCCGCACGTGGTGAAGGCGGGGGACACCGTCGAACTGCTCGCGATCTGCTCAGAGCCGCAGAAGCACGCCACGGTCTGGTCGAAGGTGACCGGCAAGGTCGACCTGCACCCGGCCCGTGGCGGCGAGCACGGCGACTGGGCCGACCGCGGCGGCGACTGGGGCGGCGACGAGGACTGGGGCTGGGACGACAAGGGCCCGGACAGCAAGGACGACCACGGCAAGGGCCCGGACAGCAAGGACGACCACGGCAAGGGCCCGGACAGCAAGGACGACCACGGCAAGGGCCCGGACGGCCGCGGTGAGCCGGGCGGGGACGGACACGGCCCGGGCGGGAACGCCCCAGGTGGCTACGGGCCCGGCGAGAACGGGCCCGGCGGGAACGGCCCGGGCGGGGACGGCATGCCGCAGCCTCCGGCGAACCAGCCGCAGCCGGGTGGCGCGGGCGCCGGCACGGCCGTCGACCCGGGCGACTGGCAGGGGCACGACGAGTACGGCCAGGACGCCGAGCCGGGCTGGGAGAAGGAGAAGCCGGGCGCGACGGACTGGACCAGGGACGCGCACGGCCCCGACGGCAAGGACCGGTACGGCAAGGACGCCAAGGACGAGCACGGCAAGGACGACCGTGGCGGCCGGCCGGACGACAAGGGCAAGGACGGCACGGACGAGCACGGCTCCTGGCAGGACGGCAAGGACGGCTGGCAGGACGGCAAGGACGACTGGCAGGCGAGCGGAGGCGCCTGGCAGGACGACAAGGGCGACTACGGCAAGGACGCCGAGCGCGACTACGACAAGGGCGACTACGGCAAGGACGCCGAGCGCGACTACGACAAGGGCGACTACGGCAAGGACGGCTGGGAGCACGGGAAGGACTTCGTCTACTACGGCGAGGCCACCGTCTCGCACGACGCCCGGCCCGGCCGGTACGAGCTGAAGGGCTCCTGCGGCGAGGGTGAGCTTGTGGTCCTGCCGCGCGGCGGGGTCGACGGCGGTGACGGTGGCATGGCGAGCACCGGTGTGGACCGCAACCTCGCCACCGGTGGGGCGGGCATGATCGGCGCCGCGGCGCTGGGCGGCCTGGTGCTGCTGCGTCGGCGGCGGGCCGGTGAGCTGGTCTGACCGGACGACGACCCGGGCCGGCGGCCGTCACGGGAAACCGTGGCGTGCCGTCGGCGCGGCCGTCGTCGTCCTGCTCGCCATGGTGGGAGCGGGCCTGGTCGGCGCGTCCGTCCGGACCGTCCCGTCGCCCACCCCGCCGCAGCCGCTCGGGCAGGCGGGTCCGGTCGCCACCGGCCCGCTGACCGATCCGGATGGCGCCTACGCCGACCCGGACGCCGGAGGGCAGCCCACATCCGGCGCCGCAGAGCAGCCCGTGCCGGGCGCCGAAGGGCAACAGACATCGGCCGCCGGAGGCGGATCAGCGCCGGCCACCGCCGCACAACCGGCGCCGGGCGGCAACGGGCCGACGCCCTCCGGCCAGGGCACCCCGGCCGCGGCCGGCCCCGTCCCGGCCCCGCTGCCACGGTCCGCGCCGACGACCATCTCGATCCCCCGCATCGCGGTACGGGCCGAGATCATGTCGCTCGGCACGAATCCGGACGGCACGGTCCAGGTGCCCCCGCTGGACCAGGCCATGAAGGCCGGCTGGTACTCCCCCGGCGCCAGCCCGGGCGAGGCCGGCAACGCGGTGATCGTGGGCCACGTCGACTCCGCCCAACTCGGCCCGGCGGTGTTCTTCAACCTCGGCGCGCTGGTCCCCGGCGACACGATAGTGGTCACCCGGCAGGACGGCAGGGCCGCCACGTTCACGGTGCGCGAGGTCGGGTCGTACCCGAAGACCGCCTTTCCCGCCGCGCAGGTCTACGGCCCGTCGGCCGTGCCCGCCCTGCGCGTGGTGACCTGCGGCGGGGTGTTCGACCGGACGGCCGGAAGCTACCTGAACAACATCGTCGTCTACGCCCCGAGGACCGGGTGAGGGCGGAGACGGCAGTGGCCCGGTGGTCGGTTCCCCGACCACCGGGCCACGCTCGGTTGAACGGTCAGGCCGCCGCCGAGGTCCGGACCAGGGTACGGATCTGGCGCAGCAGCACCGACAGCGCGGACAGGTCGGCGCGGGACTCGTCGAACTCCCCCATCGCCCGGTGCGCCCGGTGGATCGAGGTGGCGTTCGCCTGCTCCCATTCCTGCACCCGCTCCACCGGTGGCACGTCGTCCGGGGTGGAGCCGAGCACCTCGGCGGTGAGCGCGGCCAGCGCGGCGTACAGGTCGTAGCGCAGCGCCATCCGGGCCAGCGTCTGCCACCGGTCCTCGCGCGGCAGCAGGGAGATCTTCGACAGCAGCGCGTCCACCCGGAACCGGTCGGAGAGCACGAAGTAGACCGAGGCCACCTCGCCCACGTCCCGCCCGGTCGCCTGCGCCGTCTCGACGATGTCGAGCAGGCCGAAGCTGTACATCAGGCGGGTCGCCTGCTCGGCCAGGTCACGCGGCAGCCCTCGGTCGACGAGCGACTCGATGTGCGCCGCGATGGCCTCCCGCTCGGTGCCCCAGAACCTGTGTTCCAGGTCCGGCAGGAGCCGGGCCACACCGTCGCGCAGCCGGGCGATCTCCGCCGGGACGTCGATCGGCGAGCGGCGGTTGGTGACCAGCCAGCGCACCGCGCGGTCGAGCAGCCGCCGGGTGTCCAGGTAGACGGCGGTCTGCAACTCGGGCGAGACCTTGTTGTCCAGCGCCTCGACCGCGTCCCAGAGGTCGCGCAGTCCGAACACCTCGCGGACCACCACGTACGCCCGGAGCACGTCCGCCGCCGAGGCGGCCGTCTCCTCGACCACCCGGAACACGAACGAGATGCCGCCCCGGTTGATCGCCTCGTTGACCAGGACCGTGGTGACGATGTCCCGGCGCAGCCGGTGCCGGCCCATCCGGTCGGCGAAACGCTGCCGCAGCGGCGTCGGGAAGTAGTTGACCAGGATGTCGGTCGTCCACTCCTCGTCCGCCAGGCCCTCGCCGACGATCTCGCGCTCCAGCACGATCTTGACGTACGCGAGCACCACCGCGAACTCCGGCGGGGTCAGCCCGGTCTCGGTGCGGACCGCCAGTTCCTCGTCCGACGGCAGCGCCTCCAGCGCCCGGTTCAGCGCGCCGGACCGCTCCAGGTCGTTGATCATCCGCCGGTGCACGGGGAGCAGCGAGGCAGCCTGGGCCTGGGCGTTGTTGAGCGCCCGCGCCTGGTCGTAGTTGTCCCGCAGCACCAGCTCGGCGACCTCGTCGGTCATCCGGGCCAGCAGCTCGTCGCGCTCCGGCCGGTCCAGCTCCCCGTCGGCCACCGCCGTGTTGAGCAGGATCTTGATGTTGACCTCGTGGTCGGAGCAGTCCACCCCGGCCGCGTTGTCGATGAAGTCGGTGTAGATGCGGCCGCCGGTCGCCGCGTACTCGATCCGGCCCTGCTGGGTGAAGCCCAGGTTGCCGCCCTCGCCGACCACCCGGCAACGCAGGCTCTTGCCGTCCACCCGGATGGCGTCGTTCGACTTGTCGCCGACCTCGGCGTTGGTCTGGCTGGACGCCTTGACGTAGGTGCCGATGCCGCCGTTCCAGAACAGGTCGACCGGCGCGGTGAGGATCGCCTTCATCAGCTCCTGCGGGCTGAGCTGCGTGACGTCCTCGTCGAGCCCGAGCACCGCGCGGACCTGCGGTGTGATCGGCACCGACTTGGCGGTACGCGGGTGCACGCCGCCGCCTTCGGAGATCAGCTCGCTGTCGTACTCCTCCCACGACGAGCGGGGCATGTCGAACAGCCGCTTGCGTTCCTGGAAGGAACGGGCCGAGTCCGGGTCCGGGTCGAGGAAGATGTGCCGGTGGTCGAACGCGGCCACCAGCCGGATGTGCTTCGACAGCAGCATCCCGTTGCCGAACACGTCGCCGGACATGTCACCGACGCCGACCACTGTGAAGTCCTGGGACTGGGTGTCGTGCCCCAGCTCCCGGAAGTGCCGCTTCACCGACTCCCAGGCGCCCCGGGCGGTGATGCCCATCTTCTTGTGGTCGTAGCCGGCCGAGCCACCGGAGGCGAACGCGTCGCCGAGCCAGAAGCTGTGCGCCTCGGAGATCTCGTTGGCGATGTCGGAGAACGTCGCGGTGCCCTTGTCGGCGGCCACCACCAGGTACGGGTCGTCGCCGTCGTGCCGGACCACGTCCTCGGGTGGCACGATCTCGCCGCTGACGATGTTGTCGGTGACGTCCAGCAACGCGGAGATGAACTCCTTGTAGCAGGCCACCGCCTCGTCCCGGTCGCCCGGCTTCTGCTTGAGCACGAAGCCGCCCTTGGCGCCGACCGGCACGATCACCGCGTTCTTCACCATCTGCGCCTTGACCAGGCCGAGCACCTCGGTCCGGAAGTCCTCGCGCCGGTCGGACCAGCGCAGGCCGCCGCGGGCCACCGGCCCGTACCGCAGGTGCACGCCCTCGAACCGGGGCGAGTAGACGAAGATCTCGAACTTGGGTCGCGGGGCCGGCAGGTCCGGGATGGCCTGCGGGTCCAGCTTGAACGCCACGTACGCCTTGGGCCGCCCGCCCACCGGCTTCTGGTAGAAGCTGGTGCGCAGCGTGGCCTGGATCAGTGTCAGGTACGCCCGCAGGATGCGGTCCTGGTCGAGGCTGGCCACCTCGTCCAGCGCCTCACCGATCGCGTCTACCAGCTCGGCGCTGCGCTGCCGTCGCTCGTCCAGCGTGGTCGCGCCCGGGGCGAACCGGGTCTCGAACAGCTGCACCAGCAGTTCCGCGATCTGCGGGTACGCGATGAACGTCTGCTCCATGTACTCCTGGGAGAACACGGTGCCGGCCTGCCGCAGGTACTTCGCGTACGCGCGCAGCACGACGACCTGCCGCCAGGTGAGCCCGGCGCGCAGCACCAGCTCGTTGAAGCCGTCCACCTCGGCCTCGCCCCGCCAGGCGGCGGCGAAGGCGTTCTCCACGTGCGGGCGCACCTCGGCCAGGTCCTGGTGCCGCTCGGGCAACTCCAGACCGAAGTCGTAGAGCCAGATCCGGCCGTCGACGCGCTCCACCTCGTACGGGTGCTCGTCGACCACCTTCACGCCGAGCGAGTGCAGCACCGGCAGCACGGCGGAGAGCATCATCGGCTCGCCGTACCGGTAGACCTTGAACCGCACGTCCATCGCCTCGTCGGCGTCGGCGGCGCGGCCCGCGTACGGACGCGGCGGCGCCTGCTTGCGGAACAGGTGCATCTCCAGCTGGCCGGGCTCCTCCAGCAGTTCCAGCTTCGCCAGGTCCTTCATCGCCTCGTACGGCGTGTGCCCGTCCTTGTAGCCCTCCGGGAACGCGTCGGCGTACCGGCTGAACAGGTGCTTGGCCTGCTCGTCGCCGAGCTTGCGCTCCAGCACCAGCCGGTAGTCGTCGTCCCAGAGGCGGGTCGCGTCGGCCAGCTCCTCGGCGAGCAGGTCGGCGTCGATCTCACCGGGCGGGTTGTTCGGGTCGGTACGCACGATGAAGTGCACCCGGGCCAGCATCGACTCGGTCACCCGCGTGGTGTAGTCGACGCCGACGCCGTTCAGCTCGCGCAGCAGGATGTCCTGCATGCGCAGCCGGTTCTGGGTGGTGAACCGGTCCCGCGGCAGGTAGATCAGGCACGAGATGAACCGCCCGTACGCGTCGCGGCGCAGGAACACCCGCAGTTGCCGGCGGCCCGCCATCCGCAGCACGCCGATCACCGCGTGGTACAGGTCGTCGGTCTTGATCTGGAACAGCTCGTCGCGCGGGTAGGTCTCCAGGATCTGCAACAGGTCCTTGCCGGAGTGGCTGCGCAGGCTCAGGCCCGAGCGGTCCAGCACCTCGGCGACCTTGCGCCGGACCACCGGCAGCTCCTGCACGCTGGTCCGGTACGCGGCGGTGGAGAACAGGCCGAGGAAGCGCCGCTCCCCGACCACCTCACCGGCCTCGTTGAAGATCTTGAAGCCGATGTAGTCGAGGTAGGCCGACCGGTGCACAGTGGCACGCGAGTTGGCCTTGGTGATGATGAGCAGGCGCTTCTCCAGCACCTTCTCGTGCGCCTCGGGCGTCATCGAGTTCAGCGACCGGGCCTCCGGCGAGTCGGAGCGCAAAATGCCCAGCCCGGTGCCGAGCACCGCCTCCAGGGCCTGCCCGCCGCCGCGCGCGCCGTCGGTGTCGACCAGGCGGTACTCCCGGTAGCCGAGGAACGTGAAGTGGTCGTGCGCCAGCCAGCGCAGCAGCTCCACCGAGTCGGTGATGTCCTTCTCCGGCACCGGCGGGCGATTGTCCGACGTCCGGGCGGCGGCCAGCTCGTCGGCGAGGGCCAGCGCCCGCTGCCGCATCTTGGGCCAGTCCTCGACCGCCTCGCGCACGTCGGTGAGCACCCGCTGCAACTCGCGGCGCAGCGCCTCCCGCGCGGCCGGGTCACGGACCGGGTCGATCTCGATCCGCATCCAGCTCTCGACCAGGTCACCGGCGATGGCGTCGTCCGGCTCCACGTCCGCGGAGACCTCGGTGAGCCGGCCGAGCGGCTCGCGCCGCACCACGACCAGCGGGTGCACCAGCAGGTGCACGTCGAGGTGACGGGAGTTCAGCAGGGCGGTCACCGAGTCGACCAGGAACGGCATGTCGTCCGTGACGATCTCGACGACTGTGTGGTGCTGCTCGGCGTCCGGCTCGTGGATGCGCAGCTTCAGCTCGCCCGGCACCCGCTGCTGGGCCAGGTCCCGGTGGGCCCGGGCCGCCTCCAGCATCTCCTCGGCGGTGAAGCCGATCAGCTCCTCGTCCGGCGCGAACCGCCAGAAGCGGTCGACGAGTGTCGCCGCGTCGTGGTCGTCGCCGGCGAGCGCGACCGCCTGGGCGACCAGCCGCTCCGCGTTGGGAACGGGCTCGTCCAGCTCGGCGTCCTCCGACTCGTCACCCAGCGCCTGCGTCGGCAGGCCCAGGTCGTAGAGGGTGTCGATGCTGGAACCGGTCATCCCGGTCACTCCTGTGTCGAGACGGCTGAAACCGTCCCCGTCGGTCGCCGAATCGAAGCTGTCGTCGTCCCGGCCGGTGTCAGCCTGCCGGAGGTCGGGTCCCGGTTTGATCGCCGGACGCCGGTCCATCGGTGCCACTCCCCTCGACCCACCGCACTGTGGGTCACTCTGCCGCCCAGCCTAGGCCCTACCGCGCGGTACCTCCCGCGGCGGACCACTGGCCGGACGTCCGGATCGGGACTCTGTCCTTTCACCCGTTGCGGGTCCGTGGTCGGCCGCCCGCGGAGTACCCCGACTGGCGATGTTCATCACACTGCCACAGGGGCCTTTCCGCGCTGCCGGAGGCCGTGGCGGGGCGGTGGCGAGCGCCGGGCCGTACTAGCGTGCAGGGCAGTTAAGCACCGGAGGGACTGCTTCATGCCCGTGTCGTACCCCGTCCACCCCCGTCGCCACACCCGGCACCGCGCTCTCGCGGCGCTGGCCGCCGTCCTGGTCACAGCGGGCGCGCTGACCGGATGCTCCGGGGACGACGGCCCGGAGACCGCCGTCGAGACGTTCCTCGGCGGCTGGCGCTCCGGCGACCTGCAGGCCGTCGGCTTCATCCAGCCGACCGGCGGGCGGGTGCCGGCCGGCGAGGTGACCAAGCAGCTCCAGGCGCTCGCCGGTGAGCTGGCCGCCAACCCGCCGGAGCTGACCCGCACCGGCGAGATCAGCACCAAGGGCGACGTCGCCACCGCCCGGGTCAAGGTGAGCTGGGCGCTGCCCGGCGGCGCCCGCTGGACCTACGAGAATCCGGTACGCCTCAAGCGCGGCGGCGACGACCACTGGCAGGTGATCTGGGAACCGGCTGTGGTGCACGAGAAGCTGGAGGACGGCGACCGGATCGCGCTGCGGCGGGAGCCCGCGCAGCGCGCCGGTGTGCTGGACGGCGCCGGCCAGCCGATCGTCGCGCCGCGCCCGGTGGTCCGGGTCCAGGTCGTTCCCGGCGAGATCGACGACGTCCCGGGCCTGATCCGGAAGCTGGACACCGCGTTCAAGGCGATCCGGCCCGCGCTCAGCCCGCCGGTCGATCTCGGCGACCTGCCCAAGCGGCTCAAGGAGGCCAAGCCGGACGCGCGGGTCGACGTGGTGACGCTGCGCGACGAGGCGTACCGGCAGATCAAGCCACGCATCTACGAGCTGCCCGGCACCCGGTTCGAGTCGGAGCAGCTCCTGCTGGCGCCGACCCGCGAGTTCGCCCGGGCGCTGCTCGGCTCGGTCGACCAGGCCACCGCCGACGACCTCCAGGCCCACCCCGAGCGGTACGCGCGCGGCGACCTGGTCGGCCACGGCGGCCTCCAGGGGCGGTACGACGAGCGGCTGCGCGGCGTCACGGGCGTCACCGTGATCACCGAGCGGACCACGCCGGAGGGCAAGGTGGAGCCGACCGGCACGGAGCTGTTCCGCAACGACCCGAAGCCCGGTCAGCCGGTGAAGACCACCATCGACGTGGCCACCCAGAACGCGGCCGACGCCGCGCTGCGTGGGCAGACCCGCCGCTCCGCGCTGGTGGCGCTGCGGATCAGCGACGGCGCGGTGCTGGCCGCCGCGAACGGTCCCGGGGCGGCCGGCGAGAACCTCGCCTTCACCGCCCAGGTTCCGCCCGGCTCGACATTCAAGGTGGTCAGCGCGCTCGGCCTGCTCGACCGGGGCGCGGTGACCCCGCAGACCACTGTGAACTGCCCGAAGACGTCGACGGTCGAGGGCCGCAGCTTCAAGAACTCGGACAACTTCGAGCTGGGCGCGGTGCCGTTCGCCACCGACTTCGCCAAGTCCTGCAACACCGCGTTCGTGGCGCTGGCGCCGAAGCTCGGCCCGGACGGGCTGGCGCAGGCCGGCCGTACGCTCGGCCTGGAGGCCGCGTGGGATCTCGGCGCCGACGCGTTCACCGGCAAGGTCTCCGCCAACGGCTCGGCCACCGAGCAGGCCGCCGCCGCGATCGGCCAGGGCACCACGCTGGTGAGCCCGCTGGCCATGGCGAGCGCCACCGCGGCCGTGGCCCGGGGCAAGTTCGAGCAGCCCAAGCTGCTGCTCGACCCGGCGCCGGCCAAGCCCGCGCCGGCCGGCGAGGCGCTCAAGCCGGAGTCGGTGTCGGCGCTGAAGTCGATGATGCGCGGGGTGGTCACCTCGGGCAGCGGCAGCGCGCTGGCGGACGTGCCGGGCGAGCCGGTGCACGGCAAGACCGGCACCGCGGAGTACGACAACAACCCGGCGAACACGCACGCCTGGTTCGTCGGGTGGCAGGGCGACGTGGCCTTCGCCGTCTTCGTCGAGCAGGGCGGGGCGGGCTCCAAGGTGGCGGCGCCGATCGCCGAGAAGTTCCTGCGCGGCCTCGCCGCGAGCTGAGGCGTACCGGTCAGGCGATGTCGACGCCGGAGCGGGCCGGGTCCGGCTCGTCTCCGGCGGGCGCCCGGCGCAGCAGGCCGGGCCCCAGCGGGTCGGTGCCGAGGTCGTCGACGGTGCCGTCGGAGGTCGGGTCGGGGCCGATCGGCTCCACCGCCACCGCCGGGGCCGGCACCGCTGCCGGGGCGGGCAGCGGCTCGGGCGCCGGTCGGCTGTCGGCGGCCCGGGGCGCGGGCGCGACCGGCCCGGCCGGCAGCAGCCGGGGCGGCACCGCTCCCGGCGCGACGACCGGGGCGAGCCCGGCCACCACCGTGTTGACGATCTCGGCCGCGTACGCCCCGTCCTGGTCGTAGTCGGGGTCGAAGACGGTCAGCTCGACGCCGAGACAGTGCGGGGTGTCGACCAGCCCGGCCAGCAGGATCTCCAGCTCGGCGAAGGCGATCCCACCGGGGTCGGGCGCGTCCACCGCGGGCATCACCGCCGGGTCGAGCACGTCGACGTCGATGTGCACCCAGTAGCCGGCGCAGTCGACGAGCTGCTCGTGCGCCCACTGGGCGGTGCGGGCGGCGCCCTCGGCGCGCAGCGCCGGCACCGGCCGGGTGGTGATACCGGCGGCCTGCAGGTCGAGGCGGTACTCGTCCTGCGCGCGGATGCCGAGCACCACCACGTCGATGTCCCGGAAGTAGGGCCGCCGCCCCTCGATGGCGGCCAGGTCGGGCTGCCCCCGCCCGGTGACCAGCGCCAGGTCCTCCCCGGCGGCCGCGCCGACGTAGGAGGCGTTGCCGGGATGCCGGAAGTCGGAGTGGCCGTCGACGAAGACCAGGCCGATCCGCCCGCCGACCGCCTCGCCGAGACGGTGCATGGCCAGCCCGGAGCCGAGCAGCACCGAGCAGTCCCCGCCGAGCACCAGCGGGAACTCGCCCCGGTCGATGATCGCGCCGATCCGGTCGGCGAGCGCCAGCGAGTACGCGGAGATCTCCGGCGCGTGGCAGACGCCGTCGCCGGGCCGCCAGTCCCCCGGGTCGTACCGGGGCGGGGTCAGGCAGCCGGCGTCGCGGGCGCGCAGCCGGGCGAGCAGGCCGTGGTCGCGCAGCGCGCCCGGCGCCTTGCCGCATCCGGGCACGGAGCTGGCGGTGGGCGGGCGCAATCCGAGGTTCGTCGGCGCGTCGAGGACGGCGATCCGGCGCATCATGGGCTCCCGTCCTCGATGGTCGGGCGGGCCGGCGGTGCGCCGGCCCGCGCGGGTTGACTCAGAACAGCGCGCTGGCCAGGGCGCGTCGGGCGGACGCCACGGCGGGGTCGTCCGGGCCGGCGATGGTGAACAGGCCGAGCAGGTGCTGGCGTACCCGGTCCCGGTCGTCCCCGGCGGTGCGCCGCACCAGGCCGACGAGCCGCTTGTACGCCTGGTCGGCGAGGCCGCTGAGCACCTCGATGTCGGCGGCCAGCAGCTGGGCGTCCACGTCGTCCGGGGCGGCGGCTGCGGCCTCCAGCGCCGCCTGCGGGTCCGCGCCGGCGACCCGGCGGGCCAGCCCGACCTGCGCCAGGCCCGCCTCCGCTGCCGCATCGGCCGGGGACTCGGCGAGGATCTTCCGGTACGCCGCCTCGGCGGCGTCGAGGTCGCCGCTCATCAGCGCGTCGTCGGCGGCGTCGAGACGCGGGTCCTCCGGCTCGGCCACCGTGACGCCGCCGGCCTTGAGCACGGCCTGGAGCCACTGTCGCAACTGCGACTCAGGCACCGGGCCGGGGAAGGCGTCGATCGGGCGGCCGCCGACGATGGCGTACGTGGTGGGCAGCGTCTGGAGCTGGAACATCTGCGCGAGCCGCGGCTGCTGCTGCACGTCGACCCGGGCCAGCAGCCACGCTCCGGCGCCCTCGGCGGCCAGCTTCTCCAGCACCGGGGCGAACTGGTCGCTCTCCGGGTAGCCGGCGGCGCCGAAGAAGACCACAACCGGTGTGGTGAGAGAGCGTTCGAGCACCTCGGACTGGATGTTCGCCTCGGTCACGTCGATCACGGCGGCGGAGCCGGCGGGGCTGCCCGGCAGCCCGGCGGGTGTGCCGCCCGGAGACGGTGTGGCGGTGGAGGTGTCGGCAGGTGCGGGGGTGCGCAGCGCGCTGAGGTCGACCGCGCCGCGGGTGAAGATCGACGAGGTGATCCGTGGGTCGCTCATGGTTGTCTAGTCTCGCACGTACCCCACGGATCTCCGACCAGCCGCGACGGCGACAGTCGCCACTCTCCCCCAGCTCAGCCCGCCCGCAAGGAAGGGCCCCCTGTTAACGCCTGCGGTAGAGGAAGGGCCCCGTATTAACAGCTGCTGTTAATAAGGGGCCCTTCCTTGCAAAGCCGGGGGGTCAGAAGCGGGCGGGCTCTCGGTAGACGCCCCACTCGGCGCGCAGGGCGTCGCAGATCTCGCCCAGGGTGGCCTCGGCGCGGGCCGCGTCGAGCATGGCGGGGATCATGTTCTCGCCGCTGCGGGCGGCCTCGACCATCCGCGCCACCGCGGCGGTGACGGCGGCGTCGTCGCGGGCCGACTTGCGCTCGGCGAGCACCCGGCGCTGCTCCAGCTCCACCTCGTGCGAGATGCGCAGGATCTCCAGGTCCTTGGACACCGTGCCGGTGTGGCAGTTGACGCCGACGATCTTCTTGTCGCCCTTTTCCAGCGCCTGCTGGTAGACGAACGCGGACTCGGCGATGTGCCCGGTGAACCAGCCGTCCTCGATGCCGCGCAGGATGCCGGAGGTCATCGGGCCGATGGTGTGCGGGCCCTCGCCGCCGAGCTGCTTGATCCGGGCGAAGATCTCCTCCGCCTCGGCCTCGATCCGGTCGGTGAGCGCCTCGACGTACCAGGCGCCGCCGAGCGGGTCGGCCACGTTCGTCACGCCGGTCTCCTCCATCAGCACCTGCTGGGTACGCAGGGCGATCTCGGCCGACTCGTCGGTGGGCAGGGCGAGCGTCTCGTCGAGGGCGTTCGTGTGCAGCGAGTTGGTGCCGCCGAGCACCGCGGCCAGGGCCTCCACGGCGGTACGCACCACGTTGTTGACCGGCTGCTGCGCGGTGAGCGACACCCCGGCGGTCTGCGTGTGGAACCGCAGCCACATGGCCTTCTCGCTCGTCGCGCCGTAGACGTCGCGCAGCCAGCGGGCCCAGATCCGGCGGGCGGCGCGGAACTTGGCGATCTCCTCGAAGAAGTCCACATGGGAGTCGAAGAAGAAGCTCAGGCCCGGGGCGAACGTGTTCACGTCCAGCCCGCGCGACAGGCCCAGCTCGACGTACCCGAATCCGTCGGCCAGCGTGTACGCCAGCTCCTGCGCGGCGGTCGAGCCGGCCTCGCGGATGTGGTAGCCGGAGACCGACAGGGGCTTGTACCGGGGGATCTCCCGGGCGCAGTACTCCATCAGGTCGCCGATGAGGCGCAGGTGCGGCTCGGGGTCGAACAGCCACTCCTTCTGCGCGATGTACTCCTTGAAGATGTCCGTCTGGAGTGTTCCGTCCAGCTTGGACAGGTCCGCGCCCTGCCGTTCGGCGGCGACCAGGTACATGCAGAAGACCGGCACGGCCGGCCCGGAGATGGTCATCGAGGTGGTCACGCCGGCCAGGTCGATGCCGTCGAACAGCACCTCCATGTCGGCGGCCGAGTCGACGGCGACGCCGCAGTGCCCGACCTCGCCGAGCGACTGCGGGTCGTCCGAGTCGCGGCCCATCAGCGTCGGCATGTCGAAGGCGACGGAGAGCCCGCCGCCACCGGCGCCGAGGATCATCTTGTACCGCTCGTTGGTCTGCCGGGCGTTGCCGAAGCCGGCGAACTGCCGGATGGTCCAGGTCCGTCCGCGGTAGCCGGTCGGGTGCAGGCCCCTGGTGTACGGGAACTCGCCCGGCCAGCCGATCCGGTCGAAGTCCGGGTACGCCGTGCCCTCCGGCGGGCCGTACACCGGGTCGACACTCATGCCGGACAGCGTGGTGAAGTCCGCGTCGCGCTTGCGGGCGGCGTCGTAGCGGGCCTGCCAGCGGGCCCGACCGGCGGCGATCTCGTCAGCGTCCATGCGCGGAGCTCCTTCTCAAGTCGTCGTCCCAAGCCCGAGTGTAGAGCGAGATCCTGAACGATCCTTAAGTGCATGCGTACCGGCCGGTAACCCGGCGCCGCCCGGCGCGAAGCCCCACCACGATCGTCGATCCGCAGGTCAGGGCCCTGTCTCACGTGCCGGACGGCTTGCCGCCGGAGCCTCCCGGGCGGCGCAGGGACATGCCACACTCCCGCCGTGGGCATGCACATCGCGATCGGGCCGATTACCTAGGCGGCGTACGCCTTCCGCGTGCGTCGCCGGCCAAGCCACCCCTGTCGGCTCGACACTGTGAGGCCCCCGTGACCACGTTCCCCTTCACCCCCGACACCGTCGATCGCCGGCCGCCCGGCCCGGCCGCCCGGCCGCACGACGAGTCCCCCGCCGCCACGTGCACGATGGTGGTGCACCTCGGCCCCGGGCACTCCACCACCGGCCTGCTCAAGGTGCTGTCCGTGCTGCACTCACGCCGGGTCGCGGTCTCACACGTCCAGTACGTGCAGTGCCCGAACCTGTCGGCGGTGATGATCGTGGAGTGCTCCCCCTCCGCGGCGTCGCTGGAGACGGTGCGCAAGAGCGTCGCGAACGCGGTGCCGGTGGTCAGCGTCAGCATGCACACCGCGCCCACCCGCGACGCCGTCCGGCGCCCGCGGGCACGTCGCGGCCGGTGACCGTCAGCCCGCGGACCCGGAGACGCCGCCGCCGCGCATGACGTCCCGGGCGGTGAGCGCCACGTGCAGCGACAGGCGCCGCTCGCTCGAATCCAGGTCGACGCCGAGCACCCGCTCGATCAACTGCAACCGCTGGTACAGCGCGGACCGGGACAGCGACATCTCCTCCGCCGCGCGCCGCTTGTTGCGCCCCTCGACCAGGTACGCCTCCAGCAGGCCCACGTGGTTCGTGCCGTGCCGCTCGTCGTAGGAGAGCAGCGGCCCCAGCTCGCGCTCGACGAACGTCTGCAGGCGCACGTCGTCGCGCAGCAGGTACAGCAGGCCCCGGAGGCGGACGTCGAGGAGCCGGTAGAAGGGCCGGGGTTCGGCGGTGTGCGCCGTGGCGTCGGCCACCTGCGCCGCCTCGACCAGCGAGCGCCGCGCCAGGTCGAGAGACCTGACCACCGAACCGGCGGCGACCACGACGTCCGACCCGGCCCGCAGGCCCGCCCGGGTGAGCGCGGTGGACAGCCCGAGCAGCGCGCCCTCGTCGGACTCGGCCTCGGTGAGGGCGACGAGCACTGTGACCTCCGCGCCACCGAGCCCGTCGACGTCACCGGCCAGCGCCGCCAGCCCGCAGTCGCGCACCGCCGCCTCCACCGCGTCCAGCAGTTCCCGGCGGCGCACGTTCATCTCGACGCCGGGACCCGGGCCCGGGCGGCGCCTGCGTACCACGACCCCGAGCAGCCGCCGCTGCTCCAGCGCCACACCGAGCCCGCGCGCCCGCAGCGCCACGTCCCGGGTGGGCGCCGAGTGGTTGACGATGCTCCACAGCAGGCTGCTGCGCGCCTGCCGTTCGACCGACGAGTCGTCCCGCGCGACGAGCTGGTTCAGCGCGATGGTGGACGCGGCGCGCTCCAGCAGGACGCTCGTCCGGGCCGGCGGCTCCTGGTCGCACAACAGCACCAGCCGCCCCCACCGGTTGCCCCGGGCCTCCACGCCGGTCACCAGCCAGCCCGAACGCGGCTCGTAGCCGGTGCCGGACGGGACCTCGACCGCGCGCGAACGGGTCTCCCAGCGGTCGAGCAGCTCCTCGGCCGACAGCGGGCCGGTCTCGTACGCCAGCACCTGGTGGGAGAGGTTCTCCAGCACCGCGGGACGCCGGGACAGGCGGGTGACCTCACGGAGCACCTGCCGGGGCTCCGCGCCCTCCACCGACAACTCGGTGAAGATGCGGTGGATCTCGTCCTTCGCGAGCAGGTCCGCCGTCTGCTCCTCGACGATCACCGAGTGGACCACCTCGGTCACCGCCACGAACCGCATCTCCCGCTGGAGCGCGACGAGCGGCAGGTTCCGGCTGCGGGCCTGCTCGACGAGCGCGGCCGGCAGCGTCCCGCCGAACCGGCGGCCCAGCTCGACCACGACCCCGGCCGCGCCGACCGCCGCCAGGCCGTCGATCCACCGGCGCAGCCCGTCGTCGTCCGGCGGCAGGCCGATACCCGTGGTCAGCACCAGCTCCCCGCCTCGGAGCAGGTCGGCGATCTCCGGGATCTCGGCGACGTGCACCCAACGCACCGGCGCGTCCAGACGGTCCCGCCCGGCCATGACACGCGGCCCGGCCTGCTGCAACGCCGGCAGTTCGAGCACGTCACGAACCGTCATCGGCATCAGACCGTCTCCCTCCTCGCTCCGGCGCACAGTATGTGTGCTTCTCCAGGGCGGGAACGACACAGTGCCCATTGTCCGGGCCTGGGGAAGCGCAGATGATCCGGGCATGACCCAGACAGCACCCGGCACCGCGCCCGCTCCCATTCCGCTGGAGCGGGTGACCCACTGGATCGACGGCAAGCCGTTCGCCGGCGTCACCGAGCGTACGGCCCCAGTCTACGATCCGGCGCTGGGCACGGTCCGGACGGAGGTGCCGCTGGCTTCCGTCGACGAGGTGGACCAGGCCGTCGCCTCCGCCGCCGCCGCGTTCGCCTCCTGGCGGGCGTCGTCGCTGACCAAGCGCACCCAGGTGCTGTTCGCGTTCCGGGAGCTGGTGAACCAGCACAAGCAGGAACTGGCCGAGCTGATCACGGCCGAGCACGGCAAGGTCGTCTCGGACGCCCTGGGCGAGGTCACCCGCGGTCTGGAGGTCGTCGAGTTCGCCTGCGGTATCCCGCACCTGCTCAAGGGCGGCCATTCCGAGGGCGTGTCCACGAACGTCGACGTCTACTCCATCCGGCAGCCGGTCGGCGTGTGCGCCGTCATCTCCCCGTTCAACTTCCCGGTGATGGTCCCGATGTGGTTCGTGCCCATCGCCATCGCGGCCGGCAACACCGTCGTCCTCAAGCCCAGCGAGAAGGACCCGTCCGCGTCGCTGCTCGTCGCCCGGCTCTGGGAGCAGGCCGGCCTGCCCGCGGGCGTGTTCAACGTGGTGCACGGCGACAAGGTGGCAGTCGACCGGCTGCTGGAGCACCCCGAGGTCAAGGCGGTGTCGTTCGTCGGCTCCACCCCGATCGCCAGGTACGTGTACGAGACCGGCACCCGCAACGGCAAGCGCGTACAGGCCCTCGGCGGCGCGAAGAACCACATGGTGGTGCTGCCGGACGCCGACCTCGACCTGGCCGCCGACGCGGCGGTCAACGCCGGGTTCGGCTCGGCCGGCGAGCGGTGCATGGCGATCTCCGCCCTGGTGGTCGTCGAGCCCGTCGCCGACGACCTGGTGTCGCGCATCCGCGAGCGCATCGCCGGCCTGAAGATCGGTGACGGCCGCCGCTCCTGCGACATGGGACCGCTCGTCACCAGGGAGCACCGCGACCGGGTCGCGTCGTACCTCGACGCGGGCGTCGAGGCGGGCGCCGAGCTGGTGGTGGACGGCCGGCAGGTGCAGGTCGACGGCGACGAGGCCGGGTTCTGGCTCGGGCCGAGCCTGCTGGACCGGGTCTCGCCGGAGATGAGCGTCTACACCGACGAGATCTTCGGGCCGGTGCTGTCGGTGGTGCGGGTCGGCAGCTACGACGAGGCGCTCAAGCTGGTGAACTCCAACCCCTACGGCAACGGGACCGCCATCTTCACGAACGACGGCGGCGCGGCCCGCCGGTACCAGAACGAGGTCGAGGTCGGCATGGTCGGCATCAACGTGCCGATCCCGGTGCCGATGGCCTACTACTCGTTCGGCGGCTGGAAGGACAGCCTCTTCGGCGACTCCCACGCCCACGGCGCCGAGGGCGTGCACTTCTTCACCCGCGGCAAGGTGGTCACCTCCCGCTGGCTCGACCCGAGCCACGGCGGGATCAACCTCGGCTTCCCCGAGAACGACTGAGCAGCGGAGAGAGGCCACCATGAGCACCAGCGCACGCCGCACCTACGAACTCGACCGCGCCCACGTCTTCCACTCCTGGTCCGCCCAGTCCCTGCTCGACCCGATGGTGGTCGAGCGCGCCGAGGGCTCGTACTTCTGGGACGGCGACGGGAACCGCTACCTGGACTTCTCCTCCCAGCTCGTCAACACCAACATCGGCCACCAGCACCCGGCGGTGGTCGCGGCGATCCAGGAGCAGGCCGCCAAGCTGTGCACCATCGCGCCGTCGTACGCCAACGACGCCCGCAGCGAGGCGGCCCGGCTGATCGCCGAACGGGCGCCGGCGGGCCTGGAGAAGGTGTTCTTCACGAACGGCGGCGCGGACGCGATCGAGCACGCCGTCCGGATGGCCCGGCTGCACACCGGCCGGCCCAAGGTGCTGTCCCAGTACCGCAGTTACCACGGCGGCACCCAGACCGCGGTGAACCTCACCGGCGACCCGCGTCGCTGGCCCAGCGACAACGGCACCGCCGGGGTCGTGCACTTCTTCGGCCCGTTCCTGTACCGGTCGGAGTTCGGCGCCACGACCGAGGAGGAGGAGAGCGCGCTCGCGCTGCGCCACCTCGAACGCGTGGTGGAGATGGAGGGACCGTCCACCATCGCCGCGATCGTGCTGGAGACCGTGCCGGGCACCGCCGGCATCATGCCGCCGCCGCCGGGCTTCCTGGCCGGCGTACGCGAGCTGTGCGACAGGCACGGCATCCTCTACATCGCCGACGAGGTGATGGCGGGGTTCGGGCGTACCGGCGCCTGGTTCGCCATTGACCACTACGGCGTGACGCCCGACCTGATCACCTTCGCCAAGGGCGTGAACTCCGGTTACGTCCCGCTCGGCGGTGTGGTGATCGCCGACCACGTCGCCGACACGTTCGCCACCCGCCCCTACCCCGGCGGGCTGACCTACTCCGGTCACCCGCTGGCCACCGCCGCCGCCGTCGCGACCATCAACGCGATGCGGGACGAGGGCATCGTCGAGAACGCCGCCCGGATCGGCGAGGACGTGCTCGGCCCGGGGCTGCGGGAGATCGCCGAGCGGCACCCGAGCGTCGGGGACGTACGCGGGCTCGGCGTCTTCTGGGCGCTGGAACTGGTCCGCGACCGCGAGACCCGGGAACCGCTGGCGCCGTACGGGTCCTCGTCGCCGGAGATGAACGACGTGCTGGCCGAGTGCAAGCGCAACGGCCTGGTCGTGTTCGCCAACTTCAACCGGATCCACGTGGTGCCGCCCTGCACCGTGTCGGAGACGGAGGCCAAGGCGGGACTGGCGGTCCTCGACGAGGCGCTGACACTCGCCGACCGGCACACGGTCTAGACGTACACCCATCACCGCCCGCCGGGTCCACCCCGGCGGGCGGTCCCATATCCGAGATCCGCGAGACGGCCGGCGACCCCGGCGACGCGGAGACCCCGCACCCAGAAGGTGACGAATGACTACCGTAGATCTCGCCGACCCACCGGTCACCAACCCCTTCACCGGCACCACCGACCTTCCGCGCGCCGCCGAGGGCTGGACCCAGCTCGTCACCCCGGACGGACGCCTGCACCCGGACGTGGACGTCGACCGCGACGCCCTCGGCCACCTCACCCGCGACCTGTACCGGGGGATGCGGCTCGCCCGCCGCCTCGACGACGAGGCGTTCGCGTTGCAGCGGCAGGGCGAGCTGGGCCTGTGGTTGCAGTGCCGCGGACAGGAGGCCGCACAGGTCGGCTCCGTCGCGGCGGTACGCGCCGACGACTACGTCTTCCCGAGCTACCGCGAGCACGCCGCGGCGCTGTGGCGCGGCATCGGCCCGGCCGACCTGCTCCGGCAGTGGCGGGGCGTCGCGCACAGCGGCTGGGACCCGGAGCCGTACTCGTTCCACATCTACACGCTGGTCCTGGCGGCCCAGCTGCTGCACGCCACCGGGTACGCCCTCGGGGTGCAGCGCGACGGCAGCGACATGGTCGTCGTGACGTACTTCGGGGACGGGGCCGCCAGCGAGGGCGACGCGAGCGAGGCCATGAACATCGCCGCCGTCAACAACGCCCCGATGGTGTTCTTCTGCCAGAACAACCAGTGGGCCATCTCCACGCCGGCGGCGTCGCAGACCCGCACGCCGATCCACCGGCGCGGCGCCGGATTCGGCCTGCGCAGCGAATGGGTCGACGGCAACGACGTGCTCGCGGTGTACGCGGTGACGTCCGCGGTGACCGAGCACGCCCGTGCAGGCTCCGGCCCCGCGATCGTCGAGGCCACCACGTACCGGATGGGCGGGCACAGCACGTCGGACGACCCGACCCGGTACCGCACGGACGACGAGCTGGAGGCGTGGCGGGCGCGGGACCCGCTGGCCCGGGTCGAGGCGCTGATGCGCGCCGAGGGCTGGAGCGACGAGGCGTTCCTCGGCCAGATCCAGGCCGAGGCGGACGAACTCGCCGACCGGACCCGCCGGGAGTGCCTGGCCCTGGCGGCGCCGGACCTCGCGGACGCCTTCGCCACGGTGCTGTCCGACGTGCCCCAGCTTCTGCGGGAGGAGCGCGACGCGTTCGTCGCCTACCGCGCCTCCTTCCTCGACTGACGCCAGCCCCGATCGGAGAACTCGTTTCATGCTCACTCTCTGTCAGGCACTGAACAGCGGCCTGCGCCGCGCCATGGAGGACGACGACAAGGTCCTCCTGATGGGCGAGGACGTCGGCCGCCTCGGCGGCGTCTTCCGGGTCACCGACGGTCTCCAGAAGGACTTCGGCGAAGCCCGGGTGGTGGACACGACCCTCGCCGAGTCCGGGATCATCGGCACCGCCATCGGCCTGGCGCTGCGCGGGTACCGCCCGGTCTGCGAGATCCAGTTCGACGGCTTCGTCTACCCCGCGTTCAACCAGATCGTCTCGCAGCTGGCCAAGATGCGGGCCCGCACCGGCGGCCGGACCAGCCTGCCGGTGGTCGTGCGGATCCCGGTCGGCGGCGGCATCGGCGCGGTGGAGCACCACAGCGAGTCGAACGAGGCGTACTTCGCGCACACCGCCGGGCTGCGGGTCGTCTACTGCGCCAGCCCGGACGACGCGCACTGGATGATCCGGCAGGCCGTCGCCGGTGACGACCCGGTGATCTTCTACGAGCCGAAGCGCCGCTACTGGGTCAAGGGCGAGGTGACACCGGAGGACGCCGGGCCGCCGCTGCCGCTGGACCGCGCCCGGGTCGTGCGCCCCGGCGCCGACGTGACGCTGCTGACGTACGGCGGCACTGTCGCCACCTGCGTCGCCGCCGCCGAGGCCGCCGCACAGGAGGGACGTGACATCGAGGTGATCGACCTGCGGTCCATCTCCCCGCTCGACGTGGCGACAGTCGAGGAGTCCGTCCGCCGTACCGGGCGGGCGGTGGTGGTCCACGAGGCCCCCACGTTCGCCGGATTCGGCGCCGAGGTCGTCGCGCAGGTGACGAGCCGGTGCTTCTACTCGCTGGAGGCGCCGGTCGAGCGGGTCGGCGGCTTCAACCTGCCGTACCCGCCGGCCAAGGTCGAGGAGGAGTACCTGCCCGACCTGGACCGGATCCTCGACGCCGTCGACCGCGTCCTCGCCGCCTGAAGGGAGAGGTACCCGTGACCGTTCAGCAGTTCCGCCTTCCCGACGTCGGCGAAGGGCTCACCGAGGCCGAGATCGTCACCTGGCGGGTGGCACCGGGCGACCCGGTCCGCCTCAACGACATCCTGGTGGACATCGAGACCGCCAAGGCCGTCGTCGAGCTGCCCAGCCCGTACGCCGGTGTGGTGGACCGCCTCCTCGCCGAGGAGGGCCAGACCGTCGACGTCGGTTCGCCGATCATCGCGATCCGGGTGGCGGGCGACGGCCCGGCGGCCACGCCCGCCGACGAGCCCGCCGCCGAGCCGCCGACCGGCGACGAACCGACCGCCGACGAGCCGGCGGCGGAGCGCACCGCGGTGCTCGTGGGCTACGGGGTGTCCGCCCAGGCGCGGACCCGCCGGCCACGCCGCGCCACGCCGTCCGTCCGCCCGGCCGAGCCGGCCCGCGGGCCGCACACGTCCCGGCCGCCGGTGCTCACCAAGCCTCCGCTGCGCAAGCTCGCGAAGGACCTCGGTGTGGAACTGGCCGACGTCCGCGGCAGCGGCCCCGGCGGTCTCATCACGCGCCAGGACCTGCTCGACCACACCACCGTCCGGACGCCGGTGGCCGACCACCGGCGCGACGAGCGCCTGCCCGTACGCGGAGTGCGCAAGGCGACGGCGGCCGCCATGGTCGCCAGCGCGTTCACCGCGCCGCACGTCACGGAGTTCCTCACCGTCGACATGACCGGCACCGTCGAGTTCGTGGCCCGGCTGAAGCAGGACCCGGCCTTCCAGGGCGTGAAGGTCAGCCCGCTGCTCGTGGCGTCGCTCGCAGTGCTGGACGCGATCCGCCGGTACCCCGACGTCAACGCCCGGTGGGACGAGGAGAACCAGGAGATCGTCCGGTTCGCCGACGTCAACCTCGGTATCGCCGCCGCGACGCCGCGCGGCCTGCTGGTGCCGAACGTCAAGGCCGCGCAGAACCTGGCCGTACGGGATCTCGCGGTCGCTCTGAACGAGCTGGCGGGCACCGCGCGGGAGGGCCGCACCCGTCCCGCCGACCTGTCCGGCGGCACCATCACGATCACCAACATCGGTGTGTTCGGGGTGGACGCCGGCACCCCGATCCTCAACCCCGGTGAGGCGTCGATCCTCTGTCTCGGCGCGCTGCGCCGCATGCCGTGGGTCGTCGACGAGCAGGTCGTTCCCCGGTGGACGGTGCAGTTGTCGCTGTCCTTCGACCACCGGCTCGTGGACGGGGAGCTGGGCAGCCGGGTGCTCGCACACGTCGGGCGGTTCCTGGAGGACCCGCTGTGGGGCCTGGCCCTGCGCTGAGGCCCCGGCAGACAGACGGCGCGTGGACGGACAACGAGGTCCGTCCACGCGCCGTCGCCGTACGCGCCGCGCGCGTCAGTCCACGACTTCGAACCCGACTCCGGCCGACGGCCGCGGCGCGACGTCGTCCGCCGTCGCGATGGGCTCGCCGACCTCCTCGGACGCGGCCAGCCGGAACCGCACGTACTCCAGTTCGCCGGAGAACTCGTGCCGGGCCGGGTAGCTCGGCGACACCGGCGAGTGGATGCTGCGCCCGACGTCCATGCCCGCGAACCCGTGGAAGAACGGCAGCAGCTGCGGGAACAGCGCCTCGCCCGCCGCCTCGCCGTCCACGTACAGCCGGCCGACGCCCTGGCAGTCGGCGGTCTTCGTCAGCTCGAAGGTCAGCTCCACCGGCCCCAGCGGCAGCTCACCCTCGGACCGCAGCACGTGGTGTGCGCCGAGGTGGTTGTACTCGTACACCAGGTGGTTGTCCTTGATGTGCAGCACGTACCCGCCGCTGACGTTGCCGAGCACCACGATCACGCCGCCCTGCGCCGCGTCGGTGCGGCGCACCCGCGCGGTGATCGCGTGCGAGCGGTTCATCGTCGGCGGCACCGCCGCGCCGGAGACCGTCGGTACGCCCGCCAGGTAGGTGAAGATCAGCCGGTCCCGCACCGACCCGGGGCGTGGCACCCGGGCCCGGATCGCGAATCCCCTGTCGTCCAGCGGCAGCACGTCGTAGCGGGCCGCCTCGATCCAGAACTCCTCGACGAGACGCCGCAGCACCTCCGGGTGCTCGGCGGCGAGGTCACGGCTCTCGGTCGGGTCCTCGTCGATCCGGTACAACTCCCAGCGGTCCTCGTCCCACGAGGTGCCGCGCTCGTGGAACGCGACAGCCTTCCAGCCCTGGTGGTAGATGCCTCGGTGGCCGAACATCTCGAAGTACTGGCGGTCCCGCGACGGCGGCGCCGCCGGATCACGCAGCCCGTCGCGGAAGCTGCGGCCGTGCAGCGGCATCTGCGGTACGCCCCGGCGCACCGCTGGCGGCCGCACCCCGACGAGGTCGAGCACCGTCGCGGTGACGTCGATGCTGTGCTGGAACTGCGTCCGCACCTGCCCGCCGGGCACGTCACCGGCCGGCCAGCTCAGCACGAACGGCACCCGGACCCCGCCCTCGTGGGTGTGCTGCTTGTAGCGGCGGAACGGGGTGTTGCTGACCTGCGCCCAGCCCAGCGGATAGTTGCTCTGCGCCCGCGGGCCGCCGATCTCGTCGATCCGGTCCAGGCTGTCCTGGAGGTTCTCCGGCACCCGGTTCTGGAAGGCGGTGGGGTTGAGCGTGCCGAGCGGCGTGCCCTCGGGGCTCGCCCCGTTGTCCGACATGACCACGAAGATCGTGTTGTCGAGGCGGCCGATGCGCTCCAGGAAGTCGACCAGGCGCCCGAGCTGGGCGTCGGTGTGGTCGACCATCGCCGCGTACGCCTCCTGCATCCGGGCGAACAGGCGCCGCTGCTCCGGCGGCACGTCGTCCCACGGCACGACGCCGGGGTTGTGCGGTGGCAGCGGCGCGTCCGGCGGGATGATGCCCAGCCCGATCTGCCGCCGGTGCCGGTCCGCGCGGATGACGTCCCAGCCCTTGTCGTAGCGGCCCCGGTACTTCGCCAGGTACTCCGGCGGCGCCTGGTGCGGCGCGTGCGCGGCGGCGTACGCCAGATAGAGGAAGAACGGCTTCTCCGGCGTGAACGAGGTCTGGTCCCGGACGAACCCGATGGCCCGGTCGGTCAGGTCCTCGGTGAGGTGGTAGCCCTCCTCCGGGGTGGCCGGCGGGTCCACCTGGTGGTTGTCGTAGACCAGCTCCGGATAGAAGTTGTCGGTCTCGGCCTCCAGGAAGCCGTAGTACCGCTCGAAGCCGCGGCCCAGCGGCCACTGGTCGTACGGCCCGGACGGCGTGGTGTGCTCCAGCGGCGCGACGTGCCACTTGCCGACCGCCATGGTGTTGAACCCGGCGTCGGCGAGCATCTCGGCGACGGTGGCGGCGGCGTGGGTGATCCGGCCCCGTCCACTGGGGAAGCCGCTGTCGAAGTTGGACAGCATGCGCATGCCGACGCTGTGGTGGTTGCGGCCGGTGAGCACGCTGGCCCGGGTCGGCGAGCACAGCGGCGAGGTGTGGAAGTTGGTGTACCGCAGCCCGGACGCCGCCAGCCGGTCGATCGTCGGAGTGTCGATCTCGGCGCCGAAGCAGCCGAAGTCGGCGAACCCGACGTCGTCCAGCAGCACGTACACCACGTTCGGGGTGCCCGCGGCGGCCGACGGCGGCGCGCTCCAGTGCTCCGTCGACTCGTGGTAGGTGCGTCCGATCGTGCCCTCGTACGGAGGGTCCGCCAGCGAACTGGTCACGGTACGCCTCAGCCGGCCGTCGTGCCGCCGTCGAGGACGAGCGTGTGGCCCGTCACCATCCGCGCCTCGTCGCTGGCGAGGAACACCACCGCGTCGGCGGAGTCGCGCGGCGTCGCCATGCGTCCCAGCGGGATCGACGCCCGGAAGTTCTCCCGGGCGCTGTCCGGCACGTCGCCCATGCCGCCCAGGAACGCCGAGAGCATCGGCGTCTCGGTCGCCGCCGGGGCGATCGCGTTGACCCGGATGCCGTGCGGCGCCAGTTCCAGCGCCAGCGCCTTCATCAGGCCGATGACGCCGTGCTTGGCGGCGGTGTACGGCGCGTACCGGGGGCGGGCGATGACGGCCTGAAGGGACGCGGTGAACACGATCGAGCCGCCGCCGGCCTCGATCAGCGCGGGCGCGGCGGCCTGCGCGGTCCAGAACGCGCCCTTGAGGTTGACGTCGACCACGCGGTCCAGCGTCGCCTGGTCCACCTCGTCCAGCGGGCCGGTGAACGGCGTACCCGCGTTGGCGTGCATGAGGTCGAGCCGCCCGAACCGCTCGACGGCGGTCTCGACGGCGGCGCGGCAGTCCTCGGCCCGGGTGACGTCGCAGGCCACGCCGACGACGGCGGACCCGAAGCCGGCGGCCGCCTCGGCGGCGCGGTCGCCGTCGAGGTCGGCGATGACGACGCGCGCGCCCTCCTCGACGAGCCGGCCGACGGTCGCCAGTCCGATGCCGCTGGCGCCTCCGGTGACGACGGCGACGCGGTCAACCAACCTCATGTGCTGCTCCTGTTGAATCGGTCCAGGAGGTCGCCGCTCAGGGTGGGCACCGCGGACAGCAGCCTCTGGGTGTAGGGGTGCTGGGGGTCGGAGTAGATCGATTCGGTGTCACCCGTCTCGACGATCCGGCCCTGGTTCATCACCGCGATCCGGTCGCAGAGGTACCGGACCACGGACAGGTCGTGGGAGACCAGGATCAGGGTCAGCTTGAACTGCTCGGCCAGGTCGGTGAGCAGGTTGAGGATCTGCGCGCGCACCGACACGTCGAGCGCGCTGACCGGCTCGTCCCCCACGATGACCTTCGGCCCGGCCGCGAGGGCGCGGGCGATCGCGATGCGCTGCCGCTGGCCGCCGGAGAACTGGTGCGGGTAGCGGGTCACCGCCTCTTCGGGCAGGCCGACGGAGTGCATCAGCTCGGCCACGCGGGCCCGGTGGTCGCCCGGCAGGCGCAGGGCACGCATCGGCTCCGCGATGATGTCCGCGACGCGCATCCGTGGGTTCAGCGACGACATCGGGTCCTGGAGCACCATCTGCACGTCGCGCCGCAGGAACGCGAGCCGCCGCTCCGGTACGCCACTGATGCGCTGGCCGTTGTAGAACGCGGTGCCCGACGTCGGCCGGTCGAGAGCCATGAGGATGCGCGACAGCGTGGACTTGCCGGAGCCGCTCTCCCCCACGATCCCGAACGCCTCGCCCTCGTGGACCTGCACGCTCACGCCGTCCAGTGCGCGGATCGGCTGCCCGGGCGTCCGCAGGGATCGCCGGGGGGACCGGTACTCGCGCACCACGTCGACGGCTTCCAGCAACGGGGTCGTGGTCATGCGCTGGCCTTCCCGCTTCCTAGGGGCTGGTCGCTCTCGATCGGGTGGTGGCACGCGGCCCGCTGCGTGCTGCCGGGCGGCGCCGTCAGCAGCGGCACGGTGCGGCAGACGTCGTCGGCGCGCGGGCAGCGGTTGCGGTACACGCAGCCGCCGGGGAAGGACCCGAGCGACGGGACCCGGCCCGGGATGGTCGACAGCCGGCCGCTGCCGTCGGTGCTCTCCAGCACGGTGGACGCCCGCAGGCCCGCCGTGTACGGGTGCCGGGGCGAGTCGAAGACGGTGGCCACGTCGCCGTGCTCGACGATCGAGCCGCCGTACATGACGAGCAGTTCCTGGCAGATGCTGGCGACCACCGGCAGGTCGTGCGTGATGAGCAGCAGGGACGCGCCCTCCTCCCGCACCAGCGTGTCCATCAGCCGCAGCATCTCCGCCTGCACGGTGACGTCGAGCGCCGTGGTGGGCTCGTCCGCGACCAGCACGGCGGGGTCGCACGCCAGCGCGATGGCCAGCACGACGCGCTGCCGCTGGCCGCCGGAGAGCTGGTGCGGGTACTTGCGCGCGGTGCGGTCGGGCTCGGGCAGCTGGACCCGTTCGAGCAGTTCGACGGCGCGTGCGGAGGCCGCCGCGCGGCTCATCCCCTTGTGCAGCCGCAGCGACTCGGCGACCTGGTTGCCGACCCGCATCAGCGGGTTCAGCGCCGTCATCGGCTCCTGGAACACCATGGCGATGTCGTTGCCGCGGACCGCGCACATCTGCCTGTCGGACAGGTCGAGCAGGTTCCGGCCGTTGAGCAGCACCCGCCCGGACGCCGTGACGCCGTGCGGCAGCAGGCCCATCAGGGCGAGCGCGGTCAGCGACTTGCCGCAGCCGGACTCGCCGATGAGCCCCATCCGGCGGCCCCGCCCGATCTCGAACGAGACGCCCTTGACGGCCTGGATGTCGTGGACCTTGACGACGAGGTCCTCCACCACGAGCCCGCTCACGCCGGTCACCGTCCTCTCAGCCGCGGGTCGAGGGCGTCGCGCAGCCCGTCGCCCATGAGGTTGAAACCGAGCACCGACAGGGCGATGGCCAGGCCGGGCCAGACGGCGAGCATCGGCTGCACGACGAAGTAGTTCTGGGCCTCCTGGAGCATCCGGCCCCAGGTGGGGGTCGGCGGCGGGGTGCCGTACCCGAGGTAGGACAGCGCCGCCTCCGCGAGCACCGCGTGCGCGAACGACACCGACGCCTGGACGATCAGCAGCGCCGCGATGTTGGGCAGCACGTACCGCACCATGAGCACCACGCCCCGGCGGCCGTAGCTGCGCGCGGCCAGCACGAAGTCACTCTGCAGCACCTGCATCGCGCCGGCCCGGGTGAGGCGGCCGAACACCGGGACGTTGGCGACGCCGATCGCGATCATGCCGGTGAGCGTGGAGGCGCCGAAGCCGGCCGCCAGGATGATCGCCAGCAGGATGGCCGGGAAGGCGAAGACGATGTCCAGCGCCCGCATCACCGGCTCGCTGAGCCAGCGGTGCCCGGCGGCGGCGAGCAGACCCAGCGGTACGCCGACCGCCGCGGCGATCGCGACGGCGACCACACCGACGAACAGTGTGGTCCGCGCGCCGACGAGGAGCTGGCTGACGATGTCCCGGCCGAAGTGGTCGGTGCCGAGCCAGTGCTCGCCGCCCGGGGAGAGCAGCGTCTGCGACGGGTCGACCCGGGTGGGGTCGTACGGCGTCCAGAAGAACGACACCAGCGCGGTGAGGACGACCAGGCCCACCAGGCCGGCGCCGATCACCAGCGTGAGGTTCCAGCGGCGGCGCGGCTTACCGGGGCCGGCCGCGACGACGTCGGCGGTGGCGTCCGGTGGGGCGTCGGCGACTGATGTCATGCCTTGCTCCTCAGCCTGGGGTCGACCGCGTGGTAGACCACGTCGACGACGAAGTTGATCAGAAGCACCGCGGCCGTCAGCACCATCACCGTGCCCTGCACCTTCAGCAGGTCACGGTTGCCGACGTCCTGCAGCAGCATCCGGCCGAGACCGGGCAGGCCGAAGACGTTCTCGATCACGACGGTGCCGATGAGCAGCGTCGCCAGTTGCAGACCGAGGACGGTGATGACCGGGATGGCCGCGTTGCGCAGCGCGTGCCGGGTCAGCGCCTGCGAGCGGCTGAGACCCTTGGCCCGCGCGGTCTGGATGAAGTCCTCCTGCATGACCTCGACCACCGCGGACCGGACATAGCGCATCAGGATCGCGCCCTGCGCCACGCCGAGGACCAGCGCCGGCATCAGCAGGGCCCGCACGGCGCCGCCGAAGTCGTCCCACCCGGTGAACCCGCCGGCGGGCAGCCACTGCAGCTTCACCGCGAACACGGTGATGAGCAGGATGCCGAGCCAGAACGACGGAACGGCGATGCCGACCTGGCTCAGCGCCGACAGCGCCGTCCCGATCGCGGTGCGGCTCTTCACCGCGGCGAGGATGCCCAGCGGTACGGCGATGAGCAGCGCCAGCGTCATCCCGGCCAGGATGAGCGGCACGGTGACGCCGAGCTTGTCGGAGATCTCCGAGCCGACCGACACCCCGCTGAGCGGCGAGATCCCGAAGTCACCGCGGATCAGGCCGCCGGCCCACTCCATGTACCGCTCGGTGAACGGCCGGTTCGTCCCGAACTGCTCCCGCAGCGCCTCCAGCGCCTCCGGGGTGGCGTTGACGCCGAGCATCGCCTGCGCCTGGTCGCCCGGCAGCAGCGACAGCATCGTGAAGACGAGGATCGACGCGGCGAACAGCGACACCGCGAGGATGGCCAGCCGCCGGACGAAGTAGATCACCATGCGTGTGTGCTCCCACTCCGAGTCATGGCCTGATCATCACCATCTTGGTCACGGTCAGCTCCTCCATGGCGAAGCGCGGTCCCTCCCGGCCGATGCCGGAGTCCTTGACGCCGCCGTACGGCATGTTGTCGGCACGGAAGCCGGGCACCTCGTTGACCAGCACGCCACCCACGTCGAGGCGGCGTACGACGTCGAGGGCCACCGCCAGGTCGCGGGTGAAGACGGCGGCCTGGAGCCCGTAGCGGGACCGGTTGACCAGCTCGACGGCCGCGTCCATGTCCGGCACCGACCGGACGCACACCACCGGCCCGAAGATCTCCTCCGCCCAGCACTCGGCGTCCTCGGGGACGTCGACGAGCACAGTCGGTTGCAGCACCCGGCCCTGCGCCGTACCGCCGGCCAGGCAGCGCGCGCCGCCCGCGACCGCGCGGTCCACCCACGAGTGGACCCGCTCGGTGGACGCCTCGTCCACCAGGGCGGACACACGGGTGTCGGCGGACCGGGGGTCGCCGGTGGTGACCGTCTTCAGCAGCGGCTCGAGACGCTCCAGCAGCGCCTCGCGGACCGGCTCCTCGACGATCACCCGCTGGACGCTGATGCACGCCTGGCCGGAGGCGTAGAACCCGCCCCGTACGACTGCTTCCGCGGCCCGGTCGAGGTCGGCGTCGCGGCCGACGATGAGCGCCGCGTTGGACCCGAGTTCCAGCAGCACCTTGCGCGGGGCCGCGGCGCGGGCGATCTGGTGGCCGACGTGCGCCGACCCGGTGAACGACACGGCGGCGACGCGCGGGTGGGTGGTCAGGAGCTTGCCGACCTCGACGCCGCCGGTGACGAGCTGGACGCCGGCGGCCGGGCAGCCCGCCTTGCGGAACAGGTCGATCAGCACCAGCGTGGCCAGCGGCGTGTTCGGTGCCGGCTTGACGATCACCGGGCAGCCCGCCGCCACCGACGGCGCGACCTTGTGCGCGGCCAGGAGCAGCGGGTAGTTGAACCCGGTGATGCCGACGACGACACCGACCGGGCGGCGCACCCAGAAGCCGAGCATGCCCTCGCCGGCCGGCTGCATGTCCAGCGCCACCGTCTCGCCGGTGAGGTGGCCCACCTCCTCGGCCGCCGTCTCCAGCGTGACGAGCGTGCGGGCGACCTCGACCCGGCAGTCGACAAGCGGCTTGCCGGTCTCCAGGACGAGCAGTTCGGCGAGGTCGTCGGCGCGGGCGCGGAGCTCGGCGGCGACGGTCGTCAGGATGGCGCGCCGCCGGTGGCCGGGCAGGCCGGCCATCTCCGCGGCGACCTCGTGCGCGGCCTCGACAGCCGCTTCCGCGTCGGCGGGGTCACCCCAGGGCGCCTGGGTCACGGTGCTGCCGTCGTACGGGAAGCGCACCGGCGCGGTCTGCGCGGTGGTGGCCCAGCCGGCGCCGATCGGCAGTCCGGCGGGCAACGCGGCCAGCAGCTCCTGCGCGGTCACGACGCCTCGCCCGCCCGCGCGCCGGTGGCGCCGGTCAGGAAGGCCAGCGCCGCCTCGGCGTAGACCCTGGTCTTGCGGACGATGTCGTCGACCTCGACGTACTCGTCGGGCTGGTGGGCGATCCACTTCGGGCCGGGGCCGTACACCACGTTCGGGATGCCGCTGTCGCGCCACAGGATGGTGCCGTCGGTCGCGCCGGGCACGCCGCCGAAGACCGGCGCCGTACCGGTGACGGCGCTGTGCGCCCGCGCCACGGCGAGCGAGATCGGGTGGTCCTCCGGGGTGACCGCGCACGGCCGGTCGTCGACGACCTCGACGGCGAAGCTGACACCGTGCCGGGCGCCGATGGCGTCGGCGTCGGAGCGCACGCGCGCGGCGAGGGCGGCATGGTCGACACCGGGGACGGTCCGGCAGTCCACGCCGAGCACGGCGCGGCCGGGGATGACGTTGAGCTGGTCGGCGGAGCCGGCGTCCAGGACCGTGGGGGTCAGGAACGTCAGGCCGAGGTGCTCGTGCTCACCCGGGTCGGCCTGCAGCTCCTTCTGGAACCGGCCGAGCGCGGCGACCAGCTCGGCCACGGCGGGAACGGGGTTGCGGCCGTGCTGCGGCATCGCGCCGTGCGCCATCTTGCCCGTGCAGGTGACCAGCAGGCGGACCGCGCCCTTGGCGACCGCGCAGATCTCCTCGGCCTCCGGCTCGCAAATGATCGCGGCGTCCACCTCGCGGGCCAGGGCCGTGGTGGTGAAGTGCTTCGCGCCGAGCATCTGGCCCTCCTCGTCCACCAGGGCCGCCACCACGATCCGGCCCGGGAACGGCCCGGCCAGCTCGACGGCCCGGGTCGCGTGGATCATCGCGGCGACACCGGCCTTCATGTCGGCGGAGCCGCGACCGTACAGGCGCCCGTCGACGATGTCCCCGCCGAACGGGTCGACCGTCCACTCCTCGGGAGAACCTTCGGTGACGACGTCGGTGTGCCCCTCGAACATCAGCGTCGGTCCGGGCAGGCCGCCGTCCACCACCGCGACGACGTTGGGCCGCCCGGGGACGACCTCGGTGACCTCCGGCCGCCAGCCGAAGCCCCGCATGACCTGCGCGACGAGTTCCGCCACGGGCTGCTCGCTCCGCCCCTGCGCGGTGTCCCAGGTCGAGGGGATGCGGACCAGGTCCTGGGTGAGCGACACGACGGCTTGCTCGTCCACGAGATGGCCGGCGCGGAGGGAGGCGTGGGTGTCCGACGTCATGGCGTCGGAGGTTACGAACTCCGACCCCGGAGGGGAACGTCCAGTTTCCGGGCCGGTGGGGGTACCAGTCGTGGCCGGACCTGGTCTTCTACCGCCGCCGCGACCCGCCGGACCCCCTCGTCGATCCGGTCCAGCGGCATCACCTGGTATCCAAGCCGCAAGTGGTGACGCGGGGTGGGGCGGGTGGTCCAGTACGGCTCGCCGGGGTCGAGCAGGACGCCCTGGCGGCGCAGGTCGACGGCGAGCTGCCCGGCGTCCAGCCCCGGCGGGCCGGTGATCCACCGGGCCAGGCCGCCGCGCGGCACCGGCTGCGGCCCCCAGCGCACGTGCCGCTCGATCGCGGCCGCCATCTCCTCGTACAGCCCCTGGTAGTGAGCGCGGATACGCCGCACGTGGCGGGCGAGGTCCCGGCTGGCGATCATCCGGGCGAGGGCGCGTTGCATGGGTCCGGGCGGGTGGCGCAGCACGTAGCGGGAGCGGGCCCGCATGGCCTCCACCAGCGCCGGGGACGCCACCACGTAGCCGAGCCGCAGGCCCGGCGCCAGCAGCTTGCTGAAGCTGCCGAGGTAGACGACACGGTCCTCGTCGTCCAGCGCCCGCACCGCCACCGCGGGCATCCCCCGGAACGTCATCTCCGGGTCGTAGTCGTCCTCGATCACCACCGCGTCCGCCGCGCCGGCCCGGCGCAGCAGCTCCTCACGCCGGGATGCCGACATCGTCGCGCCGGTCGGGTACTGGTGGCTCGGCGTGACGTACACAAGCTCCGCGCCGTGCAGGTCGGCCGGCAGGTCCTCGACGACGAGGCCGTCCTCGTCCACCCGGCCGGGCACCACGTCGGCGCCCGCCATCTGCATGATCGTCCGCGCGTCGGGGTAGCCCGGGTCCTCCACCAGCACGACGCTGCCCGGCCGGACCAGGACGCTCGCCAGCAGGTGCAGCGCGTGCGTCGAGCCCAGCGTGATCATCACCTGGTTCGGCTCGGCCGAGATGCCACGCGACGGCAGCACGTGCTCACAGAGCTGGCGGACGAGCTGCGGGTCGTCGGCCTGGCCGGCGTCCCCGATCACCCGGGACAGCCCGTCCTGCCGCAGCGCCTCACGCTGCGCCCGTTCCCACGCGCCGGTGGGGAACATGCCGGGGTCCGGCTGGCCGACGACGAACGGGAACGGCGCCCGCGACCACGCCGGGTCCCGGTGCACGGGGGTGGGCGGCGGCTCGGGCAGCCGCGCCTGCCAGTCGATGGGCCGCGTCGCGGAGCGGGAGGTCCGCCGCGCGGCCCGCATCCGGACCACCGCCTCGGAGGAGACGTAGAGGCCGCGCCGGGGAACGGTCGCGATCAGGCCCTGCTCCATGAGGCGGTCGTACGCGGTCAGCACCGTGTTCCGGGAGACGCCCAGCGCCTCGGCCAGACGGCGCGTGCTCGGCAGCGGGCCGTCGTCGTACTGCCCGGCGAGGATGGCGTCCTCGAGCCCCGTGATGATCTGCTCGTAGAGCGGAACCGTGCTCTGCGGGTTGACCGGCAGCAGAAAATCCGCCATCTCGACCTCCCCACCTCTCGCGGGGATCTCGCCTCGTCCCGTCGTCGCACTCCTGTGCACACCATCCGCGTCCCGCTGGTACTAGCCTAGCCGGAGACCTGGACCTGTTGCGGAGGGCCCGATCCCGCCACTCTTGGCCGGGCGATGGCAGGTGACGGTCTCCTGCACGCGGACAGGGGTGGACTAATGAGCGCCCAGCGAATCGCGCTGGTGCCCGGCGACGGCATCGGGCCCGAGGTCACCGCGCAGGCGGTCAAGGCGTGCGACGCCGCCGCCCAACGGTTCGGGCTGGACCTGGTGTGGGAAGACTACGAACTCGGCGCGGACTACTGGCGGATCACCGGCCAGGTCGTGCCGCCGGACGTGGAGCAGGAACTGGCCAAGGCGGACGCCATTCTCTTCGGCGCCGTCGGCGACCCGTCGGTGCCACCCGGCGTGCTCGAACGCGGCCTGGTCATCCACCTGCGGACCGCCTTCGACCAGTACGTCAACCTGCGGCCGGTCAAGCTGCTGCCCGGCGTGCCCTCGCCCATCGGCGGGCTGCGTCCCGAGCAGTGCGACCTGGTGATCCTGCGGGAGAACACCGAGGGCGCCTACGTCGGCGCCGGCGGCTTCATCCACCGGGGCAGCCCGGACGAGATCGCCACCCAGGAATCGGTCAACACGCGCAAGGGGGTCGAACGCCTCATCCGGCACGGTTTCCGGCTGGCCCTGACCCGCCGCAAGCACGTGACACTTGTGCACAAGGCGAACATCCTCACCTACGCCGGTGACCTGTGGCAGCGGACCTTCGAGGAGGTCGCGGCGGAGTACCCGGAGATCGCGGTGGACTACGTGCACGTCGACGCGATGTGCCTCTACCTGGTCACCCAGCCGGAGCGGTTCGACGTGGTGGTCACCGACAACCTGTTCGGCGACATCATCACCGACCTCGGCGCGGCCGTGCAGGGCGGTCTCGGCCTGGCCGCGAGCGGCAACCTCAACCCGACCGGGTCGGCGCCGAGCATGTTCGAGCCGGTGCACGGCTCCGCGCCCGACATCGCGGGCCGGGGCTGGGCCAACCCCGCCGGCTCGATCCTCAGCGCCGCGCTGATGCTGGAGCACCTGGGCCACCCGGAGGCGGCCCGCAGCCTGGAGGACGGGGTGAAGGCGGTGCTGCCGCGCCTGGGCGCCATGCGCGGGCCGGAGATGGGCATGTCGACGGAGGACTTCGGGGACGCCGTCGCCGCCGCCATCAGCGAGGACGCGTACCAGGCGGACGCCCTGCCGGCGTAACACGGATGTGAGCGCCGAATCGGCTGAACCGGACGACGGCGGGGGCCTCACCCCGCCGTCGCCGTGTTGCGCGCCCAAACGCCCGCCCGCTCCCGGCACCGGCGCGCCCTCGGGTGCGAGCGCCGTCCGCTCGGGGGGTACGGACGGCCTCATCGCGCTGCCCGGCGGCGCCTTCCTCATGGGCACCGACGATCCGGAGGGCTTCCCGGATGACCTGGAGGGGCCGGTCCGCCCGGTGACGGTGGCCCCGTTCGAGATCGCCGCGACACCCGTGACGAACCGGCAGTTCGCCCGCTTCGTCGAGTCGGCCGGCTACCGCACCGACGCGGAACGGTACGGCTGGTCCTTCGTCTTCCACCTGCTGCTGGCGCCGTCCGCACGCCCGTACGTGCTCGACGCCACAGTGCCGGGGGCGCCCTGGTGGCTGGCGGTCGAGGGCGCGCACTGGGCGGCCCCGGACGGGCCCGGCTCGGACCTGTCGGGACGCGAGCAGCATCCGGTCGTCCATGTCTCCCACCGGGACGCCGAGGCGTACTGCGCGTGGTCCGGGACGCGGCTGCCGGCCGAGGCCGAGTGGGAGTACGCGGCACGCGGCGGGCTGTCCCAGGCGCGCTTCGCCTGGGGCGACGAGCTGACTCCGGACGGGCGGCACCGGTGCAACATCTGGCAGGGCGCCTTCCCTGCCGTCAACACCGCGGACGACGGTTTCGTGGGCACCTCTCCGGTGATCGCGTTTCCGCCGAACGGCTACGGGTTGTACGACGTCGCGGGCAACGTTTGGGAACTCACGGCCGAACCCTGGCGCGACCGCCGAGGACGCATCTCACCAGGTGAGAGCGTCATCCGGGGCGGTTCGTACCTCTGCCACGACTCCTACTGCAACCGTTACCGCGTGGCCGCACGGAGTCGGACCACCGTTGACTCCTCAAGTGGCAACACCGGATTCCGGGTGGCACGGTAGCCAGACACCGATTGGTACCTGCCGACCCCGCTGAACTGGCCCTTTTGCATTGGGTACCACGCTCCTAGTGTCCCGCCTCACAGGCTACGAGCGCCCTTGGCGTTCTTCGCGATGGGACACACGAATGAATCGGCTGAAGATAACGCTGCCCGCCGTGCTGCTCGCCACGGCGCTGGCTCTGACCGCGTGCAGTAGCGATGGTGACTCCGAGACCACGACCGGCGGTGGCGGTTCCGGCAACGGTACGGTCACCCTCGGTGCCTACCTCGAGCCGGTGAGCCTCGACCTGACCGCCGAGGCCGGCGCCGCGATCCCGCAGGTCCTGCTCTACAACGTGTACGAGGGCCTGGTGCGCCAGAACGCGGACACCGGTGAGGTGGAGCCGCTGCTGGCCAGCGAATGGAAGATGTCCGACGACGGCACCAAGTACACGTTCAAGCTCCGCGACGGCGTGACCTTCCACGACGGCCAGAAGCTGACCGCGCAGGACGTGGTGTGGAGCTTCAAGCGGGTGACCGCGGAGGGCTCGACGAACCCGTTCAAGTCGCAGATGACGGTCGTGAAGACCGTCGAGTCGCCGGACGCCTCCACGGTGGAGGTGACGCTGTCGCGGCCGAGCCAGAGCTGGCTGTTCGACGTCGCCGGCCGCGTCGGCGTGGTGCTCAAGGAGAACGCCACCGACCTGGGGACGAAGCCGAACGGCACCGGCCCCTTCAAGTTCGACAAGTGGAACCGGGGCGACAGCATCACCCTGGTGCGCAACGACGGCTACTGGGGTGACAAGGCGAAGGTCGCCACCGCCGTCTTCCGGTACATCACCGACGCCAACGCGCTGAACAACGCGATGCTCTCCGGCCAGCTCGACATCGTGGCGAACATCCAGGCGCCGCAGCTGCTCGAGGTGTTCAAGGGCAACAAGCAGTTCGAGGTGGTCGAGGGCAAGACGACCGGTGAGGTCGTCCTGGCGATGAACAACGGCAAGGGCCCGCTGGCCGACGTCCGGGTGCGCCAGGCCATCCGCCACGCGATCGACCACGACGCGCTCATCAAGACCGTCTGGTCCGGGTACGGGACGAAGATCGGCAGCATGGTGCCGCCGAGCGACCCGTGGTACGAGGACCGCAACGGCGACTTCCCGCACGACCCCGCCAAGGCCAAGCAGCTGCTCGCCGACGCCGGTCACGCCAACGGGCTCACCCTGACCATGGACGTCCCGCCGCCGGGGTACGCCCGCGCGTCGGCGCAGTTCGTCGCCTCGCAGCTCGCCGAGGTCGGCATCAAGGTGACCCAGAACAACGTCGAGATGCCGCAGTGGCTCGACAAGGTGCTCAGCAAGGCCAACTACGACCTGTCGATCATCGCGCACGTCGAGCCCCGTGACCTGGTTCGCTACGGCCAGCCGGAGTACTACTACCGCTACAAGAACCCGGCCGTCACGCAGCTCATGAACGAGGCCGACACGGCCCTGGACGCGGCGACCCGGGACAAGAAGTTCGCCGAGGCCGCGAAGGTCATCTCGCAGGAGGCCGCCAGCGACTGGCTCTTCCTGCTGCCGAACCTGGCGGTGATCCGCGACGGCGTCGAGGGCTACCCGAAGGACGCGGTGACCCAGTCCTTCGACGTCACCAAGGTGTCGAAGAAGTAATCCAGCTCCACGCACCACAGAAGGACCTGGTTGGGCCCCGGCCCACCAGGTCCTTCTTCATGTCCCGCCACCCCTCGGGCCTCGGGCCCTGCCCCGCGCCCCCCGGGCCGGCCCGGCCCCCGCGATCTTGCAGTTGCGGCCCTCGGTGCGGGCGATCCACCCCTTTCGTCGGGGCGCGAAGTGCAAGATCGCCGAGTGTGGACGGCGACTGTGGATCCCTGAGGCTCGGGAGCGGCTCGCACTGCCGGACGGGGCGTTGGCCGTCGTGGTGCGAAGTACGGGTCGGTGGCGCCGTCGGGCGAGGTCGAGCGGTCTCCTCCGGCGCGGCGTCCGGCCATGTCACACGGCGTGGAAGACCGCGTCCGCCGGCCAGGGCGGCCCCTCCATGGCAGCAGTCCCGGACTGCAGGCCACGTAAGGCGGAGGCGCCTCTGGAGCCTGGAGGGTTTCCTCAGCTCCGCACAGGAACTGCGCTCCCCCGCCGACGACAGCGGCAGCGGCGGGACGCGGTCCGGAGAGCTGTCTGCTGGGGACGAAAGGCAAAGCGAACGCAGCGAGGCGGGTCCCGTCCGGTGTGGACGGAACCCGCCTCGATCGTTCACGCGCGCCTAGCTACCGGCGCGACGGTGAGACAGGGTGCGTGTCAGGCGAGCCGGTCGGAAGCCTGCCCCCGGCGGCGACCCCGCAGGTGCATGCCCAGCAGGCCGACGCCCAGGATGCCCGCGGCCAGCAGGCCCGTGGTCACGCCGGTCGGGACGCTGGGGCCACCGGCGTTACCGGAGGCGAGAACCATGCCGTTCTGCGAGTCCTGCTGAGTGGTGTTGCCCGCCGGAGCAGCCTTCGGCTTCGGCTTGGGCTTGCCGTTGTCGGCAGCGGGCGGCGCGGGGACCGGGGTCTGCGCCAGCGCCTGCGACGCCTGGGCGAAGGTCTCCGGGGTCACGGTCGGGGCGTTGCCCTGGGTACGCCACTGCTTCAGCTGCTTCATGCCCTTGCAGGCCGAGGGGTAGCGGTCGCAGTAGCTGGTGGTGTTGCCGATGCTCTCGGACGAGAGGACGGCCTTGGCGATGGCACGGGCCAGCGTGCTGGCGCCGGCGTTGAAGATGGCGTTCAGCTGACGGGTGTCGGCCGGGTCGTTGATCTGCAGCGCCTCGCCCTTGCCGGTGGAGACGGCGAAGACGGTGTCACCGTCGCCCAGGGTGTGGATCGGGCTGATCGCGCGGGCCATGCCGTCGTGCGCGTTGCCGGACATCCGCTGGGCGGCGGCCTTCTCCAGCGGCGCGTTGGTGGCGACCACGGCGATAGTGGTGTTCGCCGGCTGCTGGGCGGCGGTGCTCGGCGGGTTGCACTCCTTCTTCTTGGGAGCCTTGTAGCCGGCGAACTCGTTGCCGATGCCGAACTTGACGCCGTACAGGGTGCAGTCGGCCGGGTCGACCGGGGAGCCGGCCGGGTTGACGATCACCATGGCGCCGACGTAGATGCCGTCACCGAGGTGAACGCTGGCGGTGCCGACGCCGCCGCGCAGGCCGCCGCCGCGGGCGCCGGTGCCGCCGCCGACGCCGCCCTGACGAACCGGACCGTCCGAAGTGGCCTGCGCCGCGAGGTAACCCCACTCGGCGGAGGTACGCGCCTTCGGGTCACCGCCGCGGCCGAGGTCGAAGATGTCCGCAGCCGGGACGATCGGGGCCACGCCGCCGGCGCCGACGCGTACGCCCTCGCCACGGTCCTCGAGCCAGCGGATGATGCCGTTGGTGGCGGACAGCCCGTACATGCTGCTGCCGCCGAGCTGGATCGCGTTGACGCCCGGGTTCGAGTTGAGCGGGCTGAGGAGGTCGGTCTCCTTGGTGGCGGGGGCACCGCCACGCTGGTCCACGCTGGCCACCGACATCTGCGGCATGTACACGACCGAGGTGCCGGTCAGGTACGGGGCGATGTCGGACTGAACCTGGCCGACCTGGATTCCGGGAACGTCGGTGATGGCGTTGTGGGCACCCGGCGCGCCGGCGGCGGGATTGGCCGACGCGGGCGAGCCGCTGACGAGCACGAGTCCCGGACAGACCAGGGCAGCCGCGGCGAGCGCGGCAAATCTGGACGACTTCATGGAGCTTCTCCCATGCGAAGCACTGCGACTCCCGCCCAGCTTGGGACGGTCGCGGCATTGGTCAACTGCGGAGTCCCCCGTGTACACCTCGGTGATGTGGGGGAGGCTACTGGTCAGACCAGTTGAAGGGAAGGGCTGCTCAGTTAATGGCCGATCTTGCATCATCCGAGGTCAGGCCACATCGGGCTGTTTCAGAGCAATACGTCCACCATCGAGCGCCGGGGCTCCGGCACGTACTCGGCGTAGTAGCGGTGCAGCTCCTCGCGGGTCAGCCGGGCGACCTCGTCGGCCTCGCCGGCCCGCATCGCGTCGAGGACGCGACGGTGATGGGCGAGCGTGCGCTCCATCAGCGCCTCGCGGTCCGGAGCCTCGGCGAGCTTCGTGGAGATGAGGTCCAGCACCATGCTGCGGACCGCGTCGAGGCAGAGCACGAGCAGCTCGTTGCCCGACAGGCGGGCGACGTGCTCGTGGAAGCGGACGTCCGCGGCGCTGAAGGCCTCGTAACCGTCGGCCATGGCGTCCCTCATCCCGGCCAGCGCCTGCTCCAGCTCGTCCAGCTCGGGCGGGGACGCCAGCCGGGCCGCGACGGAACCGGCAGCCGACTCGATGATCATCCGGAACTGGAGCAGCTCCGCCACGCCCAGCCGCCGGCTGTCCACGACCCGGGCGAACAGCTTGCGCATCGCCGAGGCGGTCGACGCGATCACCTGGGGCCCGAGCGGGTCACCCGGGCGGGAACGGATCAGGCCGCTGCTCTCCAGCACGCGCAGCGCCTCGCGCACGGTGGACCTGCTGACGTCGAACTGGGTCGTCAGCTCGCGCTCGCTGGGCAGCCGGTCCCCCGGCCGCAGGTCCCCGGCGGCGATCCGCTCCTCGACCTGCCGGACGATCCCCTCGTACGCCCTCACGGTGCGCACTGGAGCGAACGAGACACCCTTCGGCATGGCGAACCTCCCGACGCACGGCGGCCTCGCGCCGCTAAGAACAACGGTACGGGTCGTTGGCCCGTCGGGCGGGGAGGGTCAGGCCGCGGGAGGCGGCGAGCCCATCGACACGTCGTCGACCTTGATGTTGATCTCATCGACCCGCAGCCCGTACGCCTCGACGGCGGACACGACAGCGGCCCGTACCGCGTCGGTCACCTGCGGAACCGGGTGACCGGCCTCGATCACGAGAACCAGATTGATCACCGCCGCGCCGTTCGTGACATGGGCCGAGCAGCCCCGGCGGGCGTCGCCGACCTGGTCGAGCCCGACCCGGTCGAGCACCGCGTTGAAGAACCGGGCCACGTCACCGCCCAGCTCGGCCACCCCGGGCACCCCGCGGGTGGCGGCCACCGCGATCTTCTCCACCACCTCGTCGGAGACATGCGTGGTCCCGCCCGCCACCGCGTCCGGCGTGATCGACAGTTCCTGGGTCGCCTCGTCAGCCATGCTCTCCCACCCGTCGCACCGCCCCGCGCCGACGGCGTGGGGCGGTGCGAGCGTACTGGACGGAGGCGGTCCGCAGTGGACGGCCGCGCGGTTCAGCGCGCCCCGGCCGACTCCAGCTCGCCGACCCCGTCCAGCCCGCCGGAGGCGCCCGGCACCGGGTGCGGCCCGGCGTCACCCGCTGCCTGCTCGCGGTGCCGCAACCACCGGTCGACGCCGAGGTTGAGCAGCAGGCCGACCGCGGCCCAGACCGCCACGACGGCCAGGTTCCGCCCGACGCCGACCCCGCCGAAGTAGACGAGCGACCGGGCCGTGTCCACAGCGGCGGGCAGCGGTAGGACGCCCTGGAGCGTCCGGAAGAACTCCGGCACCATGTAGACCGACAGGCCGCCGCCGGACGCGGGCACCCCGGCCATCATCAGCACCACCATCATCGGGATGATCGCGGCGAGGCCGAAGGTACGGGTGAACACGGCGGTCACCAGCGACACGGCGAAGATGGTGAGCGCGCCGAAGCCGATCATCTCCGGGGCGTGCCCGTTGACCGCGCCGATGATCACGTCGAACAGCAGCCACAGCCAGGCGGACATGCCGATCGCCCATCCGCCGAGGATCGGCAGGAACTGGCGCAGCCGCCGGATGTGCGGCGCTCCGCCGCGGAGCACTGCCAGCATCAGGAAGCCAGACATGATCCAGGACATGCCGACGTACAGGCTGTTGCTGCCCATCGTGTCGGTCCTGCTGAGCGGCGCCACGTCGGTGACCGCCAGCGGCGTCTGCTGCCCGGCGGCGACCTGGCGGAACATGGTCTGCACCATCATGTGCTGGCTGGACCCGGCGGCCGACGACGAGTACAGGGTGGCCTCGCCGCCCGGCGTCGCGGGCAGCACGTACGCGGCGACCAGGTCCTGGGCGAGGATGCGCTCCCTCGCCTCGTCCACCGACGCGGCCACGGAGATGTCGGCGACCCCGCCGAGACCGGCCCGCAGGCCGGCGGCGACCTGCTCCGCCTGCTCGGGGACCGCGGCGACCACCGCCACCGGGATGTCGTGCGGCTCGGGCTTGTGCATGGAGAAGCTCATCAGGCCCACCACGGCGACCAGGATGCTCAGCGGGAACGCCGCCACCGTCACGTACCGGAACCGCTTGGACCGCGGCGGGCCGCCGGCGAGCGCGGGCAGCGGCGTGTCCGGACCATCGACCTGCGGCGCCTGCGGGATCGGCGCCCCGCCGCGCTCCTTGAGCAGGCAGAGCAGCACGGCGGCGACGATCCAGGCGGCGAGCGTCAGCAGGTGGACGCCGATGCCCCGACCGTCGAAGTAGAGCGCCGACCGCAGCGCCTCACCCGCCGCCGGCAGGGGCAGCACCCCGTGCAGGAACTGGAAGAAACCAGGCATCGTGTCGACCGGCAGCGCCAGGTTCGACGCGGGCATGCCCAGCACGACGAAGAACAGCATTCCGAGCAGGACCGCCAGCGGCCCCATCACCTTGGTGAAGAGCAGCTGGGCGAGACCGACGGCACCGGTCGTGAGCATGCCGACGCCGAGGAACGTGAGGTAGTGGCCGTCGACCGCGCCCACACCGGGTCCGAGGATCAACCAGATGACCGTGCTGGTCAGCGCCGACCAGCCGGCCGCCAGCGGAACGAACCGCCGCAGGCGCAGCAGGTGCGGGGTGGCCATCAGGAGCATGCTCAGCGGTACGTAGCCGGCGAGCATCATGCCCATCGCGGCGAACAGCACCGAGATCCCGGCCCGGTCGTCGTCGGGCAGCGGCGCGACGTCCTCGGTCGTGGACGCCCACTGCTGCTGCATGGCGACCGGGGCGAGGAGCTGTTGCGCGGTGGCAGCGCGGGAGGCGCCGGCCGCCGACGCGGTGATGATCGTCGCCTGGTCCGACCCCGCGGCCGGGAGCTGCAACGCCCCGCTGATCTCCCGGTCCCGCAGGAGTTCCACGGCGGCGTCCCGGGACGCGACCAGCCGGGCCTCGACCGGATCGCCGGTAGTGGCGTTGAGCGCGTCCACGACGCCCTGCGCCTGGGCGCCGCTGCCGACCACCGCCACCGGCATCTGCCGGGGGTGCGGCGAGTGCATCGTCGCCATGTAGGTCGCGAACATCATCGTGACCATGAGGAACGGCATGACGAAGAGGGCGACCGAGCGGACGATCCGCTCCTTGCGGTCGGCGGCGTTCGGCTCGGCGGTCGCCGGGTCGGTGGTGGGCTGCACAGGCATGCTCCGGAGTGGTTCGCGGCTGCGTCGGCAGCCAGTTGTAAGTCAGATGACTTACGTAGTGTAGGTGACGCCGGCGCCGGACCACGAAACGACTAGGTTTGGCCTGCGCCACAGTCGGCGCGCGAGCCACGAGGAGAGGTGCGTTCATGGCACGGTCGGAGGCAGCCCGCGCCGCCCTGCTCGACGCCGCGGAACGCCTGTTCGCCGAGGAGGGGATCGCTCAGATCTCCGACCGCCGGGTGGCCGAGGTGGCGGGCAACACCAACCACTCCGCGGTGCGCTACTACTTCGGCGGGCGGGAGGGTCTACTGCGGGCACTGGTCGCCCGGCACGTGGACGCCCTCGCCGAACCCCGCCGGGCGATGCCCGAGCAGCCCGACTCCGTCCTCGGCGACGTACGCAGTCTCGTGCAGCCGTCCATGGCTGTGCTCGCGAGCCTGCCCAGGCCGAGCTGGCGGGCCCGCTTCCTCGCCCAGGCCCTGCACGACCCGACGCTGCGGGTGCTGATGCGCGAGGCGTTCGAGTCGGCCTTCGTCGACCTGCCGGCCCGCGCGTCGCTGGCGTCGCGCCTGGCGCACCTCGACCGTGGGGTGGTGGCCGGCCGGTCGGCGCTGATCGCCCGCATCGTCATGACCGCCACCGCCGAGGTCGAGGCCCGGGCCGAGCAGGAGGGGCAGGACCCGCACTGGCTGGACGTCGGCGACTTCCTCGCCGACGCCATCGCCGGCATGCTGGCGGCTCCGGTCAGCCGACCCGGAGCCGCCAATCCGCTCACCGACGCGGAGCTCTGAGCCCGGAGGCGGACCGGCGGAACCCGGCGGCCCGAGCCTTCAGGAGCCGAGCTGCGCGAGCAGGTCCTCGGCTGCGGCGTACGGGTCCAGGGCACCCTCGGCCACCTTGGCGGCGAGCGTCGGGAGCTGCGTACCGTCGCGCAGCGAGCCGATCCGGGCGCGCAGCACGCCCAGCGCGATCGCCTCGATCTCGGCGGCGGCCCGCGTCTCCCGGCGGCGGCGCAGTTCGCCGTGGCGCTCCAGCCAGTCGCGGTGCTTGTCGATCGCGGCGGCGATGTCGTCGATGCCCTCGGCGCGGGCGGCGATCGACCGCACCACCTGCGGACGCCACTCCCCCGGCCCGCGCTCGCCGAGCGCGATCATGCCCTGGATGTCGCGGACCGTGGCGTCGGCGCCGTCCCGGTCGGCCTTGTTGACCACGAAGACATCGGCGATCTCCAGGATGCCGGCCTTGACGGCCTGGATCGCGTCACCCATGCCCGGCGCGAGCAGCACCAGCGTGGTGTCGGCGAGCGAGGCCACCTCCACCTCGGCCTGCCCGACGCCGACGGTCTCGACGAGCACCACGTCGCAGCCCGCGCCCTCCAGCACCCGCACCGCCTGCGGCGTGGCGGCGGAGAGCCCGCCCAGGTGGCCCCGGCTGGACATCGAGCGGATGTAGACGCCCGGGTCCGTCGCGTGGTCCTGCATCCGGACCCGGTCGCCGAGGATGGCCCCGCCGGTGAACGGGCTGGACGGGTCGATCGCCAGCACGCCGACCCGGTGACCGCGCGCCCGCAGCGCCCGGACCAGCTCGTTGGTGGTGGTCGACTTGCCCACCCCGGGCGAGCCGGTCAGGCCGACGACCTGGGCCTGCCCGCCGTACGGCGCGAGCGCCGCCGCGACCTGCGGCAACACCTCGTCGCCGGACTCGACCAGGGTGATCAGCCGGGCCACCGCGCGGGGGTCACCCGCGCGGGCCCGCTCGACAAGCATGGGTACGTCCCGGCTGCGGCGCACCGGGCCGGTGGCCGCCGCCGGGGCGTTCTGTACGTCACTCACAGGTATCAGCTATCAGCTCTCGTCGCCGTTCGGCACATGGATGATCAGCGCGTCGCCCTGCCCGCCACCGCCGCAGAGCGCCGCCGCGCCGGTGCCACCGCCCCGGCGCTTCAGCTCCATCGCCAGCGTGAGCACGAGCCGGGCGCCGGACATGCCGATCGGGTGGCCGAGCGCGATCGCGCCGCCGTTGACGTTCACCTTGTCGGTGCCGACCCCGAGGTCACGGGCGGACTGGATGCCGACTGCCGCGAACGCCTCGTTGATCTCGATGAGGTCGAGGTCGTCGACGCTCAGGCCGCCCTTCTTCAGGGCGTGGTTGATCGCGTTGGACGGCTGCGAGTGCAGGGAGTTGTCGGGGCCGGCCACGTTGCCGTGGGCGCCGATCTCGGCCAGCCAGGTGAGCCCCAGCTCCTTGGCCTTGGCCTTGCTCATGACCACGACGGCGGCGGCGCCGTCGGAGATCGGCGAGGAGCTGCCGGCGGTGATGGTCCCGTCCTTGGCGAAGGCGGGGCGCAGCTTCCCGAGCGACTCGGTGGTGGTGTCCGGCCGGATGCCCTCGTCCTCGCTGATCACCAGCGGCTCGCCCTTGCGCTGCGGAATGACCACCGGGGTGATCTCGTCGGCGAAGTGCCCGTTCTTCTGCGCGGCGGCGGCGCGCTGGTGGCTGGCCGCGGCGAACGCGTCCTGCTCCTCACGGGTGATGCCGTGCTTCGCGCCGTGCCGCTCGGTGGACTCGCCCATCGAGCAGCAGTCCCAGGCGTCGGTGAGGCCGTCCAGGGCCATGTGGTCCTTGACCGCCACGTCGCCGTACTTGTAGCCCGAACGCTGGCCGAGCAGCAGGTGCGGGGCGTTTGTCATCGACTCCATGCCGCCGGCCACCACGACGTCGAACTCGCCGGCCCGGATGAGCTGGTCGGCCAGCGCGATCGCGTCCAGCCCGGAGAGGCAGACCTTGTTGATGGTCAGCGCCGGGGTGGACATCGGGATGCCGGCCTCGACGGCGGCCTGCCGGGCCGGGATCTGTCCGGCGCCGGCCTGGAGCACCTGCCCCATGATCACGTACTGGACCTGCTCGGGCGCGACGCCGGCGCGCTCCAGGGCCGCCTTGATCGCGATGCCACCGAGCCTGGTCGCGGGGAGGTCCTTGAGGTTGCCCAGCAGGCGCCCCATCGGGGTCCGCGCGCCGCTGACGATCACCGAAGCCATTGCCTGCCTCCGAGGGGTGCCGACCTGTACGCCTTAACGATTGTTCGGTCAGACTAGCGTCATGGCTGAGAACTCCCCCGTCGAGCCCGCTGCCGAGTTTGTCACAGACATCGGCCTGCGCCGCATCGACCACGTCGGGATCGCCGTTGGCGACCTGGACGCCGCGATCGACTTCTACCAGCGCACGTTCGGCATGCGCTGCGTGCACACCGAGACCAACGCCGAGCAGGGCGTACGCGAGGCGATGCTGGCGGTCGGGCCGGACGCCTCCGGCGGCATGGTGCAGTTGCTCGCGCCGCTGTCCCCGGACACCACGATCGGCAAGTTCCTGGACAAGCGCGGCCCGGGCATCCAGCAGGTCGCGTACACGGTGGCGGACATCGACGCGGCCTGCGCGGCGCTGCGCGAGCGCGGCGTGCGGCTGCTGTACGACGCCCCCCGGCGCGGCACGTCGAACTCCCGGGTCAACTTCGTGCACCCGAAGGACGCCGGCGGCGTGCTGATCGAACTGGTCCAGCCCGCCTGAGGCGCAAGGAAGGGCCCCTTCTTAACAGACGTCTGTTAAGAAGGGGCCCTTCCTAACCAGTGGGAACGCGCGCGGCAGTGCGCGCTTGCGCGTTCCCACGGACACCTCCACTCATCGGCCGATGCAGTTTTTCACAGAGGGCTTCCCGCTTTAGCTACCGTTAAGTAACGTCCGCCCGAACAGCAGCGGCGACCGGTGCCGAATGTGTCGATTGCCGACATGGCGGTCCCGTCGCACCGGCGCCGACGATGGCAGCACCCCTGCCCGCGGTGTGCGGGTGCGGACTAACGGGAGGTCACCGTGCAGGACATCCTCGAAGCGATCATGGCGGCGGAGGGTTCGTCGCAGCCGGAGCGGGAGCTCGCCAGGCTCGCCGGCCTGCCCGTGCCGGAGAGCTACCGGGGCGTGGTGGTGCGCGCCGAGGACACCCGCATGTTCGACGGCATGGCCACCCGCGACAAGGACCCGCGCAAGGCGCTGCACGTCCAGGAGGTGCCCACCCCGGAGCTGGGCCCGGGTGAGGCCCTGGTCGCGGTGATGGCCAGCGCGATCAACTACAACACGGTGTGGACCAGCATCTTCGAGCCGCTGCCCACGTTCAAGTTCCTCCAGCGCTACGGCCGGCTCTCCGAGCTGACCCGCCGCCACGACCTGCCGTACCACGTGGTCGGCTCGGACGCCGCCGGCGTGGTGCTGCGTACCGGGCCGGGCGTGACCAAGTGGAAGGCCGGCGACGAGGTGGTCGCGCACTGCCTCTCGGTCGAGCTGGAGGACTCCGCCGGCCACGACGACACGATGCTCGACCCGCAGCAGCGGATCTGGGGCTTCGAGACCAACTTCGGCGGCCTGGCCGAGCTGGCGATCGTCAAGGCCAACCAGCTGATGCCGAAGCCGCGCCACCTGAGCTGGGAGGAGGCGGCCAGCCCAGGGCTGGTCAACTCCACCGCGTACCGGCAGCTCGTCTCGCACCACGGCGCGAACATGAAGCAGGGTGACGTGGTGCTGATCTGGGGCGCCTCCGGCGGCCTCGGCGGCTACGCCACCCAGATGGCGCTCAACGGCGGCGCGATCCCGGTCTGCGTGGTCTCCTCCCCCGAGAAGGCCGAGCTGTGCCGCAAGATGGGCGCCGAGCTGGTCATCGACCGCACCGCCGAGGGGTTCAAGTTCTGGTCCGACGAGCACACCCAGGACCAGGACGAGTGGCGCCGCTTCGGTGAGCGCATCCGCCAGCTGACCGGCGGCGAGGACCCGGACATCGTCTTCGAGCACCCGGGCCGGGAGACGTTCGGCGCCAGCGTCTACGTCGCCAAGAAGGGCGGCACGATCGTCACCTGCGCCTCCACCAGCGGCTACATGCACCAGTACGACAACCGCTACCTGTGGATGCACCTCAAGCGGATCGTCGGCAGCCACTTCGCCAACTACCACGAGGCGTGGCAGGCCAACCGGCTGGTCGCGCTCGGCAAGGTGCACCCGACCGTGTCGAAGACGTACGCGCTGGAGCAGACCGGCCAGGCCGCGTACGAGGTGCACCGCAACGCGCACCAGGGCAAGGTCGGCGTCCGGTGCCTGGCCCCCACCGACGGGCTCGGCGTCCGCGACACCGAGATGCGCTCGCGGCATGAAAGCGCGATCAACCGCTTCCGCGGTCACTGACCGTACGGTCGTCCCGGATTGCCTTTCCGGCCGACCCGGGCGCCATTCGACCGGCGTACGCACAAAGGGCCGCGGGTACCGACCCGCGGCCCTTTTCGCGCCGCCTTCCCCGGAGAAGCCCGACCCGCCCGACCCGCCCGGGAGCTGCCAAGATCGCCAATTGGTCCGGTCCCACCGGCCGACCGAGTTGACCATGTAAACAGGACGCGAAAGGTGCCGACCGCTCTTGCGAACCACCCTGGGGCGTCTGCCAGTATGTCCCAATGCCCCAGCAGCAGTCCTCCCCTCTTGCGTTCTTCGATAACGCGAACTCGCAGCCCGATTTCACCGTCGGCCTGCGCGGTTACAACACCAACCAGGTCGACGACTTCATCGGCCGCCTCACCGCCGCCCTGAGCCAGTCCGAGCAGGCCCGCGCCGAGGCCGAGCAGCGGATGAACGACGCTCAGCGCCGGCTGCGGCAGGCCGAGCAGCGCCAGAGCGCGCTCGAGCAGAAGCTCACCGAGACCAACAAGCAGCTCGAGGAGAACAGCCGGCCGACCCTGTCCGGCCTGGGCACTCGCGTCGAGCAGATCCTGCGGCTGGCCGAGGAGCAGGCCAACGACCACCGCAACGAGGCCAAGCGCGAGTCGGAGGGCATCCTCTCCGCCGCCCGCCTCGAAGCGCGGGAGATCACCGACAAGGCACGCGCCGAGGCGGCCGCCATGAAGGCCACCGCCGAGCGCGAGGCCGGCAGCGTCCGTACCGCCGCCGAGCGGGAGGCCGCCGAGGTCCGGGTGCAGGCCCGCCGCGAGGCCGACACGCTGCGCGCCGACGCCGACCGGGAGACCAAGCAGCTGCGTACGGTCACCGCGCACGAGGTGGCTGAGCTGAAGTCGACAGTCGAGCGGGAGGTCGCCACGCTGCGCGCCACCGCCGAGCGGGAGATCACCCAGCAGCGGGCCAAGGCTGGCCGGGAGGCCGAGGAGAAGCGCGCCGAGGCGACGAAGCTGCTCACCGACGCCCGCGACAAGCGCGACAAGGACCTGCAGGCGCTGGAGCTCCAGCTCGCCGAGCGGCGGGAGAAGGCCGAGCGCGAGGAGTCGGAGCGGCACGCCGCCCAGGTCTCGCAGACCCAGAAGCTGGTGAACGAGGCCGAGCAGCGGGCGCGCGCCGCGCAGGAGCGGGCCAAGGAGATCGAGCAGCGGGCCGAGGCCCGCCGGGTCGAGTCCGAGCGCACCGCCAACGAGACCGTCGACAAGGCCAAGGCGCTGGCCGACAAGACGCTCAACGAGGCGCGTGCCGAGGCGCAGCGGGTGCTCAACGAGGCCCGTACCGAGGCCGAGCTGACCACGCAGGCGGCGCGCCGCGAGGTCGACGACCTCACCCGCCAGAAGGACGCGGTCACCTCGCAGCTCGGGCAGATGCTGTCCGGCCTGGCCGGCATCGTGCCGGGCGTCCCGGCCGCCGGCAAGAGCGAGACCCCGAAGGCCGACGCCTCCGGGCAGAAGGTGACGGCCGAGTCGGCCGGCTGATCGATTCACCCGCTGTCGGGGGCATGAGCCACGGCGCGGGGTGACGCCGGGTGACCGGTGTCGCCTCGCGCCGTCATGCTGTGCGGGCCCGTTTCGCCAGGAGGGTGAAGTAGCTCCCAGAAGGGGCGTCCGTATCGCCCCAGCAGAACCGGATGCGTGTGAGGATGGGGTCATGTCGCACGGCGAGGAACTGTTCGCGCTCGGCGGGGACGTGACGACGGAGCCCAGCTTCGAGTCCGCCCTGCGGGGGTACGAGAAACGACAGGTCGACCGCTACGTCGCTCGCGCGGAGCACGAGATCGCGGCGCTGACCACCGAGCGGGAACAGGCGTATACGCAGATCCACAAACTGGCCGGTCAGGTCGAGGTGCTCCAGCGCGACCTGGCCCAGGTGCGTAAGCAGGCGGCGGTGGTGGACCGGGCGTCGTTCCGGCACCTGGGTCCGCGTGTCGAGCAGATCCTCACCATGGCCGAGGAGCAGGCCGACGAGATCCTCGCCGCCGCCAACGAGGAGATCGAGGCCCGCCGGGCCGCCGCCGAGCACATCGTCGAGGAGGCCCGGGAGCAGGCCGCCCAGGCGCTGAAGGACTTCGAGATCGCGCTGGCCGCCCGCCGGTCCGAGGAGGAGCGGCACACCGCCGCCCGCAAGGCCGAGGCCGAGGCCACGCTCAAGGCCGCCAAGGACGAGTCGGCGACGCTGCGCAAGAGCGCGCAGGACGAGTCGGAGAAGCTGCGCGCCGCCGCCCAGGACGAGGCCGAGAAGCTGCGCCGGACCGCCCAGGACGCGCTGGCGAAGGCCCAGCAGGAGGCCACCCAGCTGCGCGACACCGCCAAGGAGATCCACTCCCGGGCCCAGCAGGAGGCCGCCCGGCTGCGCGAGACGGCCAAGGAGGCGCTGGCCAAGGCCCAGCAGGAGGCGAGCCAGCTCCGCGAGGCGGCCAAGGAGGTGCACGCCAAGGGCCAGCAGGAGGCCAAGCGGCTCACCGACGCCGCCGCCGAGGCCGGCCGGGCCTCGCACGCCAAGGCGCTGGCCGAGGCCAAGAAGATCGTGGACGACGCGGAGGAGGCCGCCAAGGCCACCCGCGGCCGGGCGCGCACGGAGGCCAACCGGCTCACCAGCGAGGCCGCCGAGGCGGGCAAGCGCAACCGCGCCGAGGTCGAGGCGTACGTGCAGCGCATGCGCACCGAGACCGAGACGTACGTGCAGCAGTCCCGCGCCCAGACCCAGCAGGAGCTGGGCGCCTGGCGAGCCGGGGTGGAGAAGGAGGTCGCCGAGCTGCGGGACAGCGCCGGGCGTGAGCTGGCCCAGCGCCGGGCCGCCGCCGAGCAGGAGTTCGCCAAGCGCCGCGACGAGCTGGACAAGCAGCACGCCAAGCGGCAGGAGGAGCTGGAGCAGGCGTACACGACCCGCCGCGACGAGATCGAGCGCACCGCCGCCGAGGTCCGGCAGGCCGCCGAGGCCGACGCGTTGAGCATGCGGCAGCAGGCCGAGCTGGAGGCCGCCGAGCTGCTGCGCCGGGCCGAGGAGGACGCCACCGCGCAGCGCCGCAAGGCCGACGAGCACGTCGCGGCCTCGCGCCGCCAGTTCGAGGAGTACGCGGCCACTACCCAGCAGCACCTCGCCACCACCCAGCAGCACCTGGCCGCGACCCAGCAGGAGGTGGCCGCCGGCCGGCAGCAGCTCGCCGGCGTGATGCTGGAGATCGCCAAGGCGCAGCAGGAGCTGGCCGACCTGCGCACCGAGACGTGGAAGTCCCGGCAGGAGTCCGACGACCTGGAGCGGCAGCTCACGGACCTGCGGCGCGAGGCCGGCTCGGCCGGCATCACGGCCACCCCGGTCGACCCGGACGACCTAGCCACCGCCGCCTCCACCGGCCGGTCCACTGACGAAGGCAAGCCGGCGGGCGAGGGCACGCCGGTCGGCAGCGGCGCGGAGACCGTCGGCGACACCCCGGCCGGCGGCGGTGCGGCGGTGGCCGCGAAGGGCACCGCCACCGCCGTCCCCAACGGCGCCGGGCCGACCAAGGGTGACGGCGAGCCAGTCGATGCGGGCAAGGCGAAGCCGGTCGGCGAGCCGGTGACCACCATGGACTCCCCGGCCGGCGCGGGCGTCGACGGAGAGCCCACGGTGGCCGCCGTACCGGGTGAGGGCGGGCGCGGCGCCACCCCCACGAAGATCACCAGCACCGGTGAGAACGGCAAGCGCCCGACCAAGCCGACCACCGACGAGCGCAGCGCCAAGCCCAGCACGGTGACTGTCGACAAGGACTGACCCACCCGCCTCCGCCGCGCCACCTCGGGGAAGTGGTGCCATCCGCCGACCCGGACCACGCCACTTCCCCGAACTGGCGGGCCCAGCGCCACGTCGGCGAAGTGGCGGCATCCCACCCACCCGGACCACACCACCTCCCCGAACTGGCGGGCGACCCGCGCCAGGGCGGCCCGCCGGGACGGCCGGCGGGTGGCGGGTGATGGGATGGCCGGGGCCGGGCGGTGGCGACTACCCTGCGGGCAGACGGCCGCGCGGCGGTCGCGGACGTCAACGGCGGGCGAGCAGGGCAGCGGGGAGGCACGGGTGTCACAGGAGGGTTCCGCCGCCCGGGACGACGAGGCCGCTAACGTGAACACCTCCGGGTTCCCCGTCGGCGACGCGAAGCCCGCAAGCGACACCACGGGCACCGCGGGTGAGACCACGCGCACCGCGGAGCACGCGCGGACCGGCACGAGCGGCGGACGGCCCGTCGACGTCGACCCGGGCGAGTTCGAGCCGAGCGGCCGGTTCGGCGTGCCGGGGCGTCCACTACGGCGCAGCGCATTCCTGATCGGCTTCACCGGCGCGCTCGGCGTGCTGCTGGCGTACGCGCTGTTCCTGGGCGTGCGCAACGCCGCCGGCATCCTGGTGCTCGTGGTGATCGCGCTGTTCCTCGCGGTCGGCCTGCACCCGGCGGTGGTCCGGTTGCGCCGCTGGGGCATGCCGCGCGGGCTGGCGGTGGCGGTGGTGACACTCACCCTGCTGCTGCTGATCGTCGCCGGCCTGCTGGCCCTGGTGCCGCCGGTGGTGACCCAGTCCGGCCAGTTCGTGCAGCAGTTGCCCGGCTACGTCGAGGAGCTGCGGCGCAATGAAACTGTCAACGACCTCGTGGTCCGCTACGACGTGATGGAACGGGTCCAGGCGGCGGCGAACGCGGACAACGTCGAGCGGGCCCTCGGCGGTGTGCTCGGCGGGGCGCAACTGATCTTCGGCACGCTGTTCCGCCTGCTGACCGTGCTGGTGCTGACGATCTACTTCCTGGCGTACTTCGACAAGCTGCGCGAACTCGGGTACGCGCTGGTGCCGCGCACCCGCCGGGAGCGGGTCCAGCTGATCGGCGACGAGATCCTGACCCGGGTCGGCGCGTACATGGTCGGCGCGCTCGCCATCGCGGTGATGGCCGGGGTGAGCACGTTCGTGTTCGCGCTCGCGGTCGGCCTGCCGTACCCGTTCGCGCTCGCCGTGGTGGTCGCGGTGACCGACCTGATCCCGCAGATCGGGGCGACGCTGGGCGCGGTGGTGGTGACGCTCGTCGGGCTCGCCACCGACCTGCCGGTGGGCATCGCCTGCCTGGTGTTCTTCGTGATCTACCAGCAGATCGAGAACTACCTGATCTACCCGAAGATCATGCGCCGGGCGGTGTCGGTGAACGAGGTGGCCGCGTTGCTCGCCGCGCTGCTCGGGGTGTCACTGCTGGGCGTGGTGGGCGCGCTCATCGCGATTCCCACGGTGGCCGCGTTGCAGCTGATCCTGCGCGAGGTGGTGATACCCCGCCAGGACGCCCGCTGAGCGGCTACTCGGCGCTCCGCTGGGCCGGGCCGGGCACCGGGGTGTCGGCGAACGCGGCGACAGTGCGGTCCGCGTACGCGCTGACGTCGCCGGTCTCCATCGGGCCGTCCCAGGTGGTCGGCAGCGGCAGCGGTACGCCGGGGGCGACCCGCCGGACGATCTCGTCCAGCACCTTCTCCGCGTCGCCGACCCAGAGGTGCTTGGCGCCGTCCACGCCCACCACCTCGGCCTGCGGCACGGCGGCGAACCGCTCCCGGGCCTCCTCCGGCCGCAGGTAGTCGTCGAACTCGGGGACCAGCGCGGTGAGCGGCTTGCCCGACTCGGCCCAGACCGCCAGGTCCTCCGGGGCGGAGAAACGCAGCGGCGGGGAGAGCAGGATCGCGCCGGCCACCGCCGGGTCACAGCCGTACTTCAACGCCAGGTCGGTGCCGAACGACCACCCGACCAGCCAGATGTTCGGCAGCTCGTGGAACTCGGCGTACTCGATCGCGGCGGCCACGTCGAACCGCTCGCCCACCGCACCGTCGAAGGCGCCCTCGCTGGTGCCGCGGACGCTGCTGGTCCCACGGGTGTTGAACCGGAGCACTGCCAGGTCGGCGAGCGCGGGCAGCCGCCAGGCCGCCTTGCGGAACACGTGGCTGTCCATCATCCCGCCGTGGGTGGGCAGCGGGTGCAGGCAGACCAGGGTGGCGGACGGCTCGCCCTCCAGCGGCCGGGCCAGCTCACCGACGAGCGTCAGCCCGTCGGCGGTGTGCAGCTCGATGTCCTCCCGGCGGCCGGGCAGGATCGACGACGCGCGAATCGGAGTGCTCACGCCTGCCAGTCTCCCGTGTCGGCGGTCCTACCGCCCAGTGGGACGGGAACCGGGTGATCCAGATCGCTCAGCCGTAGCGCGGCGCGCCCCGGCCGCGCTGGAGGTTGGGGCCGCGCCGGTCCCGGGCCCGCCAGCAGCCGGAGTGCCAGTGCCGGCGGTCGGTCAGGTCACCCCGGTCGTCGGCCGGCCAGGCCACCAGGTGCGCCACCCCCGGCCGAATCTCCTGGTCACAGCCGGGACAACGGTACGTCTTGACTGATGCGCCGCCGCTGATCGCGCGTATCTGCCAGTCGCCGTCGCGCCACTGCTGCACGGTCGGCACGCCGTGGCGGGCACGCTCGGCGTCCACGGCGGCGATCTCGTCCCGGCGGGGGCGGTTGCGACGAGGGCTCACGGTCACCAAGCGTACGGGCCGCCGGCCGGACCGGCCCGGGTCGGGCGGCCCGGCCGACGGGCGTCAGCGCCAGGTCTCCGGGTCGGTCAGGTCCTGCGCCACCCGTGTCCCGGCCAGCACGCTCGCCGCCTCCGTCTCGGTGAAGTCGATCTGCCCCTTGGGCGGGGCCTCCGGCCACTGCCAGCCGAACGTGGCGGTCAGGTGCGCCTTCGGGATGCCGAGCAGTTCGAGCTGGTGTCCGTCCGGATAGAGGTAGGCGGGACGACCGCCCACCGTCCGGTCGGCCCGGGTGACGTCCCGGGCGATCTGCGCCCCGTAGACCAGTCTCACCTCCATCGTCGCCGCCGGCGACCGCACGAACGTGAGCACGACGGTGAGGCCGCCTGGGAAGGCGCCGGCTTCGACCTCGCAGGTTGCCACCCGGGCGTCCTGCGGCACGGCGCCCAACCGCAGGGGCGCGTCGCACCGGCGTGCCTCGTTCCAGCGGATGGCGCGCACCGCCTCGGCCAGCGCGTTCCGGTCGCCGCCGAGCATGCTCGCCCGGGCGTACAGGCCGGGAACCGGCTGCCATGCCCGGACCACGCCGCCGGCCCCGACCCGGAACTCCCGGACCTTGCCGTCGAACGTCACCGGGATCGCTCCCTCGGCGCCGGGAAGGCCGTCGAGCAGGAGTTCGTCCACCGCCCGGGCGTCCGGGCTCACCTCGACGAGCACCGGTTTCCCGCCACCGACGCGGTACCGGATCGACTCGGTCCGGTTCGAGCCGAAGACGGCCCACCGCAGGTAGCGGGCCCGGCTGGTGTCCACCCCCAGGTGCAGCACCTGCGGGTCGGTGCCGACGAGTTCGGGACGCTGGTCGGCGCCCGGCACCCCGTCGGCCTTCGGCGGCACCGGCGCGCCGGCTGTCGGCGTCGCGGCCGTCCAGGGCATCCGCCCGGCCAGCCCGCCCACGTCAGCGCGGATCGCGCCGGTGAAGCCGAGCACGCCGACCAGGGCGAGCGCGGTGCCGGCGACGGCCCGGCGGCGTACCTGCCGGCGTCTGCCGAGCGCGCGCGAGCCGCGCAGCAGGCGTCCGGTGTCGATCTCCCCCTCGGCCTGCTCCCGCAGCACCGAGGCGATCCGCTGGTCGAGGTCGGTCACGGCCGGCTCCCCTTTGTCGTCGGGACGCCGCAGCGCTCCCGGAGGTGGGCGAGCGCCCGCATCGCGTGGGTGCGGACGGTGACCGGGGAGCAGTCGAGGATCTGGGCGATCGTGGCGTCGTCCAGGTCCTCGTAGTAGCGCAGCACCAGCACGGCGCGCTGACGGTCGGGCAGGGCGCGGATCAGCCGCCACATCTCGTCCCGGTCCGCCGCCTCGCCACCGAGGTCGCCGCGCTGGGGCCGGTCGGCGAACGTGTCCACCGCCAGCTCGCGGCTGGACCGGCGCCGCCACCAGGACGTATTCGCGTTGACCAACATCCGGCGCACGTACACGTCGGGCCGGTCGACCCGGGCGATCTTCCGCCAGTGCACGTACGCGCGGGCCAGCACGTCCTGCGTGAGGTCCTCGGCCCGGTGCGCGTCGCCGGTGAGCAGCCGGGCCAGGCGCAACAGCGCCGGGCCGCGGCTGCCGACGTACTCCTCGAATGTCACACCCGGAAGACGCCGTCACCGCCGCCGGGCGTTGACCGGGATCAGCGCCGGGTGTGGTCGCGGAAGCCGCGGCCGGTCTTGCGGCCCAGGTAGCCGGCCGTGACCAGGTGCTCCAGCAGCGGCGCCGGGGCGAAGCCGGGCTCGCGCAGCTCCAGGTACAGCTCCCGCTGGATGGCCAGCGAGACGTCCAGGCCGACCACGTCGAGCAGCTCGAACGGGCCCATCGGGTAGCCGCAGCCGAGCTTCATCGCGTAGTCGATGTCGTCGGCGGTCGAGTAGCTGGCCTCCAGCATCTTCACCGCGTCGTTCAGGTACGGGAAGAGCAGCGCGTTGACGATGAAGCCGGACCGGTCGCCGCAGACGACGCCGGTCTTGCCGAGCTTCGCGCAGACCGCGCGAGCGGTGGCCGACGTCTCGGCGGAGGTGCGGATGGTCTGCACGATCTCCACCAGCGGCATGATCGGCGCCGGGTTGAAGAAGTGCAGGCCGATCACGTCGGCCGGACGCTGGGTCGCCATCGCCACGTCGATCACCGGCAGCGACGAGGTGGTGGTGGCGAGCACGACGCCCGGCTTGCAGATCTCGTCGAGGCTGGCGAACAGCGCCTTCTTGACGCTCAACTCCTCGATCACGGCCTCGACCACCAGGTCGACGTCGGCCAGGTGATCCAGCGTCGCGGACCAGGTGATCCGGCCGAGCGCGGCGTCCCGGTCGGTCTCGCTGAGCTTGCCCCGCACCACGCCCTTGTTGAGCGAGGTCTTGACCGCCTCGCAGACCTTCGCGGACTTCTCCGCGCCCCGGGTCACCGAGATGATCTCGTAGCCGGCCTTCGCGAAGACCTCGATGATGCCGGTGGCCATGGTTCCGGAGCCGACCACGCCGACCTTCGCGATGCCCCGGGCACCGTCCGCGAGCGCGGCGTCCCCGGCCGGCGGCGTGTACTCGTCGGGTACGACCTTCGGCGAGCCCGGCCGCTCGTAGGTGTAGAAACCGCGACCGGACTTCCGGCCGAGCAGCCCGGCGGTGACCATCTGCTTGAGCAGCGGGGCCGGGGCGTGCCGGCGGTCCCGGCCGCCGCGCCGGTACATCGTGTCGAGGATCTCGTACGCGGTGTCCAGGCCGATCAGGTCCATCAGCGCCAGCGGGCCCATCGGCAGGCCGCAGCCGAGCTTCATGGCGGCGTCGATGTCCTCGCGGGTGGCGTAGCGGGCCTCGAACATGCCGACCGCGTGGTTCAGGTAGCCGAACAGCAGCGCGTTGGCGATGAATCCGGCCCGGTCGCTGATCGTCACGTCGACCTTGCCGAGCCGCTCGCAGAGCGCCTCCACGTCGGCGACCACGTCGGCGGAGGTGACCACCGTGCGGACCACCTCGACCAGCTTCATCACCGGCGCCGGGTTGAAGAAGTGGATGCCGATGACCTGGTTGGGCCGGGTGGTGGCGACGGAGATCTCGGTGACGCTCAGCGAGGACGTGTTGGTGGCGAGGATCGCCTCGGGCTTGCAGACCCGGTCCAGCTCGGCGAAGATCCGCTGCTTGAGGTCCAGGTGCTCGGGCACCGCCTCGATCACCAGGTCCACGTCGTGCAGCGCGTCCAGCCCGACCCGGAAGTCGACCCGCGCGAGCAGCGCGTCCCGCTCGGCCTCGGCGAGCTTGCCCTTGGCGACGGCCCGGTCCGTGGAGCCGGTGAGCGTGACCCGGCCCCGCTCCACCGCGGCCTCGGAGATCTCCACAGCTGTGACGTCCAGGCCGTTGCGGGCGAACACCTCCACGATGCCGGCACCCATGGTGCCCAGACCCACCACGCCTACCCTGGTGAACTCCCGCGCCACGACCGGCCTCCCCTGGCTCGACTCCGCCGTCCGCGACATGAACGGCCGCTAAGGTTATGGGCCGGAGTCTGCCACGTGACGCTGTGTTGTCGAGACGCCGTGGGATATTTCACGCACCGCGCCTCAGCCGGTGGCGTTCTCCCCGGTCAGCGCCAGCAGTTCGGCGACGAATTCCGCCGGCCGCTCCAGGTGCGGGCTGTGCCCGCAGTCCGGCAGCACCACCTCCCGGTACGTCCCGCCGGCCGCCGCGTACCGCTCCAGCACCGCGCGGGTCTGCCCGACCATCGGCTGCGGCGGGCACTCCTGCGCGCCCGGCCAGCCGGGCACCACACCGAGCTGGCCGAGGTACGCCAGGTCGAACAGTGAGGTGTCCGAGACGATCACGTCGACGTCGCCGCGTACCCAGGTCACCGGCGGCCTGACCGGCGCGGCGACCAGCTCGTCGGCGAGCCGGAAGTGGGCCGGGGCCAGCGCGTTGAGCACGCCGCGCCGCCCGGCGGCGGTCCCCGGCCAGTGATCCGACGCGACAGCGGTGCCCGGATAGTTGTCGTCCCCGGTGGCGGTGGTCAGCATGCTCTCCAGCAGCAGGTCCTCGTGCTCGCCCAGCGTGGCCGGGTCGGCCACGTACGCGGCACGCAGCACCGCGCGCGGGCTGGTCGGGCCGTCCGCGCCCCGGTCACCGGCGGCGAGCCGGGCCACGAAGTCGGGGTTCGCGCCCCCGGCGCCGGTGCCGGCGAAGTCGGGCGTGGTCGGGGTGCCGTCGAGGTCCCGGGTGCCGCCGAAGCCGTACGGGGACACCGGCGCCTCCAGCAGCAGCCCGGACACCCGCTCGGGGTGGCCGACGAGCAGCCGCATCGCCACCCCGCCGCCGAGCGAGTGCCCGACCACCACCGGCCGGGCGCCGGGCGGGAACAGCCCTGGCGTGTCCAGCAGCGCGGCCACGTCGTCGGCGAAGTCGTCGAGCCCTCGGGTGGCGTCGACGGGCGCGGTGTCCGTCTCGCCGTAGCCGCGCAGGTCGGGGGCGACCACCCGCAGCGTCTCCGGCAGGCGGGCCAGCAGCGGTTCCCAGAAGGCGGAGGAGGAGACGTTGCCGTGCACCAGCAGGACCGGTACGCCGTCCGGTGGACCGGCCACGCGGACCGCCTGGGTGATGCCGTTGGCCTGGACCGTCTGCCGTGCGCTGCGCATCCGCGCATGCTGGCACGCGCGGGTGGGCCCGGTCCATGTGGCCGGCCGACACTTCGGACCGCCGGAGCGTGGCGCACGCCCTATTGCCGCGTCGATCATGACGTTGGCGGCGACAAATCAGACGCACAACGCCGCCAACGTCATGATCGACGGGGGGCCGAGCGCCGGGGGCGCGTGCCGGAGGGCGGCGGGGTGACGGGGGTCTAGCGGGCGTCGGCCGGCTGCGTCTCGCGCGCCTCGATCGGCTGGCGGGGCGCCGGGACCGGCAGCGGCAGGGTCGGGCGCTGGTCGCGGCGCATCGCGCCGAAGCTCATCCCGACCGGGTCGGTCCGGGCCACGCCCGGGTCGTAGAGGCGCAGGTCGGTGCGGCCCAGCCGGACCACGTCCCCGTCGGCGATCGGCACGCTGCCGGTGATCCGGGTGTCGTTGAGCCAGGTGCCGTTCGTCGAGCCGAGGTCGGTGAGCAGCACCCCCTCGGGCGTGGCCCGGACGGTGGCGTGCCGACGGCTCAGGTGCGGATCGGCGAGCACGATGTCGGCGGTCGGCGCGCGGCCGATCACCTGCGCGTCCCGGCCGACCCTGAAGGTGAGCCCTCGCATCGCCCCGCCGGACACCGTCAGCAACGGCATCAGCTCCGGATGCTCCTCCATGGACAGTCGACCTCCACCCCACATCGCCCCGCGGCGTCAGCCTGCCACCTCACCGTAGTGGCTTGCACCACCGCGCGGTCACCCCCGCGACCCCGGCCGGTCATCTCCCGTTCGCCGTTTCGGACGGCACCTCCGTCGATGCGACGGGCTGATCGTCCGCGCAGCGTACGGGCCGTCCGCACCTACCGGCGAGTAATGTTCGGGTCTAGACTTCGGCCATGACCGCAGTGCATGTGCCGGGCGCCCCGCTCATCTCCGAGGGTCGACTGGTGTCGACCAGCCCGGCCACCGGCGCTGAGGCCGGTCGATTCCCGCTGGCGGCCGAGGCGGACGTGCGTGCCGCCGTCGACCGCGCCCGGGAGGCCGGCAACTGGTGGGCCGGGCTCGGCTTCGCCGGCCGGCGGGACCGGCTCCAGCGCTGGCGCGGCGTGCTCGCCCGGCGGATCGAGGAACTGGCCGACCTGATGCACACCGAGGGCGGCAAGCCGGTCGGTGATGCAGTCGTGGAGATCCTCACCGCGCTGGAGCACATCGACTGGGCGGCCCGCAACGCGCAGCGGGTGCTCGGACCGCGCCGGGTCCGCTCCCGCCTGGTCCTCGCCGAGTTCACCGGTCACCTGGAATACCAGCCGTACGGCGTGGTGGGCGTGATCGGCCCGTGGAACTACCCGGTCTTCACACCGATCGGCTCCGCCGCGTACGCGCTCGCGGCCGGCAACGCCGTGGTGTTCAAGCCGAGCGAGTACACCCCGGCGGTCGGTCAGTGGCTGGTCGACCGGTTCGCCGAGGTGGTGCCGGAGCAGCCGGTGTTCCAGGCGGTGCACGGCTTCGGCGCGGTCGGCGCGGCGCTGTGCCGCTCCGGCGTCGGCAAGGTGGCCTTCACCGGCTCCACCGCCACCGCGAAGCGGGTGATGGCCGCCTGCGCGGAGACGCTCACCCCGGTGCTGCTGGAGGCCGGCGGCAAGGACGCCATGATCGTGGACACCGACGCCGACCTGGACGCCGCGGCGGAGGCGTGCGTCTGGGGCGGGATGACGAACGCCGGTCAGACCTGCATCGGCATCGAGCGGGTCTACGCGGTCGACCAGGTCTTCGACGCCTTCGTGGAGAAGGTGGTGGCGAAGGCCGGACGGCTCACGGTCGGCGCCGACGGGACCGACCTCGGCCCGATCACCATGCCGTCGCAGATCGACATCATCCGCCGGCACATCGACGACGCGCTGAGCCGGGGCGGCCGGGCGGTGCTCGGCGGCCCGGAGGCGGTCCAGCCGCCGTACGTGCACCCGACGGTGCTCGTCGACGTGCCGGAGGACTCGGCCGCCGTGCAGGAGGAGACGTTCGGCCCGACGCTCGTCGTGAACCGGGTCCGCGACGTGGACGAGGCGGTCGAGCGGGCCAACGCGCTGCCGTACGGGCTCGGGGGTTCGGTCTTCGGCCGGGCGCGGGCGGTGGCGGTCGCGCGGCGGCTGCGCTCCGGCATGGCCTCGGTCAACTCGGCGCTGACCTTCGCCGGCATGTCGACGCTGCCGTTCGGCGGCACCGGCGAGTCCGGCTTCGGCCGCATCCACGGCGAGGAGGGGCTGCGCGAGTTCGGCCGCCCGAAGTCGGTCACCCGCCGCCGGGCCCGCTCGCTGCTGCCGGCGATGACGTTCGAGCGCACCCCGGCCGACATCGCCCGCATCGTCAAGATCGCCAAGCTGATGTACGGCCGGGGCCGCTGAGGCAGCGCCTCAGAACAGCGTCAGCTCGTCGCGCTCGATGCCGCGCAGCTTGTCGTAGTCGACCACCACGCAGCGGATGCCCCGGTCGGTGGCGAGCACCCGCGCCTGCGGCTTGATCTCCTGCGCGGCGAACACGCCGGCCACCGGCGCGAGCAGCGGATCGCGGTTCATCAGCTCCAGGTAGCGGGTGAGCTGCTCCACGCCGTCGATCTCGCCGCGCCGCTTCACCTCGACCGCCACCGCGCCGCCGGTCGCGTCCCGGCAGAGCAGGTCGACCGGCCCGATCGCGGTCATGTACTCCCGCCGGACCAGCGTGTAGCCCTCCCCCAGCGTCTCCGGGTTCGCGGCCAGCAGTTCCTGCAGGTGCGCCTCGACGCCGTCCTTGCGCAGGCCCGGGTCCACGCCCAGCTCGTACGACGTGTCCTGGAAGATCTCCTCCAGGGTGATGCGCAGCTCCTCGCCGGCCTTGTTGACCACCCGCCACACGCCGGGCGCCTCCTCCAGCCGGCAGGGCGGGCTCATCCAGTTCAACGGCTTGTACGCCCGGTCGTCCGCGTGGATCGACACCGAGCCGTCCGCCTTCACCATGAGCAACCGGGTGGCCGGCGGCAGGTGAGCCGAGAGCCGTCCGACGTAGTCCACAGAGCACTTCGCAATCACCAACCGCACCCGACGAGGGTAGCCGAGCCCTCGGCGGACGCCGACGAGCGCCACTGGCGTACCGGTGCCATATTGAGATCGTGCTCGAAGTCCTCACCGGTTCCGGTCTCGCCGCCTCGGCGGGCCTGAACGCCTACATCCCCCTCCTGCTGATGGGTCTGCTGTCCCGCTACACCGACCTGGTCGAGCTGCCCAGCGGCTGGCAGTGGCTCGGCAACGGCTGGGTGGTGCTGATCCTCGCCGTCCTGCTCGTGGTCGAGACGGTGGCCGACAAGGTGCCGGTGGTCGACCACGTCAACGACGTGGTGCAGACGGTGGTCCGGCCGACCGCCGGCGGGCTCGCGTTCGGCGCGGGCGCCGGCTCGGAGACGGTCACCGTCAGCGACCCGGACACGTTCTTCTCCACGCACCAGTGGGTGCCGGTGGTGGTCGGCGTGCTCATCGCGCTCGGCGTGCACCTGCTCAAGGCCGCCGCCCGGCCGGTCATCAACGCGACCACGGCCGGGGTGGGCGCGCCGGTGGCCAGCACCGCCGAGGACGCGACGAGCGTGGTCATGTCGGTGGTGGCGCTGCTGCTGCCGGTGCTGGTGCTGGTGTTCCTGCTCGGCCTGGTGTTCTTCGTACCCTGGCTGTTCCGCCGCCGCCGGGAGCGGCGACGGGAGCGCGCCGCCGCCCGGGCGGCCGGCTTCCGCGTCTGACCCGCGCCGGCTCCCGAAACCTCTAAAATCAGGGCAAGACACCCAAGGAGGTACGGGAACATGACCGCGTCGTTGGAGATGCCCCGGGTCCAGGAGTGCGCCGTCCGATCCTGCGCCTACAACCACACGAACGACTGCCACGCCTTCGCCATCACGATCGGCAGCAGCGACCACGCCCACTGCCACACGTTCGTGGAGATGCCGGTGCGCGGCGGCCTCGACCAGTTGGTCGCCCAGGTGGGGGCGTGTTCGCGCGCCGACTGCCGGCACAACGCCGACCTGGAGTGTCACGCCCCGGCCATCACCGTCGGCCCCGACATGGACATGGCCGACTGCATGACCTACCAGAGCCGCTGACCCACCCGCGCCACGCGCTGGCGAGGCGCTGCTTCCGCGCCGGCGTTAAGAAGGGGCCCCTTCTCTACCGGAGGCGTTAAGAAGGGGCCCTTCCTTTCACCCCAGCGCGTTGGCCTCGCGGATCACCGTGACCAGCTCGTCGATGATGCCGGTGAGCGCGAAGTCCTTCGGCGTGAACACCCGGGCCACCCCGGCCGCCCGCAGTGTCTCGGCGTCGGCGGCCGGGATGATCCCGCCCACCACCACCGGCAGGTCGCCCCGCCCGGCCGCACGCAGCCCGTCCAGCACCGCCGGCACGGCGGCCAGGTGCGAGCCGGAGAGCACGGAGAGCCCGACGAGGTCGACGTCCTCCTCCACGGCGGCCGCCACGATCTGCCCGGCGGTCAGCCGGATGCCCTGGTAGACCACCTCGAACCCGGCGTCGCGGGCGCGTACCGCGATCTGCTCCGCGCCGTTGGAGTGCCCGTCCAGCCCCGGCTTGCCGACCAGCAGCCGCAGCCGGCCGCTGCCCAGCTCCCGGGCGGTCGCGGCGACCCGCTCGCGGACCCCGGCGAGGGTCGCGTCACCGGCTGCGCCGGCTGCCCCGGCCAGGCCGGTCGGCGCGCGGTACTCGCCGTACACCTGGCGCAGCGCGCCCGCCCACTCGCCGGTGGTGACGCCGGCCCGGACGCATCCGAGCGTCGCCGGCATCAGGTTCGCCGTGGTGGCGGCGTCCGCGCGCAGCTTCGCCAGCGCCTCCTCCACCGCCGCCGCGTCCCGGCCGGCCCGCCATTCGCGTACGCCCGCGGTGGCCGCCTCCTCGACGGCCGGGTCCACCTGCTCGATCGCCTCGGCGCCCGCTGCGGTGAGCGGGGACGACTCGGTCTCGGTGAACCGGTTGACGCCGACCACCACGTCCGAGCCGGACTCCATCCGGCGGCGCCGGTCGGCGAGCGAGGCCACCAGCGCGCTCTTGAGGTAGCCGGACTCGACGGCGGTGACCACGCCGCCCATCTCCAGCACCTTCTCCAGCTCGACGCGGGCGCCGGAGACGATGTCCTCGACCAGCGCGGTCATCACGTGCGAGCCGGCGAACAGGTCCGGGTACTCCAGCAGGTCCGACTCGTACGCCAGCACCTGCTGCATGCGCAGCGACCACTGCTGGTCCCACGGGCGGGGCAGGCCCAGCGCCTCGTTCCAGGCGGGCAGCTGCACGGCGCGGGCGCGGGCGTCGCGGGACAGCGTGACGCCGAGCATCTCCAGCACGATCCGCTGGATGTTGTTCTCCGGCTGCGCCTCGGTCAGGCCCAGCGAGTTGACCTGGACGCCGTAGCGGAACCGGCGCTGCTTCTCCTCGGTCACGCCGTAGCGGTCGCGGGTGATCTCGTCCCAGAGCGCGCTGAACGCGCGCATCTTGGCGATCTCCTCGACGAACCGCACCCCGGCGTTGACGAAGAACGAGATCCGCTGGACCACGTCGCCCATCCGCTCGGGCGGCACCTGGCCGGAGTCGCGCACGGTGTCCAGCACGGCGACGGCGGTGGCCAGCGCGAAGCCGACCTCCTGCACCGGCGTGGCGCCGGCCTCCTGGAGGTGGTACGAGCAGATGTTCACCGGGTTCCACCGGGGCATCTCGCGCAGCGTGTACGCGATCACGTCGGCGGTCAGCCGCAGCGACGCCGCCGGCGGGAAGATGTACGTCCCCCGGGACAGGTACTCCTTGATGATGTCGTTCTGGGTGGTGCCGGCGCAGCGGCTCAGCTCGGCGCCCTGCTCGGCGGCGACGGTGCCGTACAGGCCGAGCAGCCACATGGCCGGGGCGTTGATGGTCATCGAGGTGTTCATCTCGGCGAGCGGGATGCCCTCGAACAGCGCCCGCATGTCGCCCAGGTGCGCCACCGGCACGCCGACCCGGCCCACCTCGCCGGAGGCCAGCTCGTGGTCCGGGTCGTACCCCGTCTGGGTGGGCAGGTCGAAGGCGACCGACAGGCCGGTCTGCCCCTTCGCCAGGTTGCGGCGGAAGAGCGCGTTGGTGGCCGCGGCGGAGGAGTGCCCGGCGTACGTGCGCATCACCCACGGGCGGTCCCGCTCGGGCAGCCGTCCCGGCATCGCGTCGTCCATGGCCGGAGTTTAAGTTACCGTTCAGTAAAAGAGAGTGTGGAAAACCACACAACCCGAGGCCCGCGACGGTGGGCCGACGTGCGGCCGGCCCACCGTAGGGGTCACTCGCTGCGGGCGGTCTCCGGGCCGGTGATCCGTTCCAGCAGCGGCAGGGTGGCGGCGACGACGGCCAGGCAGCCCAGGACGCCGAGCGCCACCACCGCCGCGAACCCGGCCCCCGGCATGCGCAGGTCGTAGTGCATCTGCGCGCGCAGGAACAGGTGCGCGGTGACCAGTCCCATCCCGACCGCCACCACGGCGACGGTCAGCAGCGGCACCACGCTCTCCAGGGCCACCACCCGGCGCAGCAGCCGTACCGGGGCGCCACTGAGCCGCAGCAGGCTGAACGGCCGTTTCCGTTCGCTGAGGCCGGCCGCCACCGCCACGGCCAGGCTGCACCCGGCGAGCACGAGACCGGCCACCACGACGATGTCGGCCAGCCGCTGCCAGCCCCGCATCGTGTCGGCGAAGTCGGCCTCGAAGTCGCCCGGCACGTTCGGCGCCACGAAGAAGCCCGGGAAGGCGGCTTCGAGGATCGTGCGGGCGCGCTCGACAGCGGCCGGGTCCTCCGCCTCGACCGCCACCGACCCCGCCGGCAGCCTTGGGAGGGCGGCCGGGTCCACCGGGGACGACGGCCAGATCCGGTCGGCCGAGGCGGACTCCCGCCAGGGGATCAGGTCCGGCGGCACCTCGGCGACGCTCGCCCCGGCTGCGCACCGCCCGTAGGCGGGCGGGATGTCCGCGCAGGCGATCACACCGGAGTCGCGGCCGTCACCGCGTACCGGGTTCTCCCGGACGAGCACCGGGTTGCGTACGCCGGGGACGGCGGCGAGGTCGGCCAGCAGCGTGCCCGGCGCCGGGGCGTCGTCCGTCAGCACCATCGACAACCGGCCGGCCTCCAGGGAACCCCGGGGCGCGGGACCACGCTCGTACGTGATCGTCCCCATCACGCCGACCGCCACCGTCGTGACGAACAGCGCGAGCATCACCCCGCCCACCGCGCGGAACCCGGCGGCCGGATTGTCGGCGAGCCGGCGCGCGGCGATGAGCGCGGCAGGCCGGCTGGCGCGAGCGGCCATCGCCCGGGCGCCGACCATGGTCAGCCACGGGCCACCCGTGATCAGCCCGACCATGACCAGCAGCAGCGCGGGCAGGAACAGCGCGGTCTGACCGTCCGACGTGGGGGGCCGGTACACCAGGGCGAAGCCCAGCCCGGCCAGGCCGAGCGCGAGCGGGATCAGCCGGTACACCCGGGGCGGCCGGGGCGTGACCCGGCGGGTGACGCCGAGCGGGGAGATCCGGACCCGGCGCAGCGCGAGCCAGGCCGCGGCCGCCGCGCCCGCCGGCACGCCGAGCGCCACCAGGGCGGCCTCCGGCACGCCGAGGGCCATGTCGCCGGGGAAGAACGGCATGCCGGTGAGCGGGATGCCGGCGAGCTGCCCACGGAACGCGAAGAACAAGGCGAAGCCGGCCGCCGCGCCGGCCGCCGCCGCGAGCGCGGCCTCGACGGCCGCGACCGCCGAGATCTGCCGGGGCGTGGCCCCGACCAGCCGCATCGCGGCGAACCGTTGCTCCCGGCGGGCGGCGCCGAGCCGGGTCGCCGTGCCGATGAAGACGAGTACGGGGAACAGCAGCCCGCCCGCGACCACGCCGAGGATGAGGTCCACAGCCGCCCCCGGCAGCGAGGCGACGTTGCCGTCGAGCCGGGTGATTTTCCGGACCTGGTCCAGCCTCCCGACCTGCTCCGGGGTGCCGCCGACCAGGACGAGCAGCGTGTCCGGCGAGGTGAGCGCCGCCGGCCCGACCTCGCCGAGGTCCCGGCCCGGGTAGCGGTCGGCGAGCTGGTCGGCGGGGGCGGTCGCCAGCAGCTTCCGCAGCGCCGGGGAGGCGTAGAACTCGCCCGGCCCCGGGACGCGGGGAACGCCGATCGGGGTGGGCGCGTCCGGGCCGGTCGCGGCGACGTCGACGCGGATGATCTGATCGCCCCGGAAGTAGTCGGTCCGGGTGGACCAGAGCAGCGGGTCGGCGGACCCGTCGGCCGTCTCCTGCGGGTACATCGACGCGTACCGGGTGAGCTGGGCGTCGGCGGCGTGCACACCGGCGAGCGTGGTGAGCAGCAGCCCGGTGCCGACCGCGACGGCGGCGGCGATGGCGACCAGCCGGAGCAGCGCCTCCCGGCCACCGGCGACGGCGAGCCGGAGCGCCAGCCCGATCACGAGAGGACCCCGGCGGGCGCGTTGACCCGGCCGTCCCGCACCATGACCTCCCGGTCGGCGTACGCGGCGATGCGCGCCTCGTGAGTGACCAGGACGACAGTGGTGCCGCGCTCGCGGGCGGCGTCCATCAGCAGCGCCATCACCTCCTCGCCGGTGAGCGAGTCGAGCGCGCCGGTGGGCTCGTCGGCGAACAGCACCCGCGGCTCGGCCACCAGGCCGCGAGCCAGCGCGACCCGCTGGGCCTGCCCGCCGGACAGCTCGCCGGAGCGGCGGTGCTCCAGGCCGGCCAGCCCGAGGCGCTCGAACCAGCCCTGCGCCGCGCGCAGCGCCGGGGTGCGGCGGACGCCGCGCAGCAGCAGCGGCAACGCCACGTTCTCGGCCGCGGTGAGTTCCGGCACGAGCTGGCCGAACTGGAAGACGAAGCCGAAGCTGTCCCGGCGCAACGTGCTCCGGTCGGCCTCGCCGAGCGTGTCGATCCGGGTGCCGTCGAACCGGATCTCACCGGAGTCGGGGCGCAGGATGCCGGCCAGGCAGTGCAGCAACGTCGACTTGCCGGAGCCGCTCGGTCCCATCACGGCGACGACCTCACCGGCCGCCACGGCGAGGCTCGCGCCGCGCAGGGCGGGTGTCTCGCCGAACGCGTACGTGACGTCGCGTGCCTCGATCATCGGGCTCATGGCCGTACCGCCTTTCCCAGGGCGTCCAGTCGGGCGCCTGTCGTCTCGATCCACCGCAGGTCCGCCTCCAGGTGGTAGAGGCCGTGGTCGGCGAGCATCACGTCGACGAGTTCGCCGTTGCGTTTGATCTCGGTGAGTTCGCGCATCCGGCGCAGGTGGGCGGCGCGCTGGGTGTCCAGGTACTCCTCGGCCGGGCGGTCGAGCATCAGCGCGAGCACGACCTTGGTGAACAGCAGGGTCTGCAGGTGCGGTTCCGGCTCGACCGGCTCGGTCAGCCAGTGCTCCACCTCGGTGGCGCCCAGGTCGGTGATGACGTAGCGCTTGCGGTCCGGCCCCGCGCCGGGAGCGACGTCGCCGACCACCACCTTGCCGTCGCGGGCCAGCCGGCTCAGCGTCGAGTAGACCTGCCCGTACGGCAGCGGCTTGCCGCGCCCGAAGAAGGTGTCGTAGTCGCGCTTGAGGTCGTAGCCGTGGCTCGGTTCGCGTTCGAGCAGCCCGAGCAGGGTCAGGGGAACCGTCATGACCGGAGACTACACCGGGTGTATACCTCGCGTATATAGCTGACCCGGCAGTGGAACGGGCGACCGCACGACGCACACTTGACGGCATGGAGAACGAGCTCGCGATTTCCGTGCGAGGGCTGCGCAAGGCGTACGGCGACAACGTCGCCGTGGCCGGGGTGGACCTGGACGTCCACCGGGGCGAGGTGTTCGCCCTGCTCGGCCCGAACGGCGCCGGCAAGACCACCACGGTCGAGATCCTGGAGGGCTACCGGCAGCGCGACGCCGGCGAGGTACGCGTCCTCGGCGCCGACCCCGCCCACCCCGACGCCGGCTGGCGCTCCCGGGTCGGCATCGTGCTCCAGGGCACCGGCGAGTTCGACGAGCTCAGCGTCATCGAGGTGGTCCGCCACTTCTCCGGCTTCTACCCGGGCGCCGACGACCCGGACAAGGTGGTCGAGCGGGTCGGGCTGGGCGCCAAGGCCAGGGCGCGTACGCACACGCTCTCCGGCGGGCAGAAGCGCCGCCTCGACGTGGCGCTGGGCATCATCGGCCGCCCCGAGCTGCTCTTCCTCGACGAGCCGACCACCGGCTTCGACCCGGAGGCCCGGCGCGAGTTCTGGGAGCTGATCCGGGACCTGTCCGCCGCCGGCACCACGATCGTGCTCACCACCCACTACCTGGACGAGGCCGAGGCGCTCGCCGACCGGGTCGGCGTGATCGCCGCCGGCCGGGTGATCGAGGTCGCGCCGCCGAACCGGCTGGGCAACCGGCAGGAGTCGCTGGCGACCGTCTCCTGGCGTACCCCGGACGGAACGCCGGCCTCGGCGGAGACCGCGACGCCGACGGCGCTGGTGGCCGACCTGGCCGCGCGCTTCGGCGGCGAGGTACCCGGCCTCACCGTGACCCGGCCGACCCTGGAAGACGTCTACCTGCGGATGATCGGACACTCATGACCACCACGACGAACCCCGCGGCGCCGGTCACCGCCGCCGCGGCCCGGCGGCCCGGCGCCGGCGCGCTGGCGCTGCGCCAGGGGCGGCTGGAAATCACCCAGTTCCTGCGCAGCCGGGAGTCCGTCGTGTTCACGATGGGCTTCCCGATCATCATGATCCTGATCTTCGCGGCGATCTTCAGCGACGAGATCGCGCCCGGGGTCAGCTACACGCAGTACTTCATCACCGGCATGATCGCGACGGGCCTGATGACCGTCAGCTTCCAGAACCTCGGCATCTGGATCCCGATCGAGCGGGACCGGGGCGTACTCAAGCGCTACCGCGGTACGCCGATGCCGAAGTGGGTCTGGTTCGCCGGCAAGGTGATCATGGTGGTGGCCATCGGCATCGCCGAGACCGTGCTGCTGCTCGCCGTCTCGGTGGCGATGTTCGACCTGGACCTGCCGCAGACCACCGCCAAGTGGCTGACGTTCGCCTGGGTCTCAGTCCTCGGCGTCACCGCCTGCACGCTCTGCGGCATCGCCATCTCGTCGCTGGCCCGCACCGCCCGCAGCGGCTCGGCAGTGGTCACCCCGGTCGCGCTGGTGCTTCAGTTCATCTCCGGCGTGTTCTTCGTCTTCACCAGCCTGCCCACCTGGATGCAGCAGGTCGCGGCGATCTTCCCGCTCAAGTGGATGTGCCAGGGGCTGCGCTCGGTCTTCCTGCCGGACAGCTTCGGCGCGCGGGAGCCGGGCGGCTCGTTCGAGCTGGGCACCGTCGCGCTGGTGCTGGGCGCCTGGTGCGTCATCGGCCTGGTGCTCTGCCTGACCACGTTCCGCTGGACCACCAAGCGCGACGGCTGACCACCGGGCCGCCCTCGCTCATCCGCCGTCGACCAGCGCCGCACCCAGCGGCGTACGCCAGTAGAGCACCTCGCGCCCGGACCGCCGCTTGCCGACCGCGCCCGCATCGAGCAGCACGCGCAGGTGATCGCTGACAGTGCCGAGGGACAGCCCGGTCACCACCACGAGCTGCGACGTGCTCAACGGCGCGTCCAGCCGGGCCAGGATCTCCGCCCGGTTCGCGCCGATCAGCCGGGCCAGGCCGTCCGGCGCCGGTGAGGTCGGGTCGACCAGGATCCCGCGCGCCGGATAGACCATCCCGAACCGGGTCGGCGCGTCCCAGACCACCCAGCCGCGGCGGCAGTGGGCCGGCACGAACACCAGCTGCTCGGCCGCGTGCAGGGACAGCGGCGGCTCCGGGTAGTCGTTCACCTGGAGGCGGCCGTCGCCCAGCCACCGCACGTTGCGGTTGATGTCGGCGATCGCCCCGGCCAGGCCGCGCGTGCTCAGGGCGGCGGTGCGGGCCACGATGTCCGCCCGCAGCCGGCGTTCCCGCTCCGGCCACTCCGGCGCGACGGTGTGGGCCCAGATCCAGTCGAGGAGTTCCACGACCTGCCCGGTGAGCCCGTCCGCCAGCAGTTCGGCCGCCAGCGGGCCCGGCCGGGTCGCACGCAGGTCGGCCCGGATCCGCTCGTCGGACAACCGCTCGACGGCCGCCAGCTCCTCGGCGAACGTCGGGTCCCCCGAGGCGGGCGCGATGGTGAGGAAGTCCGCGACCCACCTGAGGTTGAACGACGCCGCCACCAGCGCCCGGACCACCGGCCGGGCGGCCAGCATCCGCCGGAACGCGTCCACGTGCGGCCGTCGCCAGGCCTGCTCCCAGGGGACGTGCGGATGGCGCAGCGCCTTCAGCGCGCCGACGGTCTCGGCCATCGGCGACACCGTAAAACGACTCCGCGCGACCAGATCGGACGGCACCTGCCAGACGCCCACGTTTCGCCTCCAGACGTAACTCTAGGGATTCCACCGACGGCCCACCGACCATGCCCGGGTGAGAACGTACGCAGAACTGTTCGCGGTCCGGGAGTTCCGCAACCTGTTCCTGGCGAACTGCGCCGGGATCGCCGCACACACCACGTCGGCGCTCGCCCTGGGCGCCCTGACCTACGCGTCGACCGGCTCGGCGCTGCTCACCGCGCTGAGCATGTTCGGGGCGCCGCTGGCCGGTGTCCTCGGCAGCCTGACGCTGCTGTCCGCCGCGGACAGCGTGCCGCCGCGCCGGGCGATGACGTTCGCCGCCCTGCTCGCCACCGCCGCGGCGGCGCTCCAGGCGATACCCGGACTGCCGCTGTGGGCCCGCTTCGCGATCATCTTCGTCAACGCGTACGTGGGCTCCGTCGCCGGCGGCGCCAAATGGGCGCTGCTCACCGACATCGTGCCGGTGAACGCCTACGTGCTGGCCCGGGCCACCATGAACACGAGCGTCGGCGTCATGCAGATCGCCGGGTTCGGGCTGGCCGGCGTCCTGCTCGTCTGGCTGAGCCCGTACCAGGTGTTCCTGCTCGCCCTGACCCTGCGGGCGGTGTCCGCCGCGGTGGGATGGTTCGGGCTCACCGAGCGTCCGGCCCGGACCACCGAGCGGGTCACTGTCGCGCGCACCCTGCACGTGAACCGGATGCTCTGGGCCCACCCCGGCCGCCGGTCGCTCCTGCTCAACCTCTGGGTACCGGGCGGCCTGATCGTCGGCTGCGAGGCGCTGTTCGTCCCGTACGCGGCCGGCCGCGCCGGCTTCCTGCTCGCCGCTGCCGCCCTCGGCATGCTGGCCGGGGACGTGGTGGTCGGGCGGTTCCTGACCCCGGCCCACCGCGAGCGGTGGCTCCACCCGCTGCGGGTGCTGCTCCCCCTGCCGTACCTGCTCATCCTGCTGTCGCCGCCGCTGCCGGTGGCCATGGCCGTCGCGCTCGTCGCCTCGGTCGGCTACGCCTCCACCCTGCCCATGCAGGAACGGCTGATCGCCCACTCACCGCCCGAGAGCCGGGGCCAGGTGCTCGGCCTGCACGGCAACGGCATGCTCGCCGGGCAGGCGGTGTGCGCCGCGCTCGCCGGGGCGCTCGCCGACCTGACCACCCCGGCGCACGCCGTCGCGTTGCTCGCCGCCGTGGCCCTGGCCGCCACCGTCGCGCTCACCCCCGGACTGCGGCGCACCACCCCGGGTCGTTACGGCGGCGAGCCGAGCAGCAGACCCGCGACGGCCAGCCCGGCCCCGTGAACCGGAGGCGGCGCGCGGCTCCCCGCGGCGCGTACCGGATGGCACACTCGCCCGCATGGCACACACGCTGACCCGGCGGGCGGCGCTCACCGCCGCCGGGCTCGCCGGGGTCGGCCTGGTCGGCGGCCTGGCCGCCCGGCAACTGTCCGGCCCCCGACCGGGTCCGGCACCGGCCCTGCCGGACGCGCCCGCCGGTGACGAGCGGATGATCCGCATCGCCTCCGCCGCCCGCGGCCGCGAGGTGGACTTCTGGACGGCGGTGCCCGACGGGTACGGCGACGGCCGCGGCCTGCCCGTCTGCCTGGTGCTGCACGGCGCGTCGGCCACCCCGCGCGACTACGGCCGGTTCGGGCTGGCCCGCTTCCTCACCGACGCGGTACGCCGGGGCGCCCCACCGTTCGCGCTCGCCGGCGCCACCGGCGGGCGGCTGTCCTGGCGTGCCTCGGGCGACGACGACCCGCAGCGGATGGTGCGCGAGGAGGTGCCCACCTGGTGCGCCCGGCGCGGCTTCGACAGCAGCCGGCTGGCCGTGTGGGGCTGGTCGATGGGCGGCTTCGGCGCGTTGCTGCTCGCCGAGGCGTACCCGAAGTGGCTGCGGATGGCGGCGGCCTTCTCCCCCGCGGTGAGCCCCGGCGACGCGGTCTTCACCGGCGTCGGGAAGGTGCGCGGCACCCCGGTCGGGCTGTGGTGCGGGCGGCAGGACAACTTCCTCAAGGATGTCCGGGCGCTGGCCCGGGCGCTGCCCGAGGAGCCGGTACGCGCCGCCTGGGCCGACGGGCGGCACAACTTCGGCTACTGGGGCACCGTCATCCCGGACGCGTTCGCGCTGCTCGGCGCCGCGCTCAGCCCGCCCCGGACGTGAACCGCCCCCGGCCGCGCGGGCCGGGGGCGGGACGGCCCGGTCAGTACGAGTAGAAGCCCTGGCCGGTCTTGCGGCCCAGGTCGCCGGCGGTGGCCATGCGCTGCAGCAGCTCCGGCGGGAAGAACTTCTCGTCGGCGGTGTCGGTGTAGATGTTGCGGGTCGCGTTCAGGAGCACGTCCACGCCGGTCAGGTCGACGGTGGCCAGCGGGCCCATGGCGTGGCCGAAGCCCAGCTTGCAGGCGGTGTCCAGGTCCTCGGCGGAGATCACGCCGGACTCGACGAGCTTGACCGCCTCCATCGCCAGCGCGCAGATCAGCCGGGTGGTGACGAAACCGGCGATGTCCCGGTTGACCACCACCACCGTCTTGCCGATCTCCTCGGCGAACGACTTGACGGTGTCCATCGTCGCGTCGCTGGTCTTGTAGCCGCGTACCAGCTCGCAGAGCTTCATCATCGGCACCGGCGAGAAGAAGTGCGTGCCGACGACCGACTCCGGGCGCTCGGTGGCGGTGGCGATCTGGGTCACCGGGATGGCCGAGGTGTTGGTGGCCAGCACCGCGTCCGCCTTGCAGATCTTGTCCAGCGCGCGGAACACCTCGTGCTTGATCTCGATCTTCTCGAAGACCGCCTCGACCACGATGTCCGCGTCGGCGGCCGCCTCCAGGTCGGTGGTCGGGGTGATCCGGCCCAGCGTCGCCTCGACGTCGGACGCCTCGATCTTGCCCTTCTCGGCGAACTTCGTCAGCGACTTCCGGATGCCGTCCACGCCCCGCTTCGTGGCCGCGTCGTCGATGTCGCGCAGCGTCACCTGCCAGCCCGCCTGCGCCGCCACCTGGGCGATGCCCGAGCCCATCAGCCCGGCACCGACGACCGCGAGTCGACCCGCCATCTGCTTCTCCCTCGCCGTGTTCTGCAACGTCTGCCAGAACCCTACTTAACGACGGATAAGCACCGGCTGTCAGATGGCCAGGTCCGGCTCCTCCGGCGCGGTGCCGCGTTCCACCTCGACGCCGAGCGCCCGCAGGTCCGCCACGAAGTCCGGGTAGCCCCGGTCGACGTGGTGCACGTGCGAGACCTCGGTCAGCCCGTCCGCGCAGAGCCCGGCGATGATCAGGCCGGCGCCGGCCCGGATGTCGGTCGCGCGTACCGGGGCGCCGGACAGCCGCTCCCGGCCGCACACCAGCGCGTGGTGGCCGTCGGTACGGATCTCCGCGCCCAGCCGCATCATCTCGTTGGCGAACATGAACCGGCCGTCGAAGATGTTCTCGGTGATCAGCGAGCCGCCCTCGCTGACCGCCGCCAGCCCGATCGCCATCGGCAGCAGGTCGGTGGCGAAGCCCGGGTACGGCAGCGTCACCACGTCCACCGCCCGGGGGCGGTCGTCCATCCGTACCCGGAAGGCGTCGCCCCGGGTCTCCACCAGGCCGCCGGCCGCGACAAGCTTGTCCAGCGCGACCTCCAGGTACGCCGGGTCCAGGCCGGTCACCGTCACGTCGCCGCGGGTCATCGCGGCGGCGAACGCCCAGGTGCCGGCCACGATCCGGTCCCCCACCGTGGCGTGCCGGACCGGCCGCAGCTCGGGTACGCCGACGATGTGCAGCGTCGACGTGCCGGCCCCTTCGATCCGGGCGCCCATGTTGTTCAGCATCGTGCAGATGTCGACGATCTCCGGCTCCCGGGCCGCGTTGTCGATCGTCGTGGCGCCCCGGGCCAGCACCGCCGCCATGACCAGGTTCTCGGTCGCGCCCACGCTCGGGAAGTCCAGCAGGATGTCGGCGCCGTGCAGCCCGTCCGGGGCCTCGGCGATGACGAAGCCGTGCTCACCGGAGATCTCCGCGCCCATCCGGGCCAGCCCGGCGATGTGCATGTCCAGGCCGCGTGAGCCGATCGCGTCGCCGCCCGGGTGGGCCACCCGGACGTACCCCCGGCGGGCCAACAGCGGGCCGAGCACGCAGATCGACGCGCGCAGCCGCCGCACCAGGTCGTAGTCGGCCTCCGCGCCCGGCCGTTCCGGCACGTCGATGAGCACCGAGCGGGACCGCTCCACACCGCCGTGGGCCACCATCGGGTCGACCGGGTCGTCCGGGCCGAAACGTACGCCGCAGCCGAGCCGCCGCAGCACCTCGCCCATGATCGCGATGTCGGTGATCCGGGGCACGTTGGTGATCAGGCTGCGGCCGGGCGCGAGCAACGCGGCGGCCATCAGCTTCAGCGCGGAGTTCTTCGCACCCACCACGTGCACGGCACCGGCGAGCCGGGCGTCACCGCGTACCCGGATGACGTCGACGTCGTTGAGGGCCGGATCTCCCGCGTCCCCCGGCCCTACCGGGCTCGGCCGGGCCGGGATGGTCAGGTCGGGTATCCGTAGGCTGTGCGTCATGGCCGTCCACCTCACGCGCATCTACACCAAGGCCGGCGACGCCGGCATGACCAGGCTGAGCAACAACGAGCAGGTGCCGAAGACCGATCCGCGCATCGCCGCGTACGCGGACGTGGACGAGTGCAACGCCTCGATCGGCGTCGCGCTCGCCCTGGGGCAGCTCTCCGACGAGCTGCGAGCTGTGCTGGAATCCGTGCAGAACGACATGTTCGACGTCGGCGCGGACCTGGCGACGCCGGTGGAGCCGGACCCGAAGTACCCGCCGCTGCGGGTGACCGAGGAGTACGTCGAGTGCCTCGAGGGCTGGTGCGACGAGTACAACGCGCGCCTGAGCAAGCTCGACTCCTTCATCCTCCCCGGCGGCACCGCGGGCGCGGCACTGCTGCACGTGGCACGGACGACCGCCCGGCGCGCCGAGCGTGCGGCATGGGCGCTGGTCGCACACGACCCCGATCGGACCAGTCCCCTGCCGGCCAAGTATCTCAACCGGCTCTCCGATTTGCTCTTTATCCTGTCAAGAACGGCAAATCCGGACGGCGACGTGCTATGGGTTCCGGGCGGGAAGCGCTGATCATCCGCATCACGTGGAGGGCTGGGTACCCGGCCTGACGCCGGCCAGTCCTTCGCGGGGCCGGCTTCTCGCCGAGCTTTTGGATACGTGAAAGGCCGGCACCCCGTCTTGGGGGTGCCGGCCTTTCACGTGTGTCTGTTACTTGTTCCAGTGTGCGGCGACGAGGTCGGCGGCCTGCTGCTCCCACTGGGCGTAGTGGTCGGGGTAGGCGGAGACCTGGACGGTCTGGGCGGCCTTGGTCAGTGGCATGTCCTGCCAGCCGTCGACCTGCTTCAGACCCTTCAGGAACGCGGTGGTGGAGTATTCGGGGTCGGTGATCTGCTCGACCGTGCCCCACCCGCTGGAGGGGCGCTGCTGGAACAGGCCCTGCGAGTCGTGGTCGTTGCGGTCACCGAGGTGGCCGAGGTTCTCCAGCTTCGACTCCTGCAACGCGGTGGCGATGGAGACGACGGCGGCGCGTTCGTCCATGCCGGCCTTCTTCGTGGCCGCGATGATCGCCTTCACATTCGCGGTCTGCTCGTCGTTCAACTCGATGCGCGACTGGTTGCCCTGCACACCGTGCGGGATCAGCTTGTCCGACTGGACGGTGGCCGTGACCGGCTTGGCGTTGGCCGTGGTGTCAGCCGCGTGCGCGGCGACCGGGCCGGCGAACACGCCACCGGTGAAGGCCAGACCAGCAATACCCAGGACGCTCTTACGCAGAATCGTGTTCATGATGGGGCTCCATTCGGGGGATCGACGCCCACACCGACAGGGGGTTCGGCGCGGGTGCGAGCACCGTCAGGCGCTCAACAGAAGTCTTCGCGGGGGATCTCGGCTGCTCGCGGGGCGCGGGGGGCCTCGGCGCGGCGCCGGAAGGATGTCCAACGACCGGCGGCCCGGCGTCATTCCCGGGCACCTCGCGCCACCGGCGGGGCGGCGCGGGTTCACGTCGTCGGAACCATGCTCAACGACCGACCGGGCGAGATGATTCCCGGCTTGCGGATGCCGCCTCGCTCGGGGAGCGAGCCGTTGCTCGGTCGTTCACCCGGTTACAACGCCCCGCACCTGCCCACGATTCCGCCACCAGAGTGCCGCCCACCACCCCCCGAACCGGACACCCACCCCACACACGCCAGATCTTCACCGCGCCCAGCCGGGCACCTCACTCTGCGCTCCGTGATCAAGGAGATTGCGGCACCTCCAGCGACCACGAGGGCCACAAACTCCTTGATCACCCCTGAAGAGGCCCTCTCCCGGCACCCACCACAGGGTTGATCATGAGGTTAGCGGCGACAAAACGGACACCGAGCGCCGCCAAGTTCATGATCAACCCGGCCGGGCGAGAGCAGGTCGGGGCGTAGCGGGCATCGGGAGCCACCCGAGCCTTCCGATCCCGTGGCGACTCAACGATCTTGGAGTTGTGGCACCTCGCGAACCTCGCTAAACCGGCATCGCGGGCGCCACAACTCCAAGATCGACGCTCAGAAGAGGGCTGCCCAGCACGCGCAGCCGAACTGGACGGGACCCGGGCAGCGGGTCCAACCGAGGATCAAAAGCTCGCCAGGCCCCACCAAGGTGTGGGAGCGCCGCCACTTCGGGGAGGTAGGCGTATCCCAGGCGCTGCGACACCGCCACTTCGGCGAGGTGGAGTCGATCAAGGAGCGGGGACCGCGGGGAGCCCGGCGACTCAGGGCCGAACGACGGCCAGGCGAACAGGCGAAAGCGTGAGGCCAGGGTCAGGCGGCGGGCCAGTCCTGGGAGGCCAGACGCGGCGAGGCCGCCCCGGGTGGGGCGGCCTCGAGCCAGGACAGGAATCCGGTGACCGTGGAACGCGCCATGGCGATCTCGACCGGCGCGTGGTGGCTGGTACAGCGCAGGATCACCCACTCGGCGGGCATCGACATGCGCTCCTGGCCCTCGGGCAGCCGGCGTCGCTCGACCGCCAACCCTTCGCGGGAGAGCACCCGCTTGGGGCGCAGCGCGAAGCTGAACATGCGGTACCAGCGAAGTTCGTCGCCGACGAAGCGACCGAACCCGGGCGACCAGCCACGACCGTCGAGCATCGTGGAGACGCGGACGCTCAGCCGGATGGTGCCACCACTACGGGTGAACAGTGCCCGCCGGATGAAGAGGATCAGAATGGCGACGACGATTACCGCTACGCCGATTCCGAACCCTTCGACGATCTCCATCGGCGGGTCGGCTCAGCGGGCCGGAGTGGCGGGGGTCGCGCTCTCGGCGAGCACCGTGACGCCCTCGCCGGTCACCGACAGGAAGCCGCCGGGTACGTCGTAGACGACCTGCTGGCCACCGGCCTGCTTGATGCGTACCTGGCTGGGCTCCGCGAGCTGGCCGAGCAGCGGTGCGTGCCCCGGCAGCACACCGAGCTCACCCTCGGTCGTCCGCGCGACGACCATTTCGGCCTCGCCGGTCCAGACCTTCTCCTCGACGGCTACGAGCTCGACGTGAAGCTGCTGTGCCACGCTGTCTCCTTGCTGCGGCGGCGGATTGCCGAAAGTCTAGTCGCGCCCCCGCGGCCCACCCAACGCGGGTGGTGAGACCCGGACCACCACGGCCCCGCACCCGCTCAGGCTACTTGGTCTTCTGAATGAAGTCGGGGTGCTCCAGGAGGAAAGCGTCGAGCTGTTCGGTACGCAGAGCGGTGAAGAAGTCCTCCGCCGGTTCGAGCAGCTGCTCACCCCGGTACGCGTTGCCGGTGCCGATCGACCCACCCGGCAGCTTGATCGTCTCGATCGCGTTGGGGCGGATGTCCTTGAGCGCCAGCCCGAAGTCCACCACGCTGTTGCCGCGCCCGTTGAAGACCAGCGACTTGCCGGCCGCCCGCAACACCCGGTCGAGCTTGACCGGGTTGGTCACCACGTCGGCGCTGAACGCCTGGCTCGCCATCGCCTTGACGAACTGCTGCTGGTGCCGCTGCCGGCCGTAGTCGCCGTCGGGCACGCCGTTCTTCGGGTAGCGCTGCCGGACGTAGTCCAGCGCCTGCCAGCCTTCGAGGTGGGCGTTGCCCTTCTTGTACACCGCCTGCGGCCCGAGGTAGCCGCCGCCACCGGGCCTGAGCTGGCGGGGCGTGCCGTCCGGCTGGAGGTGTTCGGAGCGCACCTCCCGCTCGATGTACATGTCGACGCCGCCCATGGCGTCGACGATCTTCTTGAAGCCACTGAAGTTGATGATCGCGCCGGCGTCGAAGCGCTTGATGCCGGTGACCCCCTGCACGGTCTTGCCGAGCAGCTCGAAGCCCTGCGCGGTGCTCGGGTTCTGCCCCGGCACGTTGCTGCCGTGCGACATGGCGGCGTTGAGCCGGTCGTTGCCGCCGGAGTAGTCGGCCTTCGGGAAGGCCGGGATGTCCACCCGCAGGTCGCGCGGGAGCGAGAAGAGGTAACCCCGGTCCATGCTGGTTGGCACGTGCAGCACCATGATCGAGTCGGCGAGCGGCCGGGCGGTCGACGTACGCGGGTCGACGCCGACGAGCAGGATGTTGAGCGGGCCCTTGATGTTGCTCTTCTTCTCGTTGGCGCCGGCGGCCTGGTCGCCGAAGAGGTCAGCCTTGCCGACCGATCCCTCGTAGCGGGCGACCAGGGCGCGGGAGCCGATCAGCACGGAGCCGCTGAGCACCACCATGACGATGCCCAGGATCGTGCAGACGCGGGCCCACCGGGGCACGCCGCGCCATCGGGACCGCTTGCCGCGGTCAGTGCCGCCCTTACCGCCCACGAGCATCTCCAATCGTCGCGCCCACGGGTAAGAGACGGGCGCGGGGGTCCGTTTGGTTGCAGAGATCAACGGCCGGGATGTGAAGTCGTGTCAGGAACGGTACCGCGCGATCCGGCGAACCGCTTGCCGGAGAACCGGGCATCTGGTAGTGCAGTGGCCCGAAACGGCGAGGGCCGCCCCGGCTTTCGCCGGGACGGCCCTCGCCTGTGTGAGCGGGCTCTCAGCCCTCCTCACCCATCAGCTCCTTGGCCTTGGCCTTGAGGTCTTCCAGGCCGCCGCACATGAAGAACGCCTGCTCCGGGAAGTGGTCGAACTCCCCCTCGCTGATCCGGCGGAAGGCGTCGATGGTCTCGGAGATCGGGACCGTCGAGCCGGGCACGCCGGTGAACTGCTCCGCCGCGTACGTGTTCTGCGAGAGGAACCGCTCGATCCGGCGGGCGCGGCCGACGGTGAGCTTGTCCTCCTCGGAGAGCTCCTCGATACCGAGGATGGCGATGATGTCCTGCAGGTCCTTGTAGCGCTGCAGGATCCGCTTCACCTCGGTCGCGACGGCGAAGTGCTCCTCGCCGACGAACTCCGGGGCGAGAATCCGGGACGAGGACGCCAGCGGGTCCACGGCCGGGTAGATGCCCTTGTCGGAGATCGACCGCTCCAGGTTGGTGGTCGCGTCGAGGTGGGCGAACGTGGTGGCCGGCGCCGGGTCGGTGTAGTCGTCGGCGGGCACGTAGATCGCCTGCATCGAGGTGATGGCCTGGCCCCGGACGGAGGTGATCCGCTCCTGGAGCTGGCCCATCTCGTCGGCCAGGGTCGGCTGGTAACCCACGGCGCTCGGCATACGGCCGAGCAGCGTGGACACCTCGGAACCGGCCTGGGTGAAGCGGAAGATGTTGTCGATGAAGAGCAGCACCTCCTGCTTCTTCACGTCGCGGAAGTACTCCGCCATGGTGAGTGCGGAGAGCGCGACCCGCAGACGGGTGCCCGGCGGCTCGTCCATCTGGCCGTAGACGAGCGCGGTCTTGTCGATGACGCCCGACTCGGTCATCTCGGCGATGAGGTCGTTGCCCTCGCGGGTGCGCTCACCCACGCCGGCGAAGACCGAGGTACCACCGAAGTTCCGGGCCACCCGGGTGATCATCTCCTGGATGAGCACCGTCTTGCCCACGCCCGCGCCGCCGAACAGGCCGATCTTGCCGCCCTTGACGTACGGGGCGAGCAGGTCGATGACCTTGATGCCGGTCTCCAGCATCTCGGTCTTCGGCTCCAGGTCCGCGAAGGCCGGGGCCTTGCGGTGGATGCCCCACCGGTCGTCGGCCTCGATCGTCTCGCCCTCGGCGAGGTTGAGGCACTCGCCGATCGCGTTGAAGACGTGGCCCTTGACCGCGTCACCCACCGGCACGCTGATCGGCGCCCCGGTGTCACGCACGTCGGTGCCGCGGACCAGACCGTCGGTCGGCTGCATCGAGATCGCGCGGACCAGGTTGTCGCCCAGGTGCTGGGCGACCTCCAGGGTCAGCGTCTTCTCACCACCGGAGAGGGTCACGTCGACGTGCAGAGCGTTGAACAGCTCCGGCATGGCGTCGCGCGGGAACTCGGCGTCGACGACCGGGCCGATGACCCGGACCACGCGACCCGTGGCCGTCTTGGTCTCAACTGCGGATACAGTCATCACACTTCACTTCCCGACGCGGCCAGCGCGTTCGCGCCGCCGACGATCTCACTGATCTCCTGGGTGATCCCGGCCTGACGGGCCGAGTTCATCTCGCGCGTGTACTTCTCGATCATCTCTTCGGCGTTGTCGGTGGCGCTCTTCATCGCCCGCCGACGGGCGGCCGACTCGCTCGCCGCCGACTCCAGCAACGCCGCGAAGATCCGCGTGTTGATGTATTTCGGCAGCAGGGCGTCGAGCAGCGACTCCGGCTCCGGCTCGAACTCGTACGCCGGCAGCGCGCCCTCGGTCCGCGGCCGGTCCTCGACCTGCATCGGACCGATGATCCGGGTCACCGGGTTCTGCGTCATCAGGGACTTGAACTCGGTGTAGACGATGTGCAACTCGTCCACGCCGAGGATCCCGTCGGCACCGGCATCCCCGTCCACGTCGTCCGCGCCGGCGGTGAACGCCTTGATCAGCGTGTCACCGACCTCGCGGGCATCGGCGAACGTCGGCTGCTCCGAGAAGCCGGTCCAGCTTCCGGCGATCTGCCGGCTGCGGAACCGGTAGTACGCCACGCCCTTGCGGCCGATGACGTAGAGCACCGGCTCCTTGCCGTCGGCGCGCAGCCGGGCGATCAGCGACTCGGCGGTCCGGATCGCGTTCGAGCTGTACCCACCGGCCAGACCCCGGTCGGCCGTCACCAGCAGGACGCCCGCCCGCCGCACCCGCTCGCGCGGGGTGAGCAGCGGGTGGTCGATCCGCGCGTTCGAGGCCAGCGCCGTCAGCACGCCGGTGATCGCCTCGGCGTACGGCAGCGAGGCCGCCACCTTGGCCTGGGCCTTGGCGATGCGGCTCGTCGCGACGAGCTCCATCGCCTTGGTGATCTTCTTCATCCCCTTGGCGGAACGAATCCGCTGCCGGAGAACGCGTACCTGGGCGGCCATCGGATCAGCTCTCGGCCGGGCGGTCGACGCCGTCGCGCAGGCGGGTCACCGTCTCGCGGGACTGCTCACCCTCCAACGGCTTGGCCGGCGCCTCGTTGATCCGGACCTCGTCCTCCTTGCCCAGGAAGAGCTGCTTGAACTCGGCGATGGCCGAGTCGAGCGAGGCGATGATGTCGTCGCCCCACTTGTGGTCGGCGATCGAGGCCAGGACGCCCTCGTGCTTGTGCCGCAGGTACTGCAGGAACTCCGACTCGAAGCGGCGGACCTCGCCGACCGGGACGTCGTCCAGCTTGCCCTCGGTGCCGGCCCAGACGGAGACGACCTGCTCCTGCACCGGGTACGGCGAGTAGTTCGGCTGCTTGAGCAGCTCGACCAGCCGGGAACCGCGGTCCAGCTGGGCCCGGGAGGCCCGGTCCAGGTCGGAGGCGAAGGCGGCGAACGCCTCCAGCTCGCGGTACTGGGCCAGGTTCAGCCGCAGCGAGCCGGCGACCTTCTTCATCGGCTTCACCTGCGCGGCGCCACCGACCCGGGAGACCGAGGTGCCGACGTTGATGGCCGGCCGGACGCCCTGGTTGAACAGGTCGGTCTCGAGGAAGATCTGGCCGTCGGTGATGGAGATGACGTTGGTCGGGATGAACGCCGAGATGTCGTTCGCCTTGGTCTCGATGATCGGCAGGCCGGTCATCGAGCCGCCACCCAGCTCGTCGGAGAGCTTGGCGCAGCGCTCCAGCAGACGCGAGTGCAGGTAGAAGACGTCACCCGGGTAGGCCTCACGGCCCGGCGGGCGGCGCAGCAGCAGCGACACGGCCCGGTACGCCTCGGCCTGCTTGCTCAGGTCGTCGAAGACGATCAGGACGTGCTTGCCGCCGTACATCCAGTGCTGCCCGATGGACGAGCCGGTGTACGGGGCGAGGTACTTGAAGCCGGCCGGGTCGGAGGCCGGGGAGGCGACGATGGTGGTGTACTCCATCGCGCCCGCCGCCTCCAGCGTCCCCTTGATGGAGGCGATGGTGGAGGCCTTCTGGCCGATCGCGACGTAGATGCAGCGGACCTGCTTCTTCGGGTCGCCGGAGCGCCAGTTCTCGCGCTGGTTGAGGATCGTGTCCAGCGCGACAGTGGTCTTGCCGGTCTTCCGGTCACCGATGATCAGCTGACGCTGGCCGCGGCCGATCGGGGTCATCGCGTCGATGGCCTTGATGCCGGTCTGCAGCGGCTCGTCGACCGACTTGCGGGACATCACGTTCGGGGCCTGGAGTTCCAGCTCGCGGTAGCCCTCGTTGGCGATGTCACCGATGCCGTCGATGGGCTCGCCGAGCGCGTTGACCACGCGGCCGAGGAACGCGTCACCGACCGGCACGGAGAGCACCCGGCCGGTGCGCTTGACGCGCTGACCCTCTTCGATCCCGCCGAAGTCACCGAGGACGACGACACCGATCTCCCGGACGTCGAGGTTCAGCGCCACACCGAGCGTGCCGTCCTCGAACTCCAGGAGCTCGTTGGTCATGGTCGAGGGGAGCCCCTCGACGTGGGCAATGCCGTCGCCGGCATCGGCGACGGTGCCGACCTCCTCGCGGGAGACGTCGGCCGTGTAGGAGGAGACGTAGCGCTCCAGGGCGCCGCGGATCTCCTCCGTCGAGATGGTCAGCTCGGCCATCCTCTGCTTCCTTAAGTATCAGGGGCCCGGGATACCTAGTACCGACCGGTCCGATGGCGTCGAATCAGGGCTGCTAAGACGCTGGTCAGCGCTTCGCGAGCGCGTTGCGGGTCTCGTTGATGCGGCGCAGGACGGTGCCGTCGTACAGGTCGGAGCCGACCTGTACGCGCGCTCCGCCGAGCACGTCGGGGTCGACCGTCTGCTTGACGGAGACCTCCCGACCGTACATCTCCGAGAGGCGGGCACCGAGGCGTCGCTCCTCGTCCTCGGTCAGCGCGGCCGCCACGGTCACGTACGCGACCTGACGGTCCCGCCGGTCGGCGGCCAGCTCGACGAGCCGGGTGAGCGCACCGGTGAAGGAACGTCCCCCGAAACCGGCGAGCGCGGCCTCGACGAGGCTGACGGTGACCGGCTGGGCCTTGCCGGAGAGCAACTGCCGGGCCAGTTCGGCCCGGCGCTCGACCGAGGCCATCGGGTCGGAGAGCGCGTTCGACAGCTCGGCGGAACCACCGACGACCTGCCCGAAGCGGAACAGCTCGTCCTCCACCTCGCCCAGGTCTCCGGACAGGTCCGCGCTGGCGAGCAGCGCTTCCACGCCGAGGCGCTCGACACCGTCGAGCAGCTCGGACGGGACCGACCAGCGGCCGGAGACCAGCGTGGCGAGCAGGTCGAGCGCTTCCGCGCCGATCCGGCCGCGCAGCATGTCACCGAGCAGGCCGGACCGGTCGGCGCCGGTCCGGGCCGGGTCGGAGAGCGCCCGGCGCAGCCGCGGCTCACGCCGCAGCAGGGTGGCGACGGAGAGGATGTCGTCGGCGGTGGAGGCCACCGCCGACGGCTCCGCGCCGCGGACGTACGCGTCGAGGCGCTCGGCCCCGGCCCGGTACGACTCCCGGCTGGCGGCCTGCATCAGCGGGCCCCCGTGCTCTCGAGATCGCTCAGGAACCGGTCGACGGTGCCCTTGCGACGCGCCTCGTCGGCGAGCGACTCACCGACGATCTTGCTGGCCAGGTCCACCGCGATGGTGCCCACCTCGGTGCGCAGCTCGCGCACGATGGTGGCCCGCTCGGCGGCGAGCTGCTCCTTGCCGGCGGCGATGATCCGGTCGGACTCCTCACGCGCCTTGGCGAGGATGTCCTGCCGGATGCCGTCGGCGTCGGCCCGCGCGTCGTCGCGGATCTTGGCGGCGTCGGTACGCGCCTCCGCGAGCTGGGCCCGGTACTGCTCGAGCAGCTGGTTCGCCTCGGCCTGGGCCGCCTCGGCGCGCTTGATGCCACCCTCGATCGCGTCGACCCGCGCCTGGTACATCGCCTCCATACGGGGCATGACGAACTTCAGCAGGACGAAGACGAGCAGGGCGAAGGAGATCGTTCCGACGACCATCTCCTGCCAGATCGGCAAGATCGGATTGTGCGCGCCTTCGGCGGCGAGATACATGTCAGACCTCCGGGTCGGGAGAGCTCGCGTCAGCTAACGGCGAAGGCGAGCACCAGGCCGAACAGCGCCAGCGCCTCGACCAGGGCGAAGCCCAGCACCAGCCAGGTGCGGTTGTAGCCGGCCGACTCGGGCTGGCGGGCGCTCGACTGGATGTAGGCCGCGAAGACCAGAGCCACACCGATACCGGGGCCGATGGCGGCGAGGCCGTAGCCGATGGTGTTGACGTTGCCACCGATCTCGGCAAGAACGTTCATTGCGGGTATTCCTCCTAGTTCACACGTGAGGGCTCACGTGTACGCGGTCGGTACCAGATGCTTGGCCGGGCCGGGTGCCCGCCGAGCCGGATCTCAGTGCTCGTCGGCCAGCGACGTGCCGATGTAGTTGGCGCTCAGCGTGACGAAGACGTATGCCTGCAGCACCGCCACCAGCGCCTCGAAGAAGGCCATCACGATCGCCATCGCGAAGGAGAAGACCGAGGTCGCCTGGACGAAGATGCTGCTCGACCCGAGCATCACGAAGCCGCCGACGGTGAAGACCAGCAGGAGCAGGTGGCCGGCGAACATGTTGGCGAAGAGCCGCAGTGCCAGGGTGACCGGGCGGACGACGAAGTTCTGCAGGAACTCGATCGGAATCAGCAGGAAGTGCATCGGCCACGGCACGCCGGGCAGGATGAGGCTCTGCTTGAGGTACTTGCCGAGGCCGTGCTTGCGGATGCCGACGTAGTTGTACATGACGTACGAGATGGCGGCGAGCACGATCGGGAACGCGATGTGCGAGTTCGGCGAGATCTGCAGGCCGGGCACGATGCTGAAGATGTTGGTCAGCAGGATGAAGCTGAACAGCACGGTGAGGTAGGGCGCGAAGCGGATGCCAGCGTTGCCCATCTGCTCACGGGCGATGTTGTCCCGGACGAGCCCGTAGACCGCCTCCGCGGCCCACTGGCCCTTGCCCGGCACCAGCTTCGGCTTCCGGTACGCGGTCACGAAGAAGACGATCAGCAGCGCGACGGCGATCCAGATCATGATGCTGAACTTGGTGACCCAGGGGCCGGCCACGTCCGGCGGGTAGAAATCCCCGACGCTGGGGGGCCAGGGAAGGTCCTGGGCGACGACCAGCTGTCCGCTCACCGTGTCATCCTCCGCACTCAACAGACCCGCGCGTGCCGGAACTCAGGCACTGAGCCTCTTCATGATCAGGTAGATCGCCCCGGCCGCGCCGAGCATCATGCCGACGGCGACCCCGATGCCGGCTGGCAGACCGAGGAACTGTTCCGCCAACCAGCCGAGGCCACCCCACATCAGAATGCCGGCGAGCAGGTAACCCACGACGGCACCTGCCACACCCTCCGACGAGTGCTCGTCGGACTTGCGGGAGTGGGGGTCATCGGCCATGACGTGGCGAACAATATCAGCAGGGGCGCGCGGGGATGTGCGGCACCCCCCACACTGCGGACAGCGTGCGGGCCGTACTGCGGGCGCGTCAACCTCACGCCACGGTACTCCTGTCGCGCCCGTCAGGGCACCCGCCGTACCGGACACGATTCAGCAAAGTCACTCGCTGTCGTCGCGGCGCTCGAATGTGGGCAGCGGGGACCTCATCGCCCAGGTCAGGTGGGCGCCGGTCCACACCACCACGGCCGCGATGATCGCCACGCCCATGTCCGGCAGGCCGGGCCAGCCGGTGGCCGCCACGGCGGCCATCACCACGCCCAGGATCACGATCTTGGTGGCGTAGGTGACCAGGCCCACCGACATGATCATCCGAGGGTGGATGGCGTCCGCCCAGGCCACCGAGAGGCTGGAGATCAGGTAGCTGACGATCACCAGCGCCACCCCGGCCGCAAAGCCGGCCGCCCCGGTCGCGCCGCGCAGCAACGCCGCCGCCGGCACCCCCACCACCGCGAGTGCCGCGCATGCCAGCAACGGTAGCCGCAGATGGTCCAGCCGGGCCCGGATCGCGCCGGGCTCACCCGCCCGTGGCGCCGTCATCGGGGGTACGCCGGGAAGGCGGCGACCAGCTCGGTGACCTCGCGGGCCACCCCGGCCAGCGTGTCGACGCCACCGGGAGCGCCGGGATCGGTGCGTACCGCGCGCGCGATCAGCCCGGCGATCCGTCCCATCTCCCCCTCGCGCATGCCCTGGGTGGTCACGCTCGGCGTACCCACCCGGATGCCGGAGGCGACGAGCGGCGGCTGCGGGTCGTACGGGATGGCGTTCTTGTTGAGCGCGATGCCGGCGGCCTCGCAGCGGGCCTCGGCCTCGGCGCCGGTCACGCCCGTCTCGCGCAGGTCGAGCAGCGCCAGGTGGGTGTCGGTGCCACCGGAGACCGGCCGCAGGCCCTCCGCGGCCAGACCGTCGGCGAGCGCCCGCGCGTTCGTCACCACCTGGGCGGCGTACGTGCGGAACTCCGGCTGCGCGGCCTCGCGCAGCGCGACCGCCTTGGCCGCCACCGCGTGCATCAGCGGGCCGCCCTGGGTGAACGGGAAGACCGCCTTGTCGATCCGCGCGGCCAGCGGCTCCCGGCACAGGATCATGCCGCCGCGCGGGCCGCGCAGCACCTTGTGCGTGGTCGCGGTGACCACGTCGGCGTGCGGCACCGGGGACGGGATCGCGCCGCCGGCCACCAGGCCGACGAAGTGGGCGGCGTCCACCATCAGGTACGCGCCGACCTCGTCGGCGATCTCGCGGAACCGGGCGAAGTCGATGAGCCGGGGGTACGCGGTCGCGCCACAGATGATCAGCTTCGGCCGGTGCGCCCGGGCCAGGTCACGCACCTCGTCGTAGTCGATCGTCTCGGTGTCCGGCCGGACGGTGTAGCCGACCGGGTGGAACCACTTGCCGGAGAAGTTCACCCGGCTGCCGTGCGTCAGGTGCCCGCCGTGCGGCAGGTCCATGGCCAGCACCGTGTCGCCCGGCTGCGCCAGGGCGGCGTACGCGGCCAGGTTGGCGCTCGCGCCGGAGTGCGGCTGGAGGTTGGCGTGCTCGGCGCCGAACAGGTCCTTGGCCCGGGCGATGCCCAGCTCCTCGGCGCGGTCCACCTCGGCACAGCCGCCGTAGTAGCGCCGGCCCGGGTAGCCCTCGGCGTACTTGTTGGTGAGGGTGGAGCCGAGCGCGGCCAGCACCGCGGGCGAGGTGAGGTTCTCGCTGGCGATCAGTTGCAGGCCGCCGCGCAGCCGGTCCAGCTCCCCCAGCACCACCTCGGCGATCTCCGGGTCGACGGTACTGAGCTGCTGGAAGTCCGGCCCCCAGAAGGTGTCCCTCGCGTTCTCCACAGCGAAGGAGTCTACGGAGCCGCAGACTGGAGACCGTGAGATGCCTCGTCACCGGCGCGACCGGCTACATCGGCGGGCGCCTCGCGCCCCGGCTGCTGGCCGAGGGCCACACCGTACGCTGCCTGGCCCGCACGGCCGGGCGGCTGCGGGACGTGCCCTGGGCGGCCGACGCGGAGGTCGTCGAGGGCGACCTGCGCCGCCCGGAGACGCTGCCGTCCGCGTTCGAGGGCGTGGAGGTCGCGTACTACCTGGTCCACTCGCTCGGGCAGCGCGGCTTCGAGGCGGCCGACCGGGAGGCGGCGACCAACTTCGCCGAGGCGGCGCGCGCCGCGGGCGTACGCCGGATCGTGTACCTCGGCGGGCCGGAGCCGGCGGAGCGCGACGGCCTGCCGTCGGCGCACCTGCGCTCCCGGGCGGAGGTCGCGCGGATCCTGCTGGACAGCGGCGTGCCGACGGCGGTGCTGCGCGCCGCGGTGATCATCGGATCCGGCTCGGCCTCGTTCGAGATGCTGCGGTACCTGACCGAGCGGCTGCCGGCGATGGTCACACCACGCTGGGTACGCAACCGGATCCAGCCGATCGCGGTCCGGGACGTGCTGCGCTACCTGGCCGGATGCGCGCACCTGCCGCCGGAGGTGAACCGGGCCTTCGACATCGGCGGCCCGGACGTGCTGACCTTCACCGAGATGATGCAGCGCTACGCCCGGGTGGCCGGGCTGCGGCACCGGGTCATCCTGCCGGTACGCCCGCTCACGCCGTCGCTCTCCTCGCACTGGGTCGGCCTGATCACGCCGGTGCCGAACGCGATCGCCCGGCCGCTGGTGGAGAGCCTGGTGCACGAGGCGGTGGCGCACGAGCACGACATCGCGGCGTACGTGCCGGACCCGCCCGAGGGGCTGACCGGCTTCGACCAGGCGGTCGCGCTGGCGCTGACGAAGGTACGCGACGCGCAGGTGGAGACGCGCTGGTCGAACGCGAGCGGCCCGGACGCGCCCGCCGAGCCGCTGCCCTCGGACCCGCGCTGGTCCGGTGGCACCGCCTACACCGACCTGCGGGAGCGGGCGGTGGACGCGCCACCGGAGGCGCTGTGGCGGGTCATCGAGGGCGTCGGCGGCGAGAACGGCTGGTACTCGTTCCCGCTCGCCTGGTCGGTGCGCGGCTGGATGGACCGGCTGATCGGCGGCGTCGGGCTGCGCCGGGGCCGGCGCGACCCGCACCGGCTCCAGGTCGGCGAGGCGCTGGACTTCTGGCGGGTCGAGGAGATCGTCCCGGGCGAACTGCTCCGGCTGCGCGCCGAGATGCGACTGCCCGGCCGGGCCTGGCTGGAGATGCGCGCCGAGCCGGACGGGGACGGCGGCAGCCGCTACGTCCAGCGCGCCGTGTTCCTTCCGCGCGGCCTGCCCGGCCATCTCTACTGGGCCTCGGTGGCGCCGTTCCACGCCGTCGTCTTCGGCGGCATGGCCCGCAACATCGCCCGGGGGGCCGAAAACCCTGGCAGTTAGGAAGGAGAGCCGTTCTGCAGCGCGGGGCCGAGGAGCAGTCCCCCGTCGATGACGTACTCGGCGCCGGTGATGAAGGCCGCGTCCGGCGACGTGAGGAACAACAACAGCGCGGTGATGTCGGCGGGCTGCCCGAGTCGCGGGACGGCGAACGGCTCGGGCGAGTAGAAGTCGGCGATCGGGGTGTCGCTGCCGGCCGCCGGCTCGGTGATGAACGGCGTGGCGATCACGCCCGGGTGGATCGCGTTGACGCGGATGTTGTCGCGGCCCAGCTCAAGGGCGGCGGTCCGGGTGAGCCCCCGAACCGCCCACTTGCTGGCCACATAGGGCGCGTAGAAGGCGGTACCGCCCATGCCCATTGTGGAGCCGATGTTGACGATCGCTCCTCCCCCCGCCCGCCGCAGCGCCGGGGCGGCTGCCTTGATGCCGAGGAACGTGCCGGTGAGGTTGACGTCGAGGATGCGAGCCCACGTGGCCCGGTCGGTGGACTCGATGAGGGCCGGCGGGTTCTGCACCCCGGCGTTGTTGACCAGGATCGTGAGCGCACCGAATGCCTTCTCGGTCTCCGCGACGGCGGCGGCCCACGACTCCTCCCGGGAGACGTCCAGGCGGACGAACCGTGCCCGGGGTCCCAACTCGGCGGCCAGGTCGGCGCCACGCTCGGCACTTGTGGCGCCGATGACCACATTGGCGCCTTCGGCGTGCAGGGCGCGTACGTGGCTGGCCCCCTGCCCGCCGGTGCCGCCGGTCACGAGAACGGTCTGATTGGCGAAGCGGGACATCGGATCCTCCGGTAGGTGCGAGACGACAACCCGGGGACCGGGTGGTGAGTCAGGCGACTCACCACGTCGAAGCTACGCCTCCCGCAAGTGGTGAGTCAACCCACTCACCTCGCTATGATGGCCGCATGACCCCAGCGCCGTCGGCCTATCACCAGCGCGTGGCGGAGGAAAAGCGCGCGCTGATCGTGCAGGCCGCCACCGAGCTCTTCCTGGAGTTGGGCTACGACCGGGCATCACTGGCGCGCGTCGCCGCCGGTGCCGGCGTGTCGAAGGCAACGCTGTTCAAGCAGTTTCCGACGAAGGCAGCACTGTTCGATGCCATCGTCATCGACTCGTGGGCCAGGAACGACGTGGCCGACGTGCCGCCCCCCGGTGACCTGGCGGCGGGCTTGACGGTTCTCGGGCGGCGCTACGCGACGCTGTTGAGCCAGCCGGAGATGACCGACCTGTTCCGCATCGTGATCGCCGAACTGCCACGCTTTCCCGAACTGGCCAGAGCGCATTTCTCCCAGGGCAAACTGCCGTACTTCGAGTCCGTCCGGCTCTACCTCGTGACCGAGCACGAGGCGGGAGCCGCGGACATCGCCGACCCGGAGATGGCCGCCACGCAGTTCCTCGGGATGATCTCCAATTACCTGCTCTGGCCGCGCCTGGTCCTCCCGGACTGGACGGTCACCGCTGACCGCACGACAGCGGTCGTCGACGAAGCCGTCCGAACCATGGTTGCGCGGTACGGCAGGTCGACGAGCTGACTCTCAGTCGCCGGTGCGAGGGCTGGTGTGCTGGAAGGCGACGGCCTCGCCGGGCGGGACGAAGTCGCGTACCGGCTCGTCGCGCAGCGCCCACGCGAGGATGCGGCCCACCGCGGCGATCTGCCGCTTCTGCACGCCGCCGCCGACCGCGTCCCGGGGGTCGTCCGGGTTCGCGGCGATCGTCGCCACCGAGAGCTGCGGGGTGAACGCGACAACCGTCTCCGTGGCGTTCCGCTCCGAGCTGCCGGTCTTGCCGGCCACCGGACGGCGCAGGCCCGGGGCCAACTCCTCGGCCGTGCCGCCGTCGCAGCGCCGGTACATGGACTGGTCGCCGACCGGGCAGCGGCTGGCGTCGGCCGCCGCGCGGGCGACCTCGGTGTCGAGCACCTGCCGGCAGTCGGTGTTCCCGGCGGCGATCTTCCGGCCGGACGGGTCGGCGATGGAGGTGACCGGCGTGGGCCGGCACCAGGTGCCCTCGGCGGCCACCGCGGCGTACGCGCCGGCCAGGTCGAGCGGCGTGGTGGCGGAGACGCCGAGCGTGAACGGCCCCCAGCTCTTGGCGCCCTCGCGGGCCATCCGCTCGTCCTGCGGGGCGCGGAACACGATGCCCAGCCGCTGGGCCATCTCGACCACCCGGTCCGCGCCGACCCGCTCGGTCAGCCAGGCGAAGTACGTGTTCACCGACCGGCCGAACGCGTCCCACATGTCCCGGTCGCCGTCCATCCAGTAGGTGTTGGCGTTCGCCGGGCACCACCGGCCGCCACAGCTGGCAGGGCCGGCGCCGACCGGGTACTGGGTGACGTAGACGCGCGGCGCGTCGAACACGGTGTCCAGCGGCAGCCCGGACTCCAGCGCGGCCAGCAGGGCGAACAGCTTGAACGTCGAGCCCGCCTGGTAGCCGGTGATGCCGCCACCGCCGGCCACCAGCTGGTTGACAGTGTTCGGGTAGTTCTGCTGCCCGTCCGGGTTCGCGGCCACGCCGTACGTGCGGTTCACCGCCATGGCCAGCACCCGTCCGGTGCCCGGTTGCACCACAGCGGTCGGCGCGGCGCGCGCGATCGTCTCCGGGTAGACCTCCCGCACCTGCTCACTCGCCTTGGCCTGCACGTCCGGGTCGAGTGAGGACACGATCGACCAGCCGCCGCGGCGCAGCGTGCGCTGCCGCTCGTCCACGGTCTTGCCGAACGCCGGCTGGGCGTTCCACCACTGGGTGAACCAGTCGCAGAAGAATCCCCAGTCGTTGTGGTCGGCGGGCACCGCGGCGCAGTCGTTCGGGGTGGTGTTGGGCTTGAGGGCCAGCTCCGTCGCCTTCGCCGCCTCGGCGTCGGCCGCGCTCGCCCGGCCGGTCTCCACCATCCGGTCCAGCACGTACGCCCGCCGTTGCACCGCCGAGTCGGCGTCGCCGTTGATCGGGTCGTCCGCCGGGGACCGGACCAGCCCGGCGAGCAGGGCGGCCTGGGCCAGCGTGAGCCGGTCCGGCGTCGTGGCGAAGTAGCGCTTGCTGGCGGCGGCGATGCCGTACGCCCCGGCGCCGAAGTACGCGATGTTCAGGTAGCGCCCGAGGATCTCGTCCTTGCCGACCTGCCGTTCCAGCGTCAGCGCGTACCGCATCTCGCGGATCTTGCGTCCGACGGTGATCTCGGTGGCGGCGGCGCGCTGCTCCTCGGTCAGCCGGGGGTCCCCGGCCAGCGCGTTGCGCACGTACTGCATGGTCAGCGTGGAGGCGCCCTGGCGGGTGCCCTCGCGGCGGTTGGCGGTGAACGCCCGCGCGACGCCGCGCACGTCGACGCCGTGGTGCTCGTAGAAGCGCACGTCCTCGGCGGCCACGATGGCGTCGCGCATCACCGGCGCCACCTCGGCGACCGGCACGTCCACCCGGTCCTCGACGTAGAACGAGGTGATGAGCGTGCGGCCGTCGTTGGCGTACAGGTTGGAGCGCTGCGCCGGCTGTGGCGCCTTGAGCGCCTCCGGCAGCGCGGTGTACGGCATCAGGTTCTTCAGGCCCAGCCCGAAGACCAGCGCGGCCGGCAGCGCCGCGACGGCCAGGACCAGCCCGGCGAGCACGCCGGCGAGCACAACGGTGAACAGCTTGTTGAGATAGGCCCGGTTCATCAGCTCTCCCCGCAGGAGCCGGCCGTACGGACCTGTTCAGAATGACCGGAATGTTCGCTTTTACCGCCACCTTCCGAGAAAGGCGCAGGAAGTTCGCGAGGAAGGATGAATCTCAGGGCAACAGCGCGGCAGCCAGCGGCTGCACCGTCTCCTCGATCTCGTCCGCGACCCGGCTGAAGCACTGGTCGCCCCGGCCCCACGGGTCGTCCAGATCGTCGGTGGGCAGCGCGGAGGCGTTCTGCCGGGCCGCGTCGGCGGCCGCCACCAGCGCGACGCCGCGCGCGTACACGGCGTCCGGCGTGGGCTCGGCCGGCGGCAGGGCGGACCGGTCCAGCCCGCCGAGCAGGCGGCCGAACTCACCCAGCACGAACGTGCGCGCGGCGGCGTCCGGCCGCAACGCCACCACGTACTCCTGCTGGTCGGCGGTGGCGGTGAGCACCAGGTCGGCGGCGTCGATCAGGTCGGAACGCAGCCGCCGGGCGGCGAACCCCTCGGTGTCGCCGCCGCGCGAGATCACCTGGCGGGCGGCCGGCGGATTCATCTCCTCCCCCGCGTGCCAGCCGCCGGTGCCGGCGCTGTGGCTGTGCACGAGGGCGTCCGACCCGGCCGGTTCGACGTCGAGGCGGGCCAGCCGCTCCCGGACCGCGAGCAGCAGCAGCCGCTCGGCCATCGGCGACCGGCAGATGTTGCCCATGCAGACGTGCAGGACGGTGAAGGGCGGCACTCAGACCCCCCGCTCGTCGAGGATGTCCGGCACGACCTCCCGCAGCTTCGCCAGCGTCACCGCGCCCTCGCGCAGCACCCGCGGCACGTCGCCGGTCAGGTCGACGATGGTGCTCGGCACCGGGTCCACCGCCGGCCCGGCCTCCAGATAGGCCCGGACGCCGTAGCCCAGCTGGTCACGCGCCTCCTCGGCGGTGAGCGCGGCCGGCTGGCCGACCTTGTTGGCCGACGCCACTGCCATCGGCCCGGTCTCCCGCAGCACCTCCAGCGCCACCGGGTGCAGCGGCATCCGTACCGCCACCGTGCCGCTGCTGTCGCCCAGATCCCAGGCCAGGCTCGGCGAGTGCTCCACCACGATCGTCAGCGCGCCCGGCCAGAACGCCTCGACCAGGTCGCGGGCCGCGCCGGGCAGCGAGAACACCAGGCCGTCGAGCGTGTGCCGGGAGCCGATGAGCACCGGGGGCGCCTGCCGGGCGCCGCCCTTGGTGTCCGCCAGGGCCTTCACCGCGTACGGCGTGAACGCGTCCGCCCCGATGCCGTAGACCGTGTCGGTCGGCAGGACGACGAGTTCCCCGTTCTTGACCGCCTCGATGGCAGCGGCGATGCCGCGGTCCCGGTCGGCGGGCGACCGACAGTCGTAGAGCATCACGAGGAGTCAGTCTGCCACGCCCGGGCGGTCTCGGCGTGGGTGCCGTCCGCCCGCCGGGACGCGCTCGCCCAGCGGGGCCGCCCGGCCAGGTCCCGGTGCTCCTCGACGCGGTCGTAGCGGCCGTCGCCGCGCAGCAGCGCGGGCACCGCCGTCGCGTGCGTGTCGTCGTGCTCGATCCCGATCTCGCCGCCCGGGCGCAGCAGCGCGGCGGCCCGGCGCACCACCGGGCGGATCACGTCCAGCCCGTCCGCGCCGCCGAAGACCGCCTCGTCCGGGTCGTGTCCGGCCACCTCCGGCGGCACCGTCACCGACCTCGGCACGTACGGCGGGTTGCAGAGCAGCACGTCGACCCGCCCGGTCAGGTCGGCCAGCAGCTCCGGACCGGTCACGTCGGCGGCCACCACCTCGACCGGCCGGTCCCCCGCGGCGGCCCGGTCGGCCGCGTTGCGCCGCAGCCACGCCAGCGCGGCCGGGGACCGTTCCACAGCCACCACCCGGGCCGAGGGCACCTCCTGCGCCACGGCCAGGGCGATCGCGCCGGAGCCGCTGCACAGGTCGACCACGAGCGGCGCCCGACGCTCCCGGGCCCGCTCGATCCCCCAGCCGGCCAGCAGTTCGGTCTCCGGGCGGGGCACGAACACGCCCGGCCCGACCGCCAGCTCCAGCAGCCGGAAGCCCGCCGTGCCGATCAGGTGCTGCAACGGCTCCCGGGTCACCCGCCGTCCGACCAGCGCGTCCAGGCGGTCGCGCTGCGCCGGGGTGAAGCCGTCGGCCAGCGCCAGCCGGCCGCGCGGCACCTGGAGGACGTACGCGGCCAGCTGCTCGGCCTCGGCGCGCGGCGCCTCGACGCCCGCCGCCGCGAGCGCCCGGGCCACCCGGGCGATCACCAGCGAGGGCCGTTCGCGTTCTGTCCCTTCGGACGGGTGTTGCGGGAGTGCTGTCACGCAATAATCATGAAGCGTCGCGGCCCACCTCACGAGCGGGTGCGTCCGGGCGCACACGGCAGGGAGGTCGCGAGTGGGCTGGCTCGACCAGGTCGAGGACCAGGTTGACGCTCTCCGACGCGCTCGGTCACTGCAGGAGGCCAGCCGGTCAGCGGAGGCCTGCGCCCTGCTCGACCGCGTCATCCGCACCACCGACGACCCGTACGCCCGCGCCGACGCGCTCGTGCAGCGGCTGTCCGCGCTGATCAATCTCGGCCGGACCGCCGAGTTCACCCGCGCCGTCGAGGACGCCTCCGCCGCCGTACGCGACCTCGCCGAGCCCTACCTGCACGGGCACCTCAACGCGCTCGCCGCGCTCGCCGCCCACCACCAGGGCGCGCTGGACCGGTGCGTGATGCACCTGGTCCGGGCCGCCCGCGCGCTGGGCGCCGACGACACGCCGGACCGGGACACCGCCTGGGGCTGGCACGACCTCGCGATGGCGTACTCGTACCTGAGTTTCCACGGCCACGCGCTGGGCGCGATCGAGCGCGCCCGCGAGGTGGGGCTCAGCGCCGGCATTCCGGAGGAGACGTTCGCCGCGCCGGGGATCCGGCTGCGCAACGCGGTGGCGCTCGACCACAACGGCGACAGCGACGGCTGCCTGCGGGTGCTGCGCGACGTCGCCGGTGACCTGGCCCGGTTCCTGCGCGGCGGGCGGGCCGGCAACCTGCGCCCCAGCAGCCTCGCCGCGTACGGCTACGCCGCCGCCCGGCGGGCCGCGCTCGGCGACCGGGTGGAGTCCGCCGGGGACGCCGACCCGAAACGGCTGCTCGGCCACGGCGGCGACAGCGCCCGCGCCCGCGACCTGCGCCAGCTCGGTCAGGTCTGCCTGGCCGTCGCCGCCGACCGCCCGATCGAGGCGGTCACCCGGCTGGACGCGCTCCAGGTCTCCGACGAGACACTCGGCGCGGCCGAGGCGCCCCGGCTGCGCAGCGTCGCGCTGGCCCGGGCCGGCGACCACGCGGGCGCGCACCGGGCCGACCGGCACGCGTTCCGGCTGGCCGCGCGGCGCAGCGACCGGCTGCGGGACGTCTACATCGACGGCATCGCCGCCCGGATCGACCACGAGGAGATGCGCCGCGAGGCGGCCCGGTACGAGGGCGAGGCGCTCACCGACCCGCTCACCGGCCTGCCCAACCGGCGCCGGCTGGAGCGCTACCTGGGCGCTGTGGTGTCCCGGGGCGAGCGGGTGGTGATCGGCGTCTGCGACCTCGACGGGTTCAAGGCGGTGAACACCCGCCACGGCCACCACTCCGGCGACCTGGTGCTGCAACGGGTGGCCGGGGTGATCAACCGGGTGATGCGGCGCGGCGACTTCGTGGCCCGCTACGGCGGCGACGAGTTCGTCGTGGTGCTGCCCGACACCGTCATGCCGGAGGCGGTCGAGGTGGCCCGGCGGATCGAGGCGGCCGTCCGCACCGAGGACTGGGAGTCCCTGGTGCCGGGCACCCCGGTCGGGGTGACCATCGGTTTCGCCGAGGTCGACGGCAGCACCACTGTGAGCGTGCGGGAGGCGCTCGGCACCGCGTTCGAGCTGGCCGACCGGGAGATGCTGCGCGCCAAGGCGCGACCGCGCGCGAGCTGAGCGGTAAGGAGGGGCCCCCTGTTAACGCCTCCGGTAGAGGAGGGGCCCCCGCTCAACACCCCAGCGGTCAGCGGCGGGACAGCTCGGTCTCGCCGGCCAGGCGGGCTGCGCGGTCCGCCTCGGCCAGCGCGTCGAGCACCCCGTCCAGCTCGCCGGCCAGCGCCAGGTCCAGGTTGTACGCGGTGTAGCCGATGCGGTGGTCGGTGATCCGGTTCTGCGGGAAGTTGTAGGTGCGGATCCGCTCGGAGCGGTCCACGGTGCGGACCTGCGCCTTACGGGCGTCCGACGCCGCCGCGTCGGCCTGCTCCTGGGCCGCGGCGAGCAGCCGGGCACGCAGGATGCGCATGGCCTGCTCGCGGTTCTGCAGCTGCGACTTCTCGTTCTGGCAGGAGACCACGATGCCGGTCGGCACGTGGGTGATCCGTACCGCCGAGTCGGTGGTGTTCACCGACTGGCCACCGGGGCCGGACGAGCGGAACACGTCGATGCGCAGCTCGTTCGGGTCGATGGTGACGTCGACGTCCTCCGCCTCGGGCAGCACCAGCACGCCCGCCGCGCTGGTGTGGATCCGGCCCTGCGACTCGGTCACCGGGACGCGCTGCACCCGGTGCACGCCGCCCTCCCACTTGAGCCGGGACCAGACCCCGTTCCCGCCCTCCGGAACGCCCTTGCTCTTGATCGCCAGCGAGACGTCCTTGACACCACCCAGGTCGGAGTCCTGGGCGTCGATCACCTCGGTGACCCAGCCGTGCCGTTCGGCGTACCTGGTGTACATCCGCAGAAGGTCCCCGGCGAACAGCGCGGACTCCTCGCCGCCCTCGCCGGCCTTGATCTCGACGATCACGTCCTTGGCGTCGTGCGGGTCGCGCGGGATGAGCAGTTCCGCGAGCCGTTCCTCCAGCGCCGGCAGGGAGGCGGCGATGGCCTCCGCCTCGGTGGCGAACGTCGCGTCCTCAGCGGCCAGCTCGCGCGCGGCGGCCAGGTCGGCGCGGGCCTGCTCCAGCTCGCCGGCCGCCTTGTGCAGCGGGACCAGTTCGGCGTACCGACGGCCGACCCGCCGGGCGGTGCCCTGGTCGGCGTGGAGGGCCGGGTCGGCCAGCCGCCGCTCCAGCTCGGCGTACTCGTCGAGGAGGGCGGCCAGGCGCTCACTGCTCATGCTGCGGATGCTCCTTGGGGATTAAACCGGCGCAAACGGACGAACGCCCGTGTCCGGCGGGAGCCGGACACGGGCGTCGTCGACGGAGCTACTTGGCCTTCTTGGCCTGAACCTTGGCGTACTTCTGCTGGAACTTCGCGACCCGGCCGGCGGTGTCCAGCACGCGCTGCTTACCGGTGTAGAACGGGTGGCAGGCGCTGCAGGTCTCGACGCTGATGGCGCCGCCCTTGGCGGTGCTGCGGGTCGTGAAGGAGTTGCCGCAGGAGCAGCGGACCTCGGTGGTCGCGTACTCCGGGTGGATGTTGGGCTTCATGTCGCCTCGGTCCTTTCGTCGGTGGTCGCCGGGTCGCCGTCGGTGCTCCCCGTCGTCCGCGACGGGCTCGGGCGTGAACCGGAACCGGTGGCCGATTGACCAGTGTGCCATGGGGCTCGCCCACCCGGCACAGGAGGTCCGCCACCCGTAACGCCCGCCCACACTCCGGCATTCCCACACCCACCCCACCCACACCCACCCTCCTCGCTCGCCCTCACCCGCCCCCACCCGCCCCCACCCGCCCTCAGCCCGGCGATCATGAACTTGGCGGCAATTCCTGTCGCTTTTGTCCAGGCCAACTTCATGATCAGCGGAGCAAGGCGGGCGGGGAGGGCGGGCGGCGGGGGGTGCGGGGGCGGGGCTCCTCCCCCAGGATGAGGAGCCCCGGCCCCGGGTCAGGCCGCGGGGGCGCGGACCGCTGCGGCGGTGGTCACCGTCGTCTCGGCCTTCACGCCGTTGACTGTCACCGCCAGCAGGATCTGCGCGCCGGGACGCAGCGCGGTCAGCCGGCCGGTGGCCGGGTCGAACCGGGCCACGTGCCAGGGCCGTACGCCCGCGGCACCCCCGATGTGCAGGTTCGGCGAGCCGGACCAGTCGGCGCTGACCGGCGCGGCCACCGGCACCTGCCGGCCGCTGGGCTGGGTGAGCGTGGCAGTGACGTCCACGGGCGAGCCCTGGCGCGCCTGCGCGGGCGCGGTCAGCGCGAGCCGGTCGACGTGGGCGTGCATCTCCGCGCCCACCCACCGCGGCCCTTCGGCCAGCGGGTCACGCCGGGCCCGCTCGGCCTCGCCGGGCGTCACCGGGTCCACCCCGAACTCGGTCCAGCCGGTGAACCCGCCGAGCGCGGCCGGGGTGGACGGGTCCTTGCCCGAGTTGCCGTTGATCACGTACGGCACGCCGTCCACCCGGTCGGCGTGGAACGTGCCGACGTGGCCGTTGACCATCAGCGCGCCCTTGCCGGTGCGGTGCTGGAAGTCGGCCAGCCACTGCTCGACCAGCGCCGCTTCCTTCCGGTCGCCGAGCTGGCTGGCCTTGGCCGGGCTCGGGTCGCGCGGCGGGTGGTGGAACAGCACCGCCACCGAGCCCACCGAGCGGTCGGCGGCGGCCTGGTCGAGCGTCCGGCGCAGCAGCTCCACCTGGTCGAACCCGCCGCCGCGCAGCGACCCGGTGGCGGTGCTCAGCGTGAGGAACCGGGTGCCCCGGTGGTCGAAGACGCGCGAGGTGTCCCCGAAGACGCTGCGGAAGTTGTCGATCGGCGCGCCCATGATCTCGTGGTTGCCCGGTACGTAGTGGTACGGCACCTCGCCGCCCAGTTCCTCGTCCAGGATGCGCTTGGCCAGCGCGAAGTCCGCCGGGTAGGCGGTGTCCACGAAGTCACCGTTGATGATCAGGAAGTCCGGCCGGGCGGCGCGGACCTCGCGCAGCGTACGGCGGGCCTGGGCGACCAGGTCGCTGTCCGGGTTCGCGGCGACGAACTGGGCGTCGGAGAGCACCGCGAAGCGCCAGGGCGCCCCGTCCACGGTGCCGTCGCGCACCACCACCCGGTCGGTGCGGTTCGGCTCCGGCGGCGCCTGCACGTCCGGCGGCACCCGGGCGACCAGGTCGTCGAGGACCACCTCGCTGCGGTACTGCTTGGCCGGGTCGGTCTCGGCCACGTAGAACCGGCGCACCCGCACCGGGTACTGCACGCCGGGCGGTACGGCGAACTCGACGTACTTCCAGCCGGTCCAGTCCAGGTACGGGCCGCGGAGCACGAACTGGGTGTCCTGCGCGTCGTGCAGGTGCAGGCTGGGCCACTCGCCGGTGCCGTTGGCCTTGATCCACATACCGAACGCCTGCGGCTGGCCGGGCACGTCGATCCAGGCCGGCGGGTCGGCGTACGCGGCCCGGGTGCCGGTGGACTGGCCGAAGTCGTACGACATCCGCAGCCCGGTGCCGGTGTGCCCCTCGGCCGGCGCGACCGCACCGGAGGCGCGGGCCTGGCTGAACTTCCACGACGCGGCGTCGTCGAAGCCGGCCACCGGCACGTCGGTGAGCCCGACAGTCACCGGCAGGACCGTGCTGTGGTTGCCGACCCGCGCGGTGACCAGCGCCGAGCCGGTCTCGCGGAGCGCCTCGACGGACAGGTTGCCGTCGGCGGTGGGGGTGACCGAGAGCAGGTCGCTGTCGTACTCCAGCTTCAGGTCGGCCGGCTCGATCGGCGCGGTGTTGCCCTCGGCGTCGTAGCCGACCACGCCGAACAGGCCGCTGTCGCCGGCCCGGTCCAGGCCGACCCGGTCGACGGTGCCGTCGATCCGCGCCAGCGGACCGAGCACTGTCAGCTCGATCGTGCCCCGGGCGCGTCCGCGCGCCGCGGTGACAGTGCTCCGGCCGGGGACGGCGGCCCGGAACACCCCGTCGCCGTCCACCCGTCCGTGGGTGGCGTGCCAGCGCGGCTCGCCGGCGGCCGGGCCGTACGTCTCGTCGTAACCGGCGGCGGTGAGCCGGCGGGTGAGGCCGGGAAAGACCCGGTCCGGTCGGCCGCCGCGCACCGGCGCCACGCCCGGCGCGGCGGTCGGGTCGCTGGCGGTCTCCAGCCAGTAGCCGGTGAGCCGGCCGCTGCCCTTCGGGGCGTAGACGGCGAGCCCGTTGGGCACCGGCCGCTCGCTGCCGTCGGACGGGCTGTTCTCCACCTGGACCGTGGCCGCGCCCGGCTCCCGGGCCAGCAGCGTGGACGAGCCGCCGCCGTCGAGGTTGAGCGCGTTCGCGGCGCCCAGCTCGGCCATCATGCGGCCCATCTCGGTCTGGGTGACGCCACGGCTGTCCACCTGCCGACCGTCCACCGTCAGCATGATCATCTTGCGTCCGTCGGCAGAGAAGCCGACAGCGGTACGCGGAGCCAGCGACTGGTCGGCGATGGCCTGCACCACGCCGTCGCGGACCAGCACGTTGCCGCCGCCCACCGCGGCGCGCAGGTCACCGCCGTCGGAGGTCCGCGGCCGCCAGGACACGTCCACCTCGTCGCCGGGACGCAGCGCGGCGAGCGCGTCGGCGCCGGCCTCGCGGCCGAGCAGCACGGTGCTGCCGGCCGGGATCGGACCCTCGCCCGCCGTGGCGGCCACGCTCGCCACCCGGCCGCCGGTCAGCGTCACCTCGACCGTCCGGGCCGCGCCCTCCACGGCCCGCTTGCGGGTGTACGAGCCCCAGAGCGGCGTGAAGACGCCCACGCCGTCGCGCTGCACCATGTTGTTGAACTGGGTGAGCGGCACCGGCCCGGTGGGCAGCGTCGCGGCGCCCTCGAAGCCGACCTCGACGACCCGGCCGATGCCCTGGGCGCTGACGCCCACCGCGTTGGGGTGCCCGGCGATCGGCGACTGCACCAGCTCGCCGGAGCGGATGCCGACGCCCTGGGCGGCGCCGGAGGCGTTGATGTCGAAGAAGTCGCCGTTCACCGCCGCTACCGCGCGGGACCGGTCCACCGCGGCGCGCAGCGGCTCGTCCCGCGTCACCTCGCCCGAGTTCACGTAGTCCACGGTCAGCCCACCGCTCAGATCCGCGGTGAGCGCATCGGCGCGCAGCCAGCCGGCCGCGTCGTACCTGTCGAAGGAGGTCAGGTTCAGGCCGGGCGCGACCGGCCGGGTGCTCTTGGCGGTCTCCAGGCCGCCGGCCGGCTCCACACCGGCCAGCGCGACGGCGGGGTCGGGACGGGACGAGGCGCGTGGCGCGTCCTCGGCGGCGGTGGCGGCCGGCGGCGCGACGGGCGACGGCCCGGCGGCCGTCGCGGCGGACGGCGTCGGCGCGGTGATGGTCAGCAACGGCGTCAGCAGCAGGACGCCGGCGAGGCGGGCGGGTCGACTGCGGGTTCGCATGGACGACAGTCAACCCGACGATGAACAGAAGTTTCAATACCTCTCGGCTGAACCGAAGGAAAACTTCACCGTGGGCGGTGCCGGGAACGCGACGAGGGGCACGGCCGCATTCGGCCGTGCCCCTCGTTCGCCGTCCGGCAGCTCACTCGCCCGGAGTGGACTTCGCGATCTGCATCAGGAACTCGATGTTGGTACGGGACTGCTTGAGCCGGTCCAGCAGGAGGTCGAGCGCCGCCTGCGAGTCCAGCGAGTGCAGCACCTTGCGGAGCTTGTGGATGATCGCCAGCTCCTCCGGCGCGAGCAGGACCTCCTCCTTGCGGGTGCCGGAGGGGTTGATGTCGATCGCCGGGAAGACCCGCTTGTCGGCGATCTTCCGGTCCAGCTTCAGCTCGGCGTTACCGGTGCCCTTGAACTCCTCGAAGATGACCGTGTCCGCCATGGACCCGGTCTCCACCAGCGCGGTGGCGAGAATGGTCAGCGAGCCGCCGTTCTCGATGTTGCGCGCCGCGCCGAGGAACCGCTTGGGCGGGTAGAGCGCGGTGGAGTCGATACCACCCGACATGATCCGGCCGCTGGCCGGCGCCGCCAGGTTGTACGACCGGCCGAGCCGGGTCACCGAGTCGAGCAGCACGACCACGTCGTGCCCCAGCTCGACCAGGCGCTTCGCCCGCTCGATCGCCAGCTCCGCCACCGTGGTGTGGTCCTGCGGCGGACGGTCGAACGTGGCCGCGATGACCTCGCCCTTCACCGAGCGCTGCATGTCGGTGACCTCTTCGGGCCGCTCGTCGACCAGCACCACCATCAGGTGGCACTCCGGGTTGTTGCGGGTGATCGCGTTCGCGATCGCCTGCAGCACCATCGTCTTACCGGCCTTCGGCGGCGACACGATGAGCGCCCGCTGGCCCTTGCCGATCGGCATGACCAGGTCGATCACCCGGGTGGTGAGGATGTGCGGCTCGGTCTCCAGCCGCAGGCGCTCCTGCGGGTAGAGCGGGGTGAGCTTGTAGAACTCCGGCCGGCGCTTCGCCTCGTCCGGCTCCATCCCGTTGATGGTGTCCAGCCGGACGAGCGGGTTGTACTTGTCGCGCCGCTGCTCGCCGTCCCGCGCGGCCCGCACGGCGCCGGTGATCGCGTCACCGCGGCGCAGGCCGTACTTCTTGATCTGGGACATCGAGACGTACACGTCGTTCGGGCCGGCCAGGTAGCCGGTGGTCCGGACGAAGGCGTAGTTGTCGAGCACGTCGATGATGCCGGCGACCGGGACGAGCACGTCGTCCTCGCCGACCTGCGGCTCGCGGCCGCCACCGCCACCGCTGTCGCCCTCGCCCCGCTCGCCACGGCCGCGACGGCGGTCCCGGAACCGGCTGCGCCGGCCCCGCCGGCCGCCGCCCTCGTCGTCGTCGCCGTCGTTGTCCCGCTCGGCGCGCTGACCCCGGTCGTTGCGGTCGTTGCGGTCGCCCCGATCGTTGCGGTCGTTGCGGTCGTTGCGGTCGTTGCGGTCGTTGCGCTCCGCACGCTCGCCCCGGTCGGCACGCTCGTTGCGGTCGCCACCGCGCTCGGCCCGGTCACCACGGTCGCCGCGCTCAGCCCGGTCACCACGGTCGTTGCGCTCGGCACGCTCGCCGCCGCGCTCGGTCCGCTCGGCACGCTCGCCGCCGCGCTCGGTCCGCTCGGCACGCTCGCCGCCGCGCTCGGTCCGCTCGGCACGCTCACGACCCCGGCCCTCGGCGCGCTCGCCGGTCTCGGCGGGAGCCTCCTCGGCGCGGGTCTCGGCCGGCCGCGCCTCGGCCGCCGGCGTCTCGGCCGGCCGGGCCTCGGTGGTCGCGGCGGCGGCCCGGCTGCGGCGGCCACGGGTACGACCCTCGGTCGCCTCGGCGGGCGCCTGCTCGGCGGGGCGCGCCTCGGCCCGCTCCTCACGGACCTCCGCGTGCACCTCCTCACGGGCGGGAGCAGCAGCCGCGGCCGCTACCTCGGCGCGCGGTCGAGGGGTCCCGGCGGCGGCGCCGCCCTGCTGCCGCTCGGTGATGGCACTGATCAGCTCGCCCTTGCGCATGCGGGCCGTACCAGAGATGCCGAGCGACGCGGCCAGGCTCTGCAGCTCCGGCAGCAGCATCGCCGACAGGCCGGTGCCGCTCCGGCGGCGACGCGTGGGGGCGGCGGTGGTGGCATCGCCAGCGACGTTGGAAACATCCGACGTCACGTCGGTGGTGTCGCTCAATGGATTCCTTCCCTCGATAGGCCGGAGCTGCCCGGAGTCGTGGAACCAGGTGGCCGGGCGGCCTCGGTGCACCCGCCTCGCATGGACGCGTCGCGGGAGTCTGTGACACAGCAGCCGGTGGTTTCCCGACTCACCACCATCGGTGAGCAGGTCTCGCCGCCTGCGGCGACCTGTGGAAACTGCGGTGCGGCGTGGGCCTTGGGCAGGGGTGACGGGCTGACCGCCGAGAGCTTCGGGGGTGCGCCGAACCGCAGGAAGATCGCATGCTTCGCGGCTGTGCTAGGTCTAGAGCGTAATCAACTCTTCCGACCTGCGGCAACAGGGCCCCGCTCGGCGTGTCAAAGTCTACCCCGGATGACCCGGGCACCGCTGACATCTATCGGCAACTCCCACCGGCGCCAATCTGTTCCCGCCTCGAATCCCACCGGGACCTGGGAAAGTGCCAGCACCGTCGGGCCCGCCCCACTGACCACAGCCGCCACACCCGACGCACGCAGCGCGCCGACCAGCGCCGCGGTGGCGGGCATCCCCGGCGCCCGCTGCTCCTGGTGCAGCCGGTCGACGGTGGCCGGCAGCAGCAGCGCCGGATCGGCCGTCAGCGCGTGCACCAGCAGGGCCGCCCGGCCCGCGTTGAGCGCCGCGTCCGCGTGCGGCACGGTGGCCGGCAGCGCGGCCCGGGCCACCGAGGTCAGGCCCCGCTCGGCGGGCACGAAGACGGTCGGGTGCACGGCCGGCGCCACCGGCAGCGAGACCGCCCGAGCGCCACCCGGCTCCGTCCAGGCGATCGTGAAGCCCCCGAGCAGGCAGGGCGCGACGTTGTCCGGGTGCCCTTCCAGTTCGGCGGCCAGCCGCAGCGCGGCGTCGTCGTCCATCCGCTGCTCGCCGTCGGCCACCAGCGCGCGGGCCGCCAGCACCCCGGCCACGATCGCGGCCGAGGACGAGCCGAGCCCGCGGGCCTGGGGGATGCGGTTCTCGCACTCCAACGCCAGGCCGGCCGGCTGCGCGCCGAGCGCGTCGAAGGTGGCCCGCATAGCGGTCACGATCAGGTGCCGCTCGTCCGCCGGCAGCTCACCGGCGCCCTCGCCGGTCACCGACACCTGCACGCCGCCGCCGGTCACCTCGGCCGTGACGTCGTCGTGGCGGCCGAGCGCCAGGCCGAGCGCGTCGAAGCCAGGGCCCAGGTTGGCGCTGGTCGCGGGCACCCGGACCTGGACCGGGCCGGGGATGAAGGTCGTCGGCACCGGCTCATGCTAGGGCGTCCGACCGACAAGCCGGCCGTACCGCCCGGAGCGTGAGACCGACGTGTCATCCCGCCCGGTCCGGCACCGGCGCGTCCACCGGGTCGGTGAGCGAGAGCCGCCGGGTCGCGAACCGCCAGCCGAGCGCGTAGACGACGGTGACCAGGCCGCAACCGGCCAGCACGGTGCGCTCGTCCACCCGGTCCACCACGAGCGCCACGACCAGCTGGCTCACCGCGATGGCGAGTGTGGCCAGCATCATGTCGGTGGCGAAGACCCGGCCGCGCAGCCGGTCCGGCACCTCGCCCTGCAGCGCGTAGTTGGACAGCACCCAGTTGCTGCCGCCGCCCAGGTGGGCCAGGAAGACCAGGACCAGCACCAACGGGAACCAGGACACCGCCGAGGCGCCCAGGTAGGCCAGGCCGTACAGCGACATGGACAGCGCCAGGCCGGTGAGCAGCCAGGCCCGGTTGCTCAGCACCCGGCGCATCAGGATCGGGCCGACCAGGGCCCCGGCGCCCCGGGCGGCGAAGAGCAGGCCCGCGCCGACCGCGCCGACGCCGTACACGCCGGCGAGCAGCGGGAAGACGGTCAGCACCCCGTTGCCCAGGCCGACCGCCGACTTCACGGTGACCAGCGCGAGCACACGCGGGCGCTGGACGATGTAGCGCAGCGCCTCCCGGATCGCCGCCCAGGTGCGCGGCACGGCCGCCGCCGGGTCGCGCGGCGCCTGCAACGGCCGGCGGATCGACGCGGCCAGGAAGAAGGCGGCGAGCAGGCCCGCGGCGGCCACCCAGAAGCTGACGTACGGGCCGGACGCGGCGCTCAGGATGCCGCCGAGCGAGGCGCCGACCACTGTCATCGTGCCCCAGGCCGAGCCGGCGACCGCGTTCGCCGCCGCCAGGTCCGCCGGGTCGACCACGTTCGGCAGCGCGGCCTGGGCGGCCGGCGAGTAGAATGCCTTCGCCACCGCCACCAGCGCGATCGCCGCCAGCGCCAGCCAGGCCGTCGCGGAGCTGCGCACACCGAGCAGCAGCAGGACACCGGCCAGGGCGGCGACGTTCGCCCCCATCATCACCTTGCGGCGGTCGAACCGGTCGGCCACGGTCCCGGCGTACGGCAGCAGCAACGCGGTGGTGCCGGTGTCCACGGCCAGCACCAGCGCGCCCCACACCCCGCTGCCGGTCAGTTCCGGCAGCAGCACCAGCAGTGGCACCATGACGAACCAGTCCGCGCCGAACACCACCAGCTCAGCGATGAACAAATGGCGGAAGTCGCGGTTGCGGACGAGGACGGAGAGGGTGGGCGACACGCGGGCACCCTATCGGGCCGCTCCCCCGCCGGCAGCTCGGCGCAGCAGGTCGGAGACCGTGACGAAGGTGTATCCCCGGGCCCGCAACCCGTCGATCATGTCGGGTAGGCCGCGGAGCGCGACAAGCCGCCGGTCGTCGCCCACGTCGTGCCCGAGCACGATCGTGCCGGGGCGCACGTCGGCCACGATCCGCCGGGCGTGCCCGGCCGGGTCGTGCGGGAACTCGCTCTCGACCATCTGCAGCGTCCAGAGCACCAGCCGGTAGTCCAGCCGGGCCGACGCGTACAGCACCGCCCCGCCCAGGTGCCCCCAGGGCGGGCGGAGCAGGCGCGGGGGCGATCCGGTGGCCGCCGCGATCGCGTCGTGGCTGCGGCGCAGGTCGTCGTAGACCGTCGCGGCGTCCATCCGGGCCAGGTCGCGGTGCGCCCAACTGTGGTTGCCGACCTCGTGGCCGTCCATCCGGCCCCGGACCAGCGGGGCGTGCCGGCGCGCCCGCTCACCGACCAGGAAGAAGGTGGCCGGCACCCGGTGCTCGGCCAGCGTGTCCAGCACCATCGGCGTCCACTGTGGGCGGGGGCCGTCGTCGAAGGTGAGCGCCACCAGGGGTTCGTCGGTGCGTACGCCCCAGAGGACCTGGACCCCGCCGCGACCGACGTCCTGGTGGCCGTTGCCGAGCGTGGCGCTGGCCGGCCCGCCCGCCAGCGGGAGCCGGCGGTCGGCCACCCAGGTGCTCTCGACGGTGGCGGCGGAGCCGACTGCGGCGCCGCCGAGCAGCAGCGCGGACCGGCGCAGCACGGTGCGCCGATTCCACCGGCCCGCGACCCCCATCGCGCCCCCGCACCCCACGTAGGAATCAGATCACCGAGCGTACCGCCGGACGGGGGTCCGGTGTGCCCCGTGCGCCGAGGTGTCGGGAGGGGCCACGCGGGCCCCTCCCGACCCCGTCACTCGGTGGGGGGAAGCGGGGAACGACGCGTCTTGGGCAGGCGGAGCACCTCGAACTGGTCCGTACCGTCGATCAGCGCGCCCGACGGGCGGGCCTGCGGCGGCGCGGCCCCGGCCCGCTCCTCGGCCCGCTCCTCGCCGCCGCCGACCGGCACCGGCACCGGATCGGCCGCCGGCTCCGGATCGACCGGCTCCGCGGCACCCCGGCGCCGGGCCCGGAACGAGCCCTTGGTGTGCTCCACCATCGTGTAGAGCGTCGGCACCAGCACCAGCGTCAGCAACGTCGAGCTGAGCAGGCCGCCGATCACCACGATCGCCAGCGGCTTGGAGATGAAGCCGCCCTCGCCGGTCAGCCCCAGCGCCATCGGCAGCAACGCGAAGATGGTGGCGACGGCTGTCATCAGGATCGGCCGGAGCCGGCGGCGACCACCCTCGACCACGGCCTCGGTCACGTCCATGCCCTGGGCCCGGTACTGGTTGATCAGGTCCAGCAGCACGATCGCGTTCGTCACCACGATGCCGACGAGCATGAGCACGCCGATCAGCGCCGGCACGCCCAGCGGCGTGCCGGTGACCAGCAGCAGCCCGATCGCCCCGGTCGCCGCGAACGGCACCGAGATCAGCAGGATCAGCGCCTGGGTCAGGCTGCGGAACGTGGCCACCATGATCAGGAAGACGATCGCGATGGCGGCCAGCACCGCGAGACCGAGGTCCGCGAACGCGTCCGCCTGGTCGGCGCTGACGCCGCCGATCTCGTACGTGGCGCCCGGCACGTCCAGCGCGTCCAGCCGCTTCTGCAGCTCCTGCGTGGTGGCGCCGAGGTTCGAGCCGGTCGCCGTACCGGTGACCGAGACGCTGCGCTCGCCGTCGATCCGGGTCACCTGCTGCGGGCCCTCGACCTGGTTGACGTCCGCGATCGCGTCCAGCGGCACCGCGCCGACCGGCAGCGCCCGCAGCTCCTCCACCGTCAGCGGCGGCCGGGCGCCGCTGCTCAGCACCACGGTCTGGGCCGTGCCGTCGAGCGTGACCTGGCCGAGCGGCGCACCCCGGTACGTCTGCGCGACGAGCTGCCCGACGGCCGCCTCGGTGAGCCCGGCGCGGGCCGCGGCCAGCCGGTCCACCGTCACTTCGACGCGCGGCACCTGGGTGGCCAGGCTGGTGGTCACGTCCTCCACGCCCGGCGTCTCGGCCATCGCGGCCCGTACCGCCTCGGCGGCCCGGGTCAGCGTCTCCTGGTCGGCGGCCTGCACCACCACCTCGACCTGGTTGGCGGAGGCGTTCTGCCCGCCGCCGAACGTCAACTCGCCGACCTCCGGGCCGAGCGCGTCGAACTCCTTGCGCAGGCCCTGGCGTACCGTCGCGGCGTCCGTGTCGTCGGAGAGCGACAGCGACCAGGTGGCCCGGTCGCTGCCGCCGCCGGCGAACGGATTGTCGCCACCACCGGCGCTGACCTGGTAGGTCTCCACCCCGCGGGTACGCCGCAGCACCTCCTCGATCCGCGCGGCGGCCCGGTCGGTGCCGGCGAGCGAGGTGCCGGCCGGCATGTCCTGCCGGATGGCGAGCGTGTCCTGGCCCGAGTCGTCCAGGAAGTTCGTCTCCAGCTTCTGCGCCAGCCCGAACGTGCCCAGCAGCACCAGCAGGCCCAGGCCGACGGTCGCCCACCGGGTCTTCCGGGAGCGGGTGGCGAAGTCGATCACCGGCAGGTACGCCCGCTGCAACGGGTTGCGCAGCTCCTTCTCCTCGGCGGCCCGCCGGGCGGCGGCGTCGTCAGCGCCGCCGCGCGGCCGCAGGAACCAGTACGCCAGCACCGGGATGACGGTCAGCGACACCAGCAGCGAGGCGAGCAGCGCCACCGTCACGGTGATCGCGAACGGGGCGAAGAGCTGCCCGACGAAGCCGCCCACCAGGGCGATCGGCGCGAACACGGCCACCGTGGTGAGCGTGGAGGCGGTCACCGCGCCGGCCACCTCGCGTACCGCGGTGAGGATGGCGTCCCGCTTCGGCTCGCCGTACTCCAGGTGCCGTTTGATGTTCTCCAGCACCACGATGGAGTCGTCCACCACCCGCCCGACCGCGATGGTCAGCGCGCCCAGGGTGAGCAGGTTCAGCGAGTAGTCGCCGGCCCAGAGCACGATCAGCGCGACCAGCACGGACAGCGGGATGGAGACCGCGGTGACCACCGTGGAGCGCACCGACAGCAGGAAGACCAGGATCACCACCACCGCCATGACCAGGCCCAACAGGCCCTCGGTGGTCAGGCTCTCGATGGACTTCTCGACGAACGGGGCCTGGTCGAAGACCACTGTCAGCTCGGCGTCCGCGGCGGCGCCCAGCTCGTCCAGCCGGTCCCGGATCTCGTGCGAGATCTCCACCGCGTTGCCGTCCGGAGCGGCGGTCACCGCGATGCCGAGGCTGGGCTTGCCGTTGGTACGGGTCAACGAGGTCGCCGGCGCGAGCTGCTGCTCCACCGCCGCGACGTCGCCGAGGCGTACCGGGGCGGCGGGCGCCGTGGTGAGCACGATGCCGCGCAGGTCGTCGAGCGTACGGATCGGCGTGCCCACCTGCACCGGCAGCGACCGGTCACCGTCGGCGAGCGCGCCCGCCGGCACCGCCACGCCGTTGCTCTTGAGCGCCGACGCGATGGCTGTCGGCGCCACCCTGGCGGCGGCGAGCTTCGCCGCGTCGGGGGTGATCGTCACGACCTGGTTCCGGGCGCCGGTGACGTCCACCGAGCGGACGCCGTCCAGCGCCTCCAGCTCCGGCACGACGGCGGTGCGCAGCTTCTCCGCCAGCGCCCGCTCGTCACCGTCACCGGTCGCGGCGACCACCACGGCGGGCAGATCGTCGGTGCTGCCGGCGATCACCTGCGGATCGACGCCCTCGGGGAGCTGGGCGTCGATCCGGTTGAGCGCCGTCTCCATCTTGTTCACGACGTCGTCCAGGTCGGTGCCGAACTCGTACTGCACCTGGACCGTGGCCGAGCCCTCGCGCGAGGTCGAGGTGACCTTGTCCAGGCCCGGGATGCCCTTGAGGCTGTTCTCGATCGGCTCGGCGACCTGGGACTCGACGATCTCCGGCGCGGCGCCCGGGTACGTCGCCACGATGAACGCGGCGGGAAACTCCAGCGACGGCAGGAGCTGCTGCTTCAGCGACGGCACGGCGAACAGGCCGAACGCCGTCGTCACCAACGCGACGAGGGCGATCAGGCCCCGGTTGGCGAGACTGAATCTGGCGAGCAGCGACATCGGCGTTATTCACTCCTGAAGAGGGGTTTGCGGGGCCCTGAGTCTGCCGCACGCCCCGACACTCCCGGCATCCGCCCCAGCCGATGACATTGCCGCCCTCGGGGGTCGCCCGTGCCCGCCTTGATCGAATCCACCTCGCCGGGGTGGCTGCATCCCACCCGCTCCGACCTCGCCACCACCCCGAAGTGGAGTGGATCAAGGTTCGACCCGGAAGCGCGGACACGCGAGGCGGGCGGGGATGCCCTCGGGCCGACCCAGCCCCACCCGGCCCTCAGGTGGTGGCCACCCCGCCCCACCTCAACCGGCCCGCCGGGCACTCGGCCCTCGGCCACCACCCCCACCCTTGATCCACTCCACCTCGCCGAAGTGGCTGCATCCCACCCGCTCCGATCCCACCACCACCCCGAAGTGGAGTGGATCAAGCTCGGGGATGCCACCACCTCCCCGAGCTGGTGTCGGGAGAGCACGCCTGCCAGGGCGAGGGGCGCCATGCGCTGTTGCATGCCGGTTTTGGAAGCACGGGAGCGAGGCGAAGTGCGGGCGCGGGAGGCGGGTCGGATGCCACAGTCGGGTCGGCCCGCCACCACTCGGCACCTGATGCGGCGGCACGGCCACCCCACCCACCTCGATCGGCCCGCCCGCCCGAGCACATCACTTCCGGCCACGAGCCCACCCTTGATCGACTCCACCCCGCCGAAGTGGCTGCATCCCACCCACGCCGATGCCACCACCTCCCCGAAGTGGAGAGGATCAAGGAAGGGGATACCACCACCACCCCGAAGTGGAGAGGATCAAGGAAGGGGGTACCACCACCTCCCGGAACTGGTGTCGATCAAGCGCGGAGGATGCCGCCACGTGCCCCGAAGTGGCGTGGATCAGGAAGGAGGAAGCCGCCACGTGCGCCGAAGAGGCGTGGATCAGGGAGGTGGGATGCCGCCACCTCCCCGAAGTGGCGGCGATCAGGGCGGAGAAGGCCCTCGAAGTGAGGTCCGGGAGGGATGCGCGGAGCCCTCGTGAGGTCCAGCAGAGTGTGCGTCGGCAAAGGGCCCCGGAAGGTGTGAATCGGGCCGGGGAAGCCGCCGGGACGGAGAGATCAGGCCAGGTCGAGGGAACGCGCGGCGGCCAGCGCGTCGTTGGCGATGGTCACCGGCGCGGGCGCGGTCGAGATGGCCCACTCCGGGTCCTTCAGACCGTGCCCGGTGACCGTGCACACCACCCGCGAACCGGCCGGCACCTTGCCGGCGGCAGCCTGCTGGAGCAGGCCGGCGATGCTCGCCGCGCTGCCCAGCTCCACGAAGACGCCCACCTCGCGGGCCAGCAGACGGTACGCCGAAAGGATCTCCCGGTCGGTGACCGCGGAGATCAGTCCGCCGGAGGCGTCCCGCGCGTCGATGGCCTTCGTCCAGCTCGCCGGGTTGCCGATCCGGATGGCGGTGGCGATCGTCGACGGCTCCGGCACCACCTGGCCGGTGACGATGGGGGCCGCGCCGGCGGCCTGGAAGCCGTACATCCGGGGGGCCTTCGTGGCGTTGCCGTCGCGCAGGTCCTCGGAGTAGCCCATCCAGTACGCGGTGATGTTGCCGGCGTTGCCGACCGGCAGGCAGTGAATGTCTGGCGCGTCGCCGAGCGCCTCGACGATCTCGAAGGCGGCGGTCTTCTGCCCGTGCAGCCGGTCGATGTTGACGGAGTTGACCAGCGCGACCGGGTAGTCCTGGGCGAGCTTGCCGGCCAGCCCGAGGCAGTCGTCGAAGTTGCCCTGCACCTGGAGCAGCTTCGCGCCGTGCACGAGCGCCTGAGCCAGCTTGCCCAGCGCGATCTTGCCCTGCGGCACCAGCACCGCGCAGGTGATCCCGGCGCGGGCCGCGTACGCGGCGGCGGAGGCGCTGGTGTTGCCGGTGGACGCGCAGATGATCGCCTTGTCACCGGCCTCGACGGCCTTGGAGACGGCGACCGTCATGCCCCGGTCCTTGAACGAGCCGGTCGGGTTGGCTCCCTCGACCTTGAGCCAGACGTCCGCGCCGACCCGGGCGGAGAGCACCGGCGCCGGCAGCAGCGGCGTGTTGCCCTCGTGCAGGGTGACGACGGGAGTCGCGTCGGTGACCGGCAGCCGGTCCCGGTACGCCTCGATCAGTCCCCGCCACATGTCGCGCTCCTCGCCTCTGTCGCCCCGCTCCGGGGCCTGCCAACAGCGTGGACCAGCCTGCCCGGCCGGCCACCGGCACACCCTGCCTTAACCATCAGGCGGGACGCCCGGGTTACGCGCCGCCCTCCACCCGCAGCACGCTCGTCACCGAGCGGACGATGTCCAGTCCGCGCAGCTCCCGGACGGTGGCCGCGAGCGCAGCGTCGGGCGCGACGTGGGTGACGATAACCAGTTCCGCGTCGCCGCCGGCCGGGCCCTGCCGGACCGTGGCGATGGACACCTCGTGCCGGGCGAAGACACCCGCCACCCCGGCCAGCACGCCCGGGCGGTCGGTCACGTCGAGGCTGATGTGGTAGCGGGTGAGCGCCTCGCCCATCGGCCGCACCGGCAGGTCGGCGTACGCCGACTCGCTCGCCGCGCGTACCCCGGCGAGGCGGTTGCGGGCCACCGCCACCACGTCGCCGAGCACCGCGCTGGCGGTCGGCGCGCCACCGGCGCCCCGGCCGTAGAACATGAGCTGCCCGGCCGCGTCGGCCTCGACGAACACCGCGTTGAACGCGTCGCCCACGCTGGCGAGCGGGTGCGTCAGCGGGATCATCGCCGGGTGCACCCGGACGTTCACCGTCTCCCGGCCGCCCGGGTCGACGCCCCGGGCGGCGATGCAGAGCAGCTTGATCGTGCAGCCCATGGCCTTGGCGCTGGCCACGTCGGCGGCGGTCACCTCGGTGATGCCCTCGCGGTGCACGTCGGCGGCGGTCACCCGGGTGTGGAACGCCAGCGAGGCGAGGATGGCGGCCTTGGCGGCGGCGTCGAAGCCCTCCACGTCGGCCGTCGGGTCGGCCTCCGCGTACCCCAGCTCGGTGGCCTCCTCCAGCGCCTCGGCGAAGCCGGCACCGGTGGCGTCCATGGCGGAGAGGATGAAGTTGGTGGTGCCGTTCACGATGCCGGTGACCCGGGTGATCCGGTCGCCGTGCAGCGACTCGCGCAGGGGGCGCAGCAGCGGGATCGCCCCGGCGACGCTCGCCTCGTAGTAGAGGTCGGCGCCACCCTCGGCGGCGGCGTCGTGCAGCGTCGCGCCGTCCTCGGCGAGCAGCGCCTTGTTGGCGGTGACCACGCTCTTGCCCGCGCGCAGCGCCTCGACCAGCCACCCGCGGGCCGGGTCGATGCCGCCGACAACCTCGACCACCACGTCCACGTCGTCGCGTTTGACAAGCCCGAGCGCGTCGGTGGTGAACAGGGCCGGGTCGACCGGCAGGTCACCGCGGTCACGGCCGAGCCGGCGTACGGCGATCCCGGCGATCTCCAGCGGGGCGCCGATCCGGGCGGCGAGGTCGGCCGACTGCTCGTGCAGCAGCCGGACCACGTCGCTACCGACCGTGCCACAGCCGAGCAGCGCCAAGCGAACCGGTGAGGTCATCCCACATCCAATGCCAGCAGGTCGTCTTCGGTCTCCCGGCGGACGATCAGCCGCGCCCGACCGTCACGGACGGCGACGACCGGGGGCCGCGGGACATGGTTGTAGTTGCTGGCCATGCTCCGGCAGTACGCCCCGGTGCCGGGCACCGCAACAAGATCTCCGGGCTGCACGTCGGCGGGCAGGAATTCATCCTTCACCACGATGTCCCCGGACTCACAATGCTTTCCCACCACGCGGGCGAGCATCGGCTGCGCGGACGACGTGCGATTCGCCATCGTCGCCGAGTACGAGGCGTCGTAGAGCGCGGTACGGATGTTGTCGCTCATCCCGCCGTCCACGCTCACGTACGTGCGCAGGCCGTCCACGTCCTTGACGGTTCCGACCCCGTAGAGCGTGAACACGGCCGGGCCGACGATCGCCCGGCCCGGCTCGACCGACAGATGCGGCACGGCCAGGTTCTCCGCCGCGCACTCCCCGTCGACGATCTTGCGCAGCCGCTTCGCCAGCTCGTGCGGCGACGCCGGGTCGTCCTGGGTGGTGTACGCGATGCCGAAGCCGCCGCCCAGGTCCAGCTCGGGCAGCTCCACGCCCCGGGCGTCGCGGATCTGCGACTGCAGGGCGAGCACCCGGCGGGCGGAGACCTCGAAGCCGCTGGCGTCGAAGATCTGCGAGCCGATGTGCGAGTGCAGGCCGCGCAGCTCCAGCACGTCCTCGTCGAGGATCTTGAACGCGGCCGCGGCGGCGGCCCCGCCCGCGAGCGAAAAGCCGAACTTCTGGTCCTCGTGCGCGGTGGCGATGAACTCGTGGGTGTGTGCCTCCACGCCCACGGTGACCCGGACCAGCACCTTCGGGCGTACCCCGCGCTCGCGGGCCAGCTCGGAGAGCCGGTCGATCTCGGTGAACGAGTCGACGATGATCCGGCCCACCCCGGCGTCGACCGCCCGGGTCAGCTCCGCCACCGACTTGTTGTTGCCGTGGAAGCCCATCCGCTCCGGCGGCATCCCGGCCGACAACGCCGTGGCCAGCTCGCCGCCCGTGCAGACGTCGAGGAACAGGCCCTCCTCGGCGATCATCCGGACCACCGCGCGGCAGAGGAACGCCTTGCCGGCGTAGTAGACGTCCGCGTCCGGGAAGGCCGCGCGGAACTCGCGGCAGCGCTCGCGCAGGTCGTCCTCGTCCAGCACGTACGCCGGGGTGCCGTACTCGGCGGCCAGGTCGCGGACGTCCAGGCCCGCGACGGTGAGCGCGCCGGCCGGGCCGCGCGCGACGTTGCGCGGCCACAGCTGCGGCACCAGGGCGTTGACGTCGACCGGGGGACGCAGCCAGGCCGGCCCCCGGCTGCCGATCTCGCCGTGCAGCGCTCCTGCCTCGTGTGCCCGCATGCCGTTACATCCGCTCCGGCGCGGACACCCCGAGCAGGCGCAGACCGTTGGCGATGACCACCCGGGTGGCGTCGTTGAGCCAGAGCCGGGCCCGGTGGGTGTCGGTGATCTCCTCGTCGCCCTGCGGGGCGATCCGGCAGTTGTCGTAGAACCGGTGGTACGCCTGCGCGACGCTCTCCTCCAGGTAGCGCGCCACCCGGTGCGGCTCGCGCAGCTCGGCGGCGGTGGCCACCACCGCGGGGAACTCCGCGAGCGCCTTGAGCAGCTCGTTCTCCTTGTCGTGGCCGAGCAGCTCGGGCTGGAACGCGGCGGCGTCACCCCGGGTCAGCCCGATCTCGGCCGCGTTGCGGGCCACCCCGGCGGTCCGGGCGGCGACGTACTGGACGTAGTAGACCGGGTTGTCGTTCTTGGCCCGCGTCCACAGCTCCACGTCGATGTCGATGGGCGAGTCGGCCGAGTAGCGGGCCAGCGCGTACCGGGCCGCGTCCACGCCGATCGCGTCGACCAGGTCCTCCAGCGTGACCACGGTGCCGGCCCGCTTGCTCATCCGCACCGGGGCGCCGTCACGGACCAGGTTGACCAGCTGGCCGATGAGGATCTCCAGGTTGCGCGCCGGGTCGTCGCCGAAGCAGGCCGACATCGCCTTCATCCGGCCGATGTAGCCGTGGTGGTCCGCGCCCAGCATGATCACGACACGGTCGAAGCCGCGCTCCCGCTTGTTCAGGTAGTAGGCGCAGTCGGCGGCGAAGTACGTCCACTCGCCGTTGGACTTGCGCAGCACCCGGTCCTTGTCGTCGCCGAACTCGGTGGTGCGCAGCCAGGTCGCGCCCTCGGACTCGAAGACGTGACCCTGCTCCCGCAGCCGGGCCAGCGCCGCGTCCAGCGCGCCCTGGTCGTGCAGGTCCTTCTCGTTGAAGTAGGTGTCGAACTCCACCCCGAAGTCGCGCAGCGAGGACTTGATCTCGGCGAACATGAGCTGGACGCCCTCGGTCCGGAACACCGCCTCGGCGGCGTCCGGGGCGAGGTCGAGCACGTCCGGCCGGCGGCGGACCACCTCGGCGGCGATCTCGGCGATGTACGCGCCGCCGTAGCCGTCCTCCGGCGCGGGCTCGCCCTGCGCGGCGGCCAGCAGCGAGCGGGCGAACCTGTCGATCTGGGAGCCGGCGTCGTTGAAGTAGTACTCCGTGCCGACGTCGGCGCCGGTGGCGCGCAGCAGACGGCTGAGCGCGTCGCCGACCGCCGCCCAGCGGACCCCGCCGATGTGCACCGGGCCGGTCGGGTTCGCCGAGACGAACTCCAGGTTGATCCGCTGCCCGGCGAGGGTGTCGCTGCTCCCGTACGCCGGGCCGGCCTCGACGATGACCTTGGCGAGCTGGCCGGCGGCGGCCGCGTCGAGGCGGACGTTCAGGAAGCCCGGCCCGGCGATCTCCACCGATTTGATCCCCGGCGCCTTGGCCAGCTCGTCGGCCAGCGCGGTGGCCAGCTCCCGCGGCGGTACGCCGACCTTCTTGCTGAGCTGCAGCGCCAGCGTCGAGGCGTAGTCGCCGTGATCGGGATTACGGGGTCGCTCGACGGTGGTCTGCGCGGGCAGCGCGGCGCGGTCCAGCCCTCGCTCGTCGAAGACGGCGTGGGCTGCGGCGAGGACGACCTCGGCGAGTTCTGCGGGAGTCACTGATCCATGTTATCGGGGGTAGACTCGGGCACCGCGGGAGCGACCCAGCATGTGAACCGGCCCCGCGGTCCCCCTGACCGACCGACCTGACGAGGCACGATGAGCATCAGCACCCCGGGCGGCCCGGAGCGCCGTCCCACCGTGGTCAGCACCGGCAAGAAGCCGGCGGCCGGCCGGCCCGCGGCTGCCGACAAGCCCGCCGACAAGCCCGCCGCGAAGGCCGGCGCGGGCAAGGCCGGGGGTGGCAAGGGCACGCCACGGCCCGGTGCCGGCGGCAAGGGCCGCAAGCCGATCGCCCCGGTGAAGGTCAGCCAGGGTCGCTCGTGGGGCCCGATCGCCCTCTTCGTCGCGGTCGGCGTGCTGGCCGTGGGCATCGTCGGCGCCGGCGCCTGGGCGGTCTACCAGGGCGGCCAGCCGTGGGAGAAGCGGGCCCAGGCGATCGACGGCATCGTGGACTACCGCGAGAAGGACAAGGACCTGGTCAAGGGCGGCAACCACCAGCCCGGCGCGATCAAGTACGACGTCCTCCCGCCGGTCGGCGGCCCGCACAACCAGGCCTGGCAGAACTGCATGGGTGACGTCTACGACGCCCCGATCGCCAACGAGCACGCGGTGCACAGCCTGGAGCACGGCACGGTCTGGGTCACCTACCGCCCGGACCTGCCCGCCGACCAGGTGGAGAAGCTCAAGAGCAAGGTGCAGGGCAAGGAGAAGCTGATGCTCAGCCCGTTCGAAGGGCTGGACAAGCCGATCTCGCTGCAGGCCTGGGGCTACCAGCTCAAGGTCGACAACGCCGACGACGGCCGCATCGACGACTTCATCAAGACGCTGCGGGTGAACGCCTCGATCGAGGGCCCGAACGCGCTCTGCGACCAGGGCATCACGGCCACCGGCACCTCGCCGCGCGACAACCTGCAGAACACCATGCCCCAGCAGCCCACCCAGTAAGGACGACACCGCGATGACCGCTCCGGTGACCACCGACAGCGAGCTGGACGAGGCTCCGGCCGCCGACCAGGGCGGCCGGGGGGCGATGCGCCGCTACGGCCTGCCGGCGGTGGTCGCCGCCCTCGTGGTCGGGCTGCTCCTCGGGTACGCCGGCGGTCTGCTCACCCCGACGCTGACCCGGCCCGGTGAGAACTCGGCGGAGGCCGGGTTCGCCCGGGACATGACCGCCCACCACAACCAGGCCGTGGCCATGGGCCTGCTGGCGTTCAACCAGGGCCAGGACCCGGAGGTACGCCAGGTCGGCGTCGACATCGCCACCGGCCAGCAGGGCGAGATCGGCACCATGCAGACCTGGCTACGGTCCTGGAAGCTGGACCCGACCGGTGAGCAGGCGCCGATGGCGTGGATGTCGGACGGCGGCGGGCTGGTGAAGAACGGCCTGATGCCGGGCATGGCCACCCCGGAGGAGATGGCGAAGCTGCGCGCCGCGAGCGGCCGCGAGTTCGACGTGCTCTTCCTCCAGATGATGATCCGCCACCACATCGGCGGGGTGCACATGATCGACGGCATCCTCGACCAGGGGCGCGACGACGACGTGCTGGCGGTCGCGCAGATCATGAAGAACACCCAGCAGAACGACCTGACCAACCTGAGCGCGGCGCTGAAGCGCCTGGGCGGCACCCCGTAACACCCGCCGCCCCGCCCAATCCCCGAGGCCCGGTCCCCCTTCCCAGGGGCACCGGGCCTCACCCGTCCCGCCCCGCCCCGCCCCGGCCCGGCCCGGCCCGGCCCGGCGATCTTGCAGTTACTGCCCCGACCATGCCGGATTCGCCCCGTTACGCGGGGGCCGCAAGTGCAAGATCGCGGGAGGATGGGCGAGGACGGCCCGGGGGTCGGCCCGACAGGGCATCCCCGCCCGCCTCTCGCGTCCGCGCTCCCGGGTCCGTGCTTGATCGACACCTGTTCGGGGAGGTGGCGGTATCCCCATTCTTGATCCACGCCAGCTCGGGGAGGTGGCGCGGTCAGGGTGGGCGGGATGCAGCCACTTCGGCGAGGTGGAGTCGATCAAGAACGGGGTGATGTGTTCGGGCGGGCGGGCCGATCGAGGTGGGACGGAATGGCCGCGTCGAGGGTGGGGTGATGCGGGATGAGGGGTTTGTAACGGTTTGGGGTTAACGGGTCATTGTGGGGGTTGGAGAGTTTTCTACCCACATATCGTGACCAGTTGCGATTCGGGCTCGTTGCCCAAGACGTGGGGGTTGCACTCAGAGACGCAGGGCGGTCGGTGACCAGCTGGTGCCGACGCCACACCATCGGCGGTGACGGAGCGGTGGCAGCCGTCCGTCGCGGACTGCGGCAGGGCGAGCCGGGAACGCTCAGCCGCGAACAGGAACTCGAACTGATCGACGTGCTCCGGGGCGTCCACCCCGACGAGTTCGGCCTCGACGAGGAGCTCTGGACACGGCAGAGCCTGACCGACCTCATCGAGCGCCGGTTCGGGCTGACGATGGACGCCGGCACCGTCGGGGCGTACCTGCGGGCCTGGGGGCTCGGGCCGCGCGAGCCGCGCGAGCGGGCCTGCGGCCTGTGCGTCAGCGCGGTCGAGCGCTGGGTACGCAGCGAGTACCCGGCGATCACGCGGGCGGCCCAGGAGCACGCCGCCGAGGTCTACTGGATCGGCCGGGTACGCCTGCGCGGCACCATGCCCGCTGCCGACGTGGTCTCGGCGGTCTCCTCGCGGGGACGGGTGCGGTTCATGGTCACCACGCCGTCGGTGGACCCGCCGCTGCCCCGGGACTTCGTGCTGCGGCTCAGCGGCGCCGAGGAACGCACGGTGCACCTGATAGTGGACGGCTCGTGGCCGCGCAACGAGTGGCCCCGCCGGCTGCCCCGGCGCGTCGTGCTGCACCCGCTGCCGAGCTGCGGTCGCGCCGTCGCCGCCGCCTGATCCGACGAAGATCGACTCGCGGGATACCGATTCGGTGATCCGGGAGGGGGTTTGCTACTCTTCTCGGGTCGCTGAGCCCCCGTAGCTCAGGGGATAGAGCACCGCCCTCCGGAGGCGGGAGCGCAGGTTCGAATCCTGCCGGGGGCACCAGATCGGATCACCGCAAGGCCCTTGACCAGCCCGGTCGAGGGCCTTCGTCGTCTCCGGGGTGTGTTGAGCAGTTGTCCCCGAATTCGGGAATGTACAGGTCACAAGCTGGCTAACCTCGCGGTGAACGGGTCGAACCCCAGCACCTGCGAAGGCGAGCCAGTTGCCCGAGACTCCGTTGACCAACCGCCCCAAGATGCACACGGGCGTTCCCTCCTCCCTGACCACCGCGCAACGGTGGGTCCTGCGCGGCACCGCCGTCGCCGACGCCCCCTGCGGGCTGTGGTTCCTCGAAGCGGTGGCCGGCCGTACCGGCACCACGCCGGACGAGCCGATCGACGCGACGGTGGAGGAGCTGATCTCGCGCGGCTTCCTCGTCGACACCGCCGCCGGGCTGCGGCTGGCCTCGATCGCGCTGCGCGACGACGTACTGCGGGACACCCCGCCCTCGGTACGTCAGGCGCTGCGCGAGGCGGCGGCCGAGGTGCTCGCCGACGCCGGGCGCCCGGCCCAGGCCGCCCGGCAGCTCCTGCGGGTCCTGCCCGCGGTGAGCCGGTCCGCCCGGGCGCTGGCCGCGCGGCTGGCGGTCGACCCGGCGGTCGGTCCCAGCCTCGCCGCGGATCTGCTGCTGGCCACCCCGGCGCCCGGAGCGGCCGACGCGCGCCTGACCTGGCTGGTCGACGTCGCCGACAACCTCTACCTGGCCGGCCGGGTGGACGAGACGCTGCGCATGCTGCACCGGGAGGTCGCCGCCGACCGGTACGGGCCACTTCAGCGGGCGATGCTGCTCGGGCGGCTCGGCGCCTACTACGCGACCCAGCGCCCCTCGCTGTCCCTGACGTACCTCGGGCGGGCGCTGAACCAGGAGCTGGACGTCGCGGGGCGGAGCTGGACGCTCACCATGCTGGCGTCGCTGGCGGCCCGGTTCGGGCACCCCGACGCCGCCGAGCTGGTGGCGGCGGCGGAGCGGGCGCACGAGCGCAGCCCCTCCCCCGGCGGCGCCATCCGGCTGGCCCTGGCGAACGCGGCCCGGGCCACCGCCACCGGCGACCTGCACCGCGCCGCGCGGATCCTGCGGGAGGTGGACGCGGGCGAGCCGGCCGCCCGTACCCAGGCGATCTTCCTGCGCGTCGACCGGGTGGCGAACCAGATCGCGCTCGGCCGGCACGTCGACGCGACGACCGCGCTGGACAGCGTCGCCGCGGAGATCGACATGCTCGGCGCGGTGGCGCAGCCGCTGGTGACGGCGCTGGACTGCGTCCTGCGGCTGACCACCGGCGAGCTGGCCGAGGCGGAGGCCCGGGCCCGCCTCGCCCTGACCGGACGCGGTGCGGCCCTGCCGGCGCAGGCCCGGGCGGACCTGCTCGCCACTGTCGTGGAGGTGCTGCTGCGCCGCGGTGAGGTGGCCGCGGCCCGGGAGCTGCTGGCGCGGGAACGCCCCGCGGTGGGCTGGCCCGACGACATGCAGTGGTTCCGGCTCGGCTGCGCCGCCGCCGGCGACCCGGACCCGGGCCGGCACGCCGCGCTCCTGGGCGCCGCCTTCGCCGTGCCGGACCGCTCGATGGCGCCGGTGCTGCTGGTACCGCACCACGGTCCGCGACTGGTCCGCGCGGCGCTGGCGCTCGGCGACCGGCGCCGCGCCGAGACTCTCGCCGATCACCTGAAGCGAGCCGCCGGCATGGCGAACAACGCGCTCTGGCGTGGGGTGGCGCACCAGGTCGACGGGCTGCTGACCGGCGATCCGGCGGCGCTGCGCGCGGCGGTGCGGCTGCTCCGCACCACCTCCGCCCGGCCGGCCCTGGCCGACGCGCTGCACGACCTGGCGCGGTCGCCCGGGCTGCCGCCCGCGGAGGCGCCCGGCCTGCTCGCCGAGGCCGCCGCGATGTACACCCGGATGGGCGCCGCGGGCGGCGGGGACGGGACCCGGGACCAGGACGGCACGGCCGCGACCACTGCGGGCGACGACGCCGGCCGCCCGGCCGTGGCCGCGCTGACCCCCGCCGAGGTACGGGTGGCCGAGCTGCTCGCGATCGGCATGACGAAGCAGGAGGCGGCCCGGGACCTGTTCGTCTCGTTCCACACCGTCGACACCCACCTGCGCTCGATCTACGCCAAGCTCGGCGTCCACAACCGGGTGGAGCTGGCGCTGGTCTGGGAGTCCCGGGACAACGGCTGAGCGCGGACGCCACCGGGTCGTGGCGTCCGCGCCCAGCCGCGTTCTCAGTGCCGCTGCAGCGGGCTCTTCGTCTTCGGAAGCGCCTCGATCAGCTCGCGTGGCACGTTGATCGTGTCCGCGACCACCTCCGGCGGGACGTTCGCCAGCCACTGGGCGAGCGACACGTCCTCGAACTTCGCGGTCCGGAACAGCTCCAGGTAGACGAAGGGCTTGTCGCCGATGTTCTCGATGTAGTGGCCCATCGAGATCGGCACGTAGCCCACGTCGCCGGTCTCCATGTTGAAGGTGCGTGCGGTGCCGTGGTTGGCGAAGACGCCCATGCGTCCCTTGCCCGAGATCACGTACTGCATCTCCGCGCCGTTCGGGTGCCAGTGCAGTTCCCGCATCGCGCCGGGCTCGATCTCCACCATGGCGACGGTGGTGGTGATCGCCGCGGCGAAGTTGCTCGAGTCGGCGATCCGTACGCTGCCGCCCTCGAACTTCTCCGGCGTCTGGGCGAGCAGGCTGTGCTTGAACGTTCGGGGTACGTCGCCGGTGGGGCTGAAGACCCGGTCCTCGGCCAGCGGCGGCGGACTCTGGCCCGGGAAGATGTACCGCTCGGACTCGGCCGGGAAGTTGGCCATCTGCTGCATCGTCCAGCCGAAGTTCTTGGCGATGACCTCCCTCGGCACGTGCGAGAAGAAGTCGGTCACCTGAAACGTCGCGTCCTCGGAGTAGCAGCCGTCGTCGAAGACGAGCAGGAACTCCACGCCCTCGTCGTGCGCCTGGATGTGGTGCGGGATGCCGGCCGGGAAGTACCAGAGGTCACCCGCCTTGACGTCCTCCAGGAAGTTGCGGCCCTCCTGGTCCACGGCGGCGATCCGGCAGCTGCCGGTGAGGACGAAGGCCCACTCGGACTGGATGTGCCAGTGCAGTTCCCGGTACGCGCCGGGGTTGAGCTTCATGTTCACGATCGCCAGGTCGTGGGCGATCGGCAGGAGACGGTTGGTGACCTCCCGGGTCCAGCCGCCGCTCTCCTGGCGGGTGTGCGACAGCGAGAACGGAAACACCAGGTTGGGCATGAGCCCGTTGTCGGTCGACGGCGGATTCACCAGGTCCGGATGTGACTTGTCGATCGCCGGATTGCGCGGGACCGTTCCGACCATCTGGTGGTCCTTGGGCGATCCCATTCTGCGGCCGTCAGTGGAACTGGGCATGACGAATTTCCTTCCGGGTGTGGGCTGCCTCGTCGGCGGCCCGGGACGGGACGAACAACGCCCGCAGGTGCTCTGGGCTCTGAAAGGCCACCGCGAGCGGAATCGCGACACAGAGGAACAGCGACGCCGCAATGCTCCAGACCGGAGCATCCGTGGCGACTCCGGCGACGGCCAGCGTCGCGATCGAATAGAACGTGACGCGGAGTCTGGCGACGGGGAGCACGAACATGCGCTCGGCCTCCTTCGGCTTCGAGTCTTGCCGCCGAGACGCAATTGCGATGCTGCCGAATCGGATACGAATGGTGAATAACGCGATCGCGCTATTCACCGGAAACGACAGGAAACACTTTTCCCGGCACTTCCGCGCATCGCGCGCACCAGCGGTTTCACGGGCGCAGCCAGGGGTAGGGAGGGCGATGTCCAACAACGCTGAGGATCGCTGGCGGGTGGGGGAATACGACTTCCACGTACCGTTTCTGGCGCTTGCGCTCGCCACCGGCCTCGCCGGTGTGGTCGACGCATTCTCATTCCTCAAGTACAAGGTGTTCGTGGGTATTCAGACCGGCAACGTGGCGTTCGTCGGAATGGGTGCCGCCGATCACTTTCCGCCCTGGCCGGCAGCGGTGGCGTCACTTGTCGCGTTCGGCCTCGGTGGCCTGCTCGGCGCCGGGATCCGCCGCCTGCGCCCGGCCGGCCCGCTGACTCCGCCGGGCATGGAACTGCTCGCCATGCTGGCGCTGCTGGTGCTCTGGGGGCTGGTGGACCGGTCCCTCGACTCGGGTCGCGACTCGCTGACCGAGCGCACCGTCCTGGCCGCGCTGCTGGCGTTCCCGGTCGGCATCCTCGGCGGGCTCATCGTCCGCACGTTCGGCGTGCAGACCGCCACGTCGTACCAGACCGGAACCGTGCTGCGCACCACGAAGGGCATCGCCGACTGGGTGTTCGAGCCGGAGGGCCGGGCCGCGGCCGGGCGGCTCGCCGCGACCGGCCTGCTCTGCCTGGTCAGCTACGCGATCGGCGGGTTCGTGGGTGCGGCCACCGAGACCCGCCCGATCTGGACCATGATCGTCACCTGGGGCCTGGCCGTCGTGCTCATCGCGTCCACCTGGGGCAAGCACCCGCCGGCGGCGGTGACCCGGCGGCGCTGACGCGCACCGGGCTCACCCGGCCTCGCGCCGGGCCTTGGCGCGCCGCTTGCCCTCGTGCATCGCCTGTACCCGGGCCACCGGAATGGTCCGCCCCTGCTCGACCAGATCCGCCGGCAGCCGCTGCGGCGCGGGCAGCGCCTGCGCCCAGGGATCCCGGTCGCCCAGCAGCGCGGGCACGCTCCGCACGGTGAAGTCGGCCGGGCTCGCGCTCTCCAGGTCGGTCCAGCCCACCGGGTACGACACCGGGGCGCCGGGCCGGATCCGCGGGCTGTAGGCGGCCACCACTGTCGCCCCGTACGCCCGGGTGGAGTCGACGAAGACGCGGCCGCCGCGGTCGGCGACGATGAACGCGGTGGTCGCGGCCGCCGGGTCGAGCCGTTCGGTACGGACGGCGAGCGCCCGCGTCGCGGCGGCGGCCTCCTCCGCCGTGGTGGCCGGGTCGACCGGCACGATCACGTGCAGCCCCTTCGCCCCGCTCGTCTTCACCGCGCCGACCAGCCCGGCGTCGGCGAGCGCCTGCCGGACCAGCAGCGCGACCCGCACGGCGGCCGGGAACGAGTCCCCCTCCGGCGGGTCCAGGTCGAGCACCAGGTGGGTCGGGTGCTCGGGCTGCCCGGCGCGGCCGAGCGTCGGGTGGTACTCGACCGCCCGCTGGTTGGCGAACCAGAGCAGCGTCCGCCGGTCGTCGCAGAGGGCGTACGAGATCCGCCGGTGCGACGCCTCGGCCCACACCTCGGTGCGGCGGACCCACTCGGGCGTGTACTTCGGCAGGTTCTTCTGCATGAACGGCTCCTGGCCGGGCCGCACGCGCAGCACCGACAGCGGCCGGTCGCGCAGTTCCGGCAGGATCCGGTCGCACATCGCGTCGAGGTAGTCGACCAGGTCGCGTTTGGTCGCGCCGGCACCGTCGAACAGCGGCTGGTCGAGGTTGGTCAGCGACACTCCGGCCCGGGTCTCGTCGGCTGCGCCCATCGGACCACCTTCCCGGGCCGGGCCCGGCTCGGCAACCCCGACACGGTGCCCGGCGCACTTCGGCGGCCGGCACCTGCGACGATCGGGGCGTGGGCGAGGAAGAGGCGAACCGGTGCGGGTCCGGCCCGGCGGAGCAGGCGAGCGCCTGCACGGTGCGGGAGGCGCTGGACCGGGTGGGCGGGAAGTGGGCCATCGGCATCCTGATCGCCGCCTCGGCCGGCCCGGTCCGCTTCACCGAGCTGGAGCGCCGGGTGGAGGGGATCAGCCGCCGGATGCTCACGCTGACGCTGCGCAACCTGGAACGGGACGGGCTGCTGCACCGGCACGTCCACCCCTGTGTGCCGCCGAAGGTCGAGTACACGGCCACCCCGATGGCCCGCGAGCTGCACGACTCTCTGGTGGCGCTGACCAGTTGGGCCGAGCGGCACCGGGAGGCGATCAGCGCGGCCCGGGCCGAGTACGACAGCAGGCACGGCCGCCCACCGGCCTGACTCAGTCCCGTACCCGCGTCGCCCAGTCGATGTGGTGGTCGAACAGCCAGGCCTGGGCGGCGCCGCCGTCGCGCGCCAGGTAGCGGGCGGCGAGCGGCATGCCCAGGTCCCGGACCAGCCGTCCGACAGGGCCGGCGACCTTCGTGGTGCTGGTCCGCCGCCCCTGCGCGACGACCCGCTCCACCCGGTCACGACGCAGCCGCTCGTAGGCCCGGAACGCGGCCGGCACGTCCGGCAGGTCGCGCAGGCAGCGGGCGAGCTGGACGGCGTCCTCGAAGGCCATCGCCGCGCCCTGCCCGGAGGAGGGGGCGGCGGTGTGCGCCGCGTCGCCGATCACGATCATGCGATCGCGGTGCCAGACCGGCACCGAGGGCAGGTCGTACGTCGGCCAGCCGTACTCGATCCGCGCGGTGTGGTCGAGGATCCGCGCCGCCGGTCCCGGATCGGCTGCGAGCAGCGCGCGCAGCCGGGACCGGGCCTCGTCCGGGCCGATCGCGGCGAGCTGCTCCCGGCTCGGCTCGACCGGCTGCGGCGGGTTGGCGAACCACCAGACCTCGTCCTCCCCCACCACGATCCAGCAGAAGAAGCAGCGCCGGCCGAACATCATCTGCATCACGCCGCGCTCGTCGGGCAGGCGCAGCCCTCGGGCGAAGCCACCGGCGTTCAGCAGCGGCACGTAGCGCGGCGCGGGCGCGGCCGGGTCGATCAGCGCGCGGACCCGGGAGCGCAGCCCGTCGGCGCCGACGAGCAGGTCACCGTGGGCGGTCCGGCCGTCGGCGAACCGGGCGGTCACCCCGCCGCCGGTCGTCTCGGCACCGGTCAGCCGCGCGCCGTGGACGAACTCGACGCCCCGGCGCAGCGCCTCGTCGCGCAGTGCCCGGTAGAGGTCGGAACGGCCGACGGTACGGCTGCCGGGGGCGCCGAACTCGGCGAGCCGGCGCCCTCTGTGGTTGTGCATGAGCATCCGGGGTGTCGGGTGTCCGAGCCCGGCCACCAGGTCGTCGAGGTCGATCGCGCGCAGCGCGTCGAGCCCGTTGGCCGAGAGCGTGAGGAACGCGCCCACCCCGACCGCGTCACGCGGGTACGCCTCGTACACCGAGGCATCGATGCCGGCGCGCCGCAGCGCCATGGCGGCGACCGGGCCGGCCAGCCCGGCGCCGACGACGACAACATTAGTCATGTAATGACTATACATAGAATGACTATGCCGCGACAGGGGGCACCTAGGGTGGGGCCATGACGGTTCGTCGCTCGCCGCTGGCGATGATGGTGCTGGCCCTCCTGGTCGAGGAGCCGATGCACGCGTACCGGATGCAGCAGCTCATCCGGGAGCGGGAGAAGCAGGACGTGGTGAACGTCGCGCAGCGCAACAGCATCTACCAGACCATCGAGCGGCTGCGCCGGGACGAGCTGATCCGGGTCGCCGAGACCAGGCGCGAGGAGGGACGGCCGGAGCGCACCGTGTACGCGCTCACGCCAGCCGGCCGCCGCACGCTCGACGGGTGGCTCGCCGACGCGCTCGCCACCCCCGCCCGGGAGTTCCCGGAGTTCCCCGCCGCGCTGTCGTTCCTGCCGATCCTGCCGCCCGAGGAGGCGGCCCGGCGGCTCGACCAGCGGGCCGCCGCCATCGAGGCACGGTTGCGCGAGCGTGAGGCGGCACTGGCCGGGGTACGACTGCCCCGGCTCTTCCTGATCGAGGACGAATACCAGCTCACAGTGCTCCGCGCCGAACTGGACTGGGTACGCGGGCTCGTCGCCGACCTGCGCTCCGGCACGCTCACCTGGTCGGGCGAGTGGCTGGCGGACTGGACCGGCACATCGTCCTGATCCTGCGGAAACGGGCCTTTGTGGCGAACACCACGCCCCTGATCTGACCGATCGGTCAGCACCTGACCGATCGGTCAGGCATGCTGGAGGACATGGCGCGCCCGACCCCGGCCACCCACGACGAGCTGCTCACCGCGGCGGCTCGCCGGTTCGCCGTCACCGGCTACAAGGGCACCTCGCTCCAGGACATCGCCCGCGAGGTCGGCTGCTCCAAAGCCACAGTGCTCTACCACTTCGCCAGCAAGGACGCGCTGCTCGGTGAGCTGATGGCCCCGGCCATCGCGATGCTGGAGGAACTCGACGCCCGGATCGCCGAGCACACCGGCGCGGACGCCCAACGCGTCGCGGCGGAAGGCTTCGTCGACCTGGCGGTCCGCTTCCGCCGCGAGATCGCGCTGCTGCGGGGCGAGTTCTCCGACCTGCTCCAGCAGCCCACGTTCATGCACATCCAGCAGATCTCCGAACGGCTGGTCGCGGCGTTCGCCGGCTTCTCCGACCGGCCCGAGGCCCGCGTCGCGGCGCTCGTCGTGCTCGCCGGCATCGCCGAGACCTGCGGCGAATTCCTGGACATCCCGGACGAACAGCTCCGTCCCGCGCTGCTCGCCGTGGCGTACCGCGCGCTCGAAGTCTCCAACTGATCCGAACCCCGAGGACAAGGAAGGTCCATGGCGACCCTGCTGTACCGGCTCGGCCGGGCATCTCTGCGCCGACGGCGACTCGTCGCCGTCATCTGGCTCGTCGTACTCGTCGGCCTCGGCCTGGCCGCGGCCACGCTGCGGGGCCCGACGGCGAGCAACTTCACCATGCCGGGCACCGAGTCGCAGAAGGCGATCGACCTGCTCGCCGACCGCTTCCCGGCCGCCAGTGGCGCCACCGGCACGATCGCGATCAAGGCGCCACAGGACGGCGCCCTCACCACACCCGCCGGTCAGGCGGTGGTCAAGCAGGTCACCGAGGAGGCGGCCACGCTGCCCGGCGTGGTCGGCGCGGTCGACCCGTACCAGGCGCAGGCGCTCACCCCGGACGGCCGGTACGCGCTGATCCAGGTGCAGTTCGCCGGCGGGGCCGACGAGGTCACCGACGAGCAGCGCGAGGCCTACGAGAAGGTCGGCGAGCAGGCCGAGGCGCAGGGCTGGCAGATCGCCCCCGGCGGCGAGGTGCTCAACGGTGAGCCGGAGGTCGGCTCGACCGAGGCGATCGGCGTGCTGGTCGCGGCGATCGTCCTGGTCATCACGTTCGGCTCGCTCGTGGCGGCCGGCATGACCATGCTGAACGCGCTGATCGGCGTGGGCGTCGGCATGGCCGGCCTGTACGCGCTCAGCGGCGCGATCGAGCTGACCAGCACCGCGCCCATCCTGGCGCTCATGCTCGGCCTCGCGGTCGGCATCGACTACTCGCTGTTCATCACCTCCCGGCACCGGCAGAACCTGCTCGACGGGCACTCCCCCGAGGAGGCGGTCGGCCGGGCGGTCGGCACCGCCGGCTCGGCGGTGGTCTTCGCCGGCGCCACGGTGGTGGTGGCGCTCGCCGGCCTGGCCGTGGTCGGCATCCCGTTCCTCACCGTGATGGGCCTGGCCGCGGCCGGCACCGTGACAGTGGCCGTGCTGGTGGCGATCACGCTGGCCCCGGCGCTGCTCGGCTTCGCCGGCAACAGGGCGCTCCCGCGCAAGCTGCGTGACCGCAAGGCGGTCGAGGACCCGGCCACCGGCTCGGAGGACCGCTCCGGCTTCGGCTTCCGCTGGGCGAACTGGGTCACGAAGCTGCGCATCCCGGTCATCCTGGTCGGGCTGCTCGGCCTCGGCCTGCTCGCGATCCCGGCCCAGGACATGCGCCTGGCGCTGCCGGACGCCTCCGCCGCCGCCGAGGGCACCCCGGCCCGGGTCAGCAGCGACCTGATCCGGGAGGGCTTCGGCCCCGGCTTCACCGGCCGGCTCGCGGTCGTGGTGACCGCCGACTCGCCGCAGGACACCCAGGCCGCCCTGCCGCAGGTCACCGCGCTGATCCAGAAGACCGACGGGGTGCTCGCGGTGGCTCCGCCGCAGGTCGACCCGTCGGGGCGTACCGCGCTGCTCGGCGTGATCCCGGAGACCGGGCCGACCGACGAGGCCACCGAGACGGTCGTGCACGACATCCGCAAGCAGGTCGCCGGCATCCAGAACGCCGACGTGCTGCTCACCGGCGTCACCGCGGTCGGCATCGACGTGTCCGAGAAGCTCTCCGACGCGCTGCCGGTCTACCTGCTGCTGGTGGTGGGCCTGTCGATCCTGCTGCTGATGCTGGTGTTCCGGTCGATCCTGGTGCCGGTCAAGGCGGCGCTGGGCTTCCTGCTCACCGTGGCGGCCACGTTCGGCATCACCGTCGCGGTGTTCCAGCAGGGCCACCTGGCCGACCTGGTCGGCCTGGACACCCCGGCCCCGCTGGTCAGCTTCCTGCCCATCCTGCTGATCGGCATCCTGTTCGGGCTGGCCATGGACTACGAGGTCTTCCTGGTCTCCCGGATGCGCGAGGACTTCGTGCACGGCGACACCGCGCAGCAGGCCACCATCAACGGCATGGGGCACGGCGCCCGGGTGGTCACCGCCGCCGCGCTCATCATGATCTCGGTGTTTGGCGGCTTCGTCTTCCTGGAGGACCCGATCATCAAGTCGATGGGCTTCGCGCTCGCGATCGGTGTCGCCATCGACGCGTTCGTGGTCCGGATGACCATCGTGCCGGCGGTCATGTCGCTGCTGAACAACGCGGCCTGGTGGCTGCCGCGCTGGCTCAACAAGATCCTGCCGAACGTGGACGTCGAGGGTGAGGGCCTGCGCGCCCACCTCGCCGACAAGCAGCACGCCGAGGTGTGAGCCGTACCGGGTGGGGTCCGACGGGGCCCCACCCGGTCACACCCCCGCCGGGTACGTCTCCATCTCGCCCGGCGTCACGTGCGCCGGCAGCGGGTGCAGCGCCGTGGTCTCGTCGCACCAGACGAGCGCGTCGTAGCGCTCGCCCAGCCGGGTCGGCACGTAGTTGCCCCAGGACTCGAAGCTCGGGTCGTACACCACCCCGATGGCCCGGTGGTCCGCCTCGCCGGTCACCCACTCCGGCTGGTCGTCGCCGCCGAAGACCAGCACCGCCCGGTCCGGCATCAGCTCGTGCAGCCGGTGCTCCACCGAGCCCTCCCGGGCCGGCGGCACCACCATCGCCTCGGCCGGGGAACCCCAGCGCGGTGCGGCTATCACGCTGCCGCGCCAGCTGCCGAAGCCGACGAGCGCCACTGCTTCCCGGCCGTGCCGTTCCCGGCCGAGCTGCCCGATGTTGACCATCCCGTCCGCCGCCATGTCGGTGGCCCGCGCGTCGCCGACGTGCGTGTTGTGCGCCCACACGATGCCCCGCGAGCCCGGCCCGTACCGGTCGAGCAGCCGGTCGAGCGTGTCGGCCATGTGGATGTCCCGGACGTTCCACGACTCGGGGCCGCCGCCGACCATGGCCCGGTAGTACCGCTCCGCGCCGGCCACCACCTCCGCGTTCTGCCAGGCCGAGAAGCGGTCCGGGCCGTCCGCGGCGGCCTGTTCCCGGGTACGCGCCAGCAGCCGGACCACCTCCTCCTCACACCGGGCGGAGACGAACCGGCTGGCCATCCCGTACTCCTCGACGCGCTTGCCGTACGGCTCGAAGCAGCGGTACGCCTCCTGGGCCGCCTCCAGCGAGGCCGGGTCCTCCTCGCCCAGGTAGTCGAAGATGGCCTGCATCGACTCCCAGAGGGAATACACGTCCAAGCCGTGGAAGCCGGCCCGCTCCCGCTCCGGGCGTTCCAGGTTCCACGCCCGCAGCCAGCGGCAGAAGCGGGCCACCTCGGCGTTCGCCCACATCCAGGTCGGCCAGCGTTCGAACCGTTCCAGCGCGGCCAGCGGATCGGCCGACCCTCCGGGGGCTCCCACCACCGACCGGTGCACCCGGTCGCAGTCCGGCCAGTCCCCCTCCACCGCGACGAAGTCGAAACCCTGTTCGGCGATGAGCCGCCGGGTCAACTGCTCCCGCAGCCGGTAGTAGTCGTAGCTGCCGTGCGTCGCCTCGCCGATCATCACCACGCGGGCGTCCCGCACGCGCTCCAGCAAGGGATCGAAGTCGCTCGGCGCGCCGAGCCGCTGTACCAGCATGTTCGCGGCTACCCCGGCCCTGCCGGGACAAACCGCAGCCCGGACCCGGCGGCGGGCATGCCGCCGGGCCCAGCGGGTAGCCGGGCGGCATGACAGTCACCGGCGCGCAGTTGCAGGAGTTCCTGGCCGGGCTGGACTACCCGGTCTCCCGGGAGGACCTGGTCCGCTGGGGCCAGGAGAACGGCGCCAGCACCGACGCGCTCCAGGCGCTGCGGACGTTGCCGGCCGAGGAGTTCGAGACCCCGGCCGAGCTGGGCGAGGCGATAGTCACGCTCGCCGGCTGAGCGGCGCGTGCAGCAGCCGGAACAGCACCAGCCACTGTTCCGGCCAGACCAGCCCGACCGGGGTGTCCGGCGCGATCCGCGCGGCCCGCAACGCGCCGTCGACCCGCGGCCGGGGGTGGCCCGCGCGCAGCGAGGCCGCGAGCGAGCCGCCGACTCCGCCGAAGCCCAGCTCCACCATCCGCCGGTACGCGGGCAGCGCCGCCGGTGCCACGAGTGGCGTCGTCCGGCGCTCCAGCCGCAGGATGCCCCCGTCCACCCCCGGCACCGGCCGGAACGCGGCCCGGGGCACCCGCCCGGCCAGCCGCCAGTGGTATTCCGGCCAGGTGAGCACCGCGAGCCGGCTCCACCGGCCGTGGTCGCCGGTGCGCTTGCGGGCGTAGTCGAGCTGGGTGAGCAGCGTCGCGGTACGCAGCCCTGGTGCGGCCAGGCACCAGCGGACCACCGCTGCGGTGAGCGACCAGGGGATGTTGCCCGCCACCGAGAACGGCCCGGCGGGCGGGGGCGCGGCCAGGAAGTCGGCCGCCCGTACCTCGACGTTCGGCAGCGGCGCGCAGGCCGCTGTCAGCTCGGGCAGCACGGCCGGGTCGACCTCGTACGCGATCAGCCGCCCGCACCGCGCGGCGAGCGGCCGGGTCAGCCGGCCGCGCCCGGCGCCGACCTCCAGCAGCAGGTCGTCCGGGTCGGGCCGGACCGCGCGGATCATCCGCGCGACGGCGGCCGGGTCGGCGAGGAAGTTCTGGGACAGTACGCGACGGGACCGGTCGCGTGCGGTGGTTCGGCGGGGCGCCACGGGTTCGTCCTGTCTGTCGCCGGACGGCGACGGGTACGGACCGCTGCGCGGGTGTCCCCCGCCGTCGAGGCGGCGTGGGGCGGATCGGGCGGGCGGTCCGAGCGGATCGGGACTCGGACGACCCTGGGGAGTGGCCGGGACGCGGCGCATGCTTGAGACGGCCACCTCAACGAGGTGGCGTGGTCGAACCACGGGTACCGCCACCTCGGCGAGATGGCACGACCGGCGCCCCTCGGGGCGGGTCGGGAACCGGCGGTCAGGTCAGACGCGGGCGGCGTACCGGCCGGCCAGGGCCGGGCGCCGGAACCGCGGACGGGCGTCCAGGAGGAGCCCACACGCGGCCGGCGCGGCGGCCACGCGGATCAGGGCATGCGTGAACATGCCGCCACGCTAACGACCGGGTCCCGCCCGGGCGACCGCTTTTCTACAGGTCGACGGTGCGTCCCTGCGCCCGGGCGGTCTGGGCGGCGTCGAGCACCGCCACCACCTCGCGGCCGAACCGCACGTCGCAGCGGTGGTCGCGGGTGCCCGCGTCGACCTCCTCCAGCAACTGGTCGAGCGCGGCGCCGAACGCCTGGAGCGCGCTGCCGTCGCCGGGCGGCACCGTCTCGGTGCCGTTCTCGCCGAAGAAGACGAAGTCCCGGGTGACCGCCTCGGACGGCGCGTCCAGGGTGAGCGACAGCGAGCTGGTGGCGCCGCCGTCGTGAGTGAGCAGCAGGTGCACCAGGCCGCTCGGGCCGTCCATCGCGGCGACCCGGGTGACCCGGCCGAGCACCGGCAGGATCAGCGACAACGCGTGCGGGCCGATGTCCCAGAGCGCGCCGCGCTCCCGCCGCCAGGTCGAGTCGCCGTACGGGTTCCCCGGCTGGAAGATCGACGCGAACATGGTGGCGCGGGCGTGCTGCCAGCCGCCGGCCGCGGCGGTCGAGGCGAGGAACCCGGTGACGTTCGGGTGGAAGCGCTGGGTGAAGAAGACCACCGAGGCCACACCGGACGCCTGAGCCGCGTCGACCACCCGGTCGGCGCCGGCGAGGTCGAGCGCCAGCGGCTTGTCCAGCAGCAGGTGCCGCCCGGCGGTGGCGGCGCGGACGGCGATGTCGGCCTGCACATCCGGCGGGAGCGCCACGGCGATCGCGTCGCAGGCGTCGATCAGCGCGTCCACGTCGGTGAAGGCCGGTACGCCGTGCCGGGTGGCCAGTTCCTCCGCCTTGGCGGGGTTGCGCCCCCACACGCCCGCGAGCCGGGCCCGCGGATGCGCCTCGATGGCCGCCGCGTGCGTCTGCGCCGCCCAGTAACCCGTGCCGAACAACCCGAACCGCACCCGGACCCCCTGCCGTCGACGCCCGCCACCGGCCTACGCCGGGACCGTGATCCACGCTAGTCCTCCAGCCCGTCCGGCGCGCCTCGACCCGGCGGGCGGGCAGCTACTACACCGGTTAGTAGGCTGTGCCGGTGAACGACACTGTGTCGACGACCGTCGCGGCGGCCGCCGGATCCCCGGTGGACGGGCCGCTCGCCACGGTCGCGATCGTGATCTCGCTGGCGGTCGCGCTCTGGGCCCTGGTGGCTGCGGTACGCCACCGGCCGCCGGACCGGATCCAGTTCGTCGGCCTGGCCGTGCTGGAGGTGGCGCTGCTCGCGCTGACCGTGGTCGCGCTCGTCGCGCTCGGCGGCGGGGAGCGGCCGGGCGAGCCCGGCGCGTTCTTCGGCTACCTGGCGACGCTCGTCTGCCTGCCGCCGCTGGCCTGGGTGCTGGCCCGGATGGAGCCGACCCGCTGGGGCTCGGCGATCGTCTGCGCGATCTGCCTGGTCACGCCGGTCGTGGCGGTCCGGCTCCAGCAGACCTGGGAGGCAGTCGGTGGCTGAGACCACGACGCCGCAGCGCGCCACCAACCGCGGTCCGGGCCGGCTGCTGATCGCTGTCTACATCGTCTTCGCCATCGCCGCGACCTCGCGGGCCGGCTTGCAGATCGCCACGAAGTTCGACGAGGCGCCGGTGGCGTACGTGCTGTCCGCGGTGGCGGCGCTGATCTACATCGTGGCGGCGGTCGGGCTGGCCCGGGCCGGGCACGCCGGCCGCCGGGTCGCGCTGGCCTGCTGCGCCGTCGAACTGGTCGGCGTGCTCGGCGTCGGCGTGCTGAGCATCGCCGACAGGGAGCTGTTCCCGGACGAGACGGTCTGGTCCGGCTTCGGCAGCGGCTACGGATACGTGCCGCTGGTGCTGCCGGTGCTCGGCCTGTTCTGGCTCTGGCGCACGCGGCGCGACCCCGCCTGAGCGGGATCGCGCCGGGAAGGGCTGGGCCCGGTCAGTCCTTCGGGCCGCCGGCGACGTAGATGACCTGGCCGGACACGAACGACGCGCCCTCGCCGACCAGGAACGAGATGGTGTGCGCGACGTCCTCCGGGCGGCCGGGGCGGCGTACCGGGATCTCGGCGGCGGCGTGCTTCTTGAGATCGTCGAAGTCGACCTTCATCCGCGCCGCGGTGGCGGCGGTCATGTCGGTGACGATGAAGCCCGGCGCGACCGCGTTGACTGTGACCCCGAACGGGCCCAGCTCGATCGCGAGCGTCTTGGTGAGGCCCTGGAGCCCGGCCTTGGCGGCCGAGTAGTTCGCCTGGCCCCGGTTGCCCAGGGCGGAGGTGCTGGACAGGTTGACGATCCGGCCCCACTTCGCCTCGACCATGTGCTTCTGCGCGGCCTGGCTGAACAGGAACGCGCCGCGCAGGTGCACGCCCATGACCGTGTCCCAGTCACTGTCGGCCATCTTGAACAGCAGGTTGTCCCGCAGCACGCCGGCGTTGTTGACCAGCACCGTCGGGGCGCCCAGTTCGGCGGCGACCCGCTCCACGGCGGCTTCGACCTGGGCCCGGTCGGACACGTCGGCGCCGACGCCGAGCGCCCGGCCACCGGCCGAGCCGATGGCGTCCACTGTCTCCTTGGTGGCGGACTCGTCGATGTCGACCACGGCGACGGCCATGCCGTCGGCCGCCAGCCGGCGGGCGGTCGCCGCCCCGATGCCGCGCGCGGCTCCGGTCACGATGGCGACGCGGGGCTCCTCCGACATGCTTACCTCCCGGTAACTTGTGGCTCGATCGAAGGAGCTTAACCCGCCGGTACGCCGCGCCTACCGCTCGTGGCCCCGGCGGAGCCGGATCCACCGGTAGCCGTACCCGCCGAGCTTGAGCCGGTCGAGCTTGCCCACGTCCTCGTAGTTGCGGTCGCTCAGCACGTCGATGGGCAGGTCCGCCTCCGGCGCCAGCGTGCTCAGGTCCACCTCGACGTCTTCAGTGCCGAGGTTGTGCAGGAAGACCATCGTCCCGGTACGCCCGTCGGCGCGGTGCGCGAGCACGCCCGGCGGCATCACCACGTCGATGTGGGTGGTGCTGCCCGAGCCGGTCTCCGGCGCCTCCCGCAGCGTCCGGATCATCCGCTCGAACCAGCCGAGCAGCGACCGCGGGTCCTTGCGCTGGGCGGTGACGTTGACCTTCTGGTAGCCGTACTCGCCCTTGTCGATGACCGGGCGGACCAGCTTCTCCGGCTCCGCGGTGGAGAAGCCGGCGTTGTCGGCGTAGGACCACTGCATCGGGGTACGGATCGCGTCGCGCCCGTCCAGCGACAGGTCCTCTCCCATCCCGATCTCCTCGCCGTAGCGCAGCACCGGCGTGCCGCGCAGCGAGAACTGGAGCGAGTACGCCAGTTCGATGTGCCGGCGGTCGTTGCCGAGCATGGGCGCGAGGCGGCGGCGGATACCCCGGCCGTAGAGCTGCATGTTCTCGTCCGGCCCGAACTTCTCCAGCACGTCGTTGCGCTGGTCGGCGGTGAGCTTCGACAGGTCGATCTCGTCGTGGTTGCGCAGGAAGGTCGCCCACTGGCCGCCGGTGGGCAGCTTCGGGGTGTCGCGCAGCGCGTCGATGATCACCTCCGGGTCCTCCCGGGCCAGGGCGAGCATCAGGCGGCCGTTGAGCATGAAGTCGAAGAGCATGTGGATCCGGTTGCCCGAGCCGCTGCCGTCGCCGAAGTAGACGGGCAACTCGTCCGGCTCGACGTTCGCCTCGGCCAGCAGGACCGCGTCGCCGCGCCGCCACTGCACGTGCTGCCGCAGGTCGGTGAGGAAGTCGAAGTCCTTCGGTGAGTTCGGGTTGCCCGGCTCGGTGCGCTCGATGATGAACGGCGCCGCGTCCATCCGGAAGCCGGCGACGCCGAGCTGGAGCCAGAACGACGTGATCTTCTTGATCTCCGCGCGGACCTTCGGGTTCTCGATGTTCAGGTCCGGCTGGAACTTGTAGAAGCGGTGGTAGAACCACGCCTTGGCGGTCCGGTCGTAGGTCCACGTCTCGTGCTGCTCGCCCGGGAAGACCATGCCCTGGTGGCGGTCGGCCGGCTCGTGGTCGGCCCAGACGTACCAGTCCCGGTACGGCGAGTCGGGCGAGGACCGGGCGGACTGGAACCACGGGTGCTGGTCCGAGGTGTGGTTGACCACCAGGTCGATGATCACCCGGATGCCCCTGTTGCTCGCCTGGTGCAGCAGCTCGGCGAAGTCGCCGAGCGTGCCCAGCCGCGGGTCGACGTTGTAGAAGTCGGTCGCGTCGTACCCGTCGTCCTCGTTCGGCGACGGATGGATCGGGTTCAGCCAGAGACACGTCACCCCGAGCCGGGCCAGGTAGTCCAGGCGCCCGATCACGCCCTGGAAGTCACCCACCCCGTCGCCGTCGGAGTCCGCGAAAGTGTCGACGTCGAGGCAGTAGACGACCGCCTCCTGATACCACCTGTCACCCATGCGAGGACTACTTCTCCGAACGCGCGCGGCGGCAAACCCGGTACGGTGCCGGGATGAGCGAGGAGGCTTACGACTGGTCCGCCGGCACCTGGCTGAACCCGCCCGAGCGGGCCGAACCGGACGGTCGCGGCCTGCTTGTCGAGCCGCGCGGCGGCAGCGACTTCTGGCGGCGCACCAGCTACGGCTTCGTGCACGACGACGGCTCGGCGCTGCTCGCGCCGTTCGGCGTGGACAGCGCCGTCGAGGTGTCGTTCCTGCTCGACTACTCCGTCCAGTTCGACCAGGCCGGCGTGCTGGTGCGGGTGGACGAGCGGCGGTGGGCCAAGGCCGGGGTCGAGGTGAGCGACGGCGTCGCGCAGGTCGGCGCCGTGGTCACCGACGAGTTCTCCGACTGGTCGGTGGCGCCGGTGCCGCAGTGGTCCGGCCGGGAGGTGACGGTCCGGGTGAGCCGGACCGGCGACGCGCTGACCGTCCGGGCCCGGTGCGACGACGAGCCGTGGCGGCTGGTCCGCGTCGCGCCGCTCGACCCGGCGGCGCAGGCGTCGGCCGGACCGTACTGCTGCTCGCCCAGCCGAGGCGGCCTGCTGGTCCGCTTCACCGGCTGGCGGCGGGGTCCGGCGGACGCCGCGCTGCACCCGGAGGGCTGAGTCACAGGTGTGACGGCCGCCGGTCCGGGTAACACCTTCGGATCCCCAGCTCTCGCGTGGAAGGACCGACATGGCCCTGGCCCAGGACGTCGACCCGAACCAGTTCACCGGGCTGACCGGCTGGGTGGCGAGTGTGATCGACTCGCTCGGCGCGGTCGGTGTGGCGTTCCTGGTGGCGCTGGAGAGCATCATCCCGCCGATCCCGAGCGAGATCGTGCTGGCGATGGCCGGCTACCTGGCCGCCGAGGGCCGGTTCAACCTGGTGCTCATCGTGGTCGCCGCGACGGTCGGCTCGCTGATCGGCGCGCTGGTGCTCTACTGGCTCGGCGCGGCACTCGGCGAGGAGCGGCTCAAGCGCTGGCTGGACCACATTCCGCTGGTCGAACTGGAGGATCTGGAGAAGGCCGACCGCTGGTTCGAGCGGCACGGCCGGTGGGCGGTGCTGATCGGCCGGGTGGTGCCGGTGGTCCGCAGCCTGGTCTCGATCCCGGCCGGCGCGAACCGGATGCCGCTCGGCGAGTTCGTCCTGCTCACCACGCTCGGCAGCGGGGTGTGGAACGCCCTGATCGTCGGCGCCGGCTACGTCCTCGGCTCGCGGTGGGAGGACGTCGACAGGTACAGCCAGTGGTTCAACTACGCGATCTTCGCCGTCTTCGGTTTCATGATCGTGAGCTGGGCGGTCAAGAAGGTGCGCCGACGGCGCGCCCGGCAGTCGGTGACCACCGGGCGCTGACCGCGGCGCGGGCTCAGAAGCCGGCGGTGATGCCGGTGAACTCCCAGGTGTTCTGCGCGATGCCGGAACAGTTGGCGACCACGCCGCCACCCGGGCAGGGCCGGTCCCGGTTGACCGACCAGAACGTGAACCGCGCCAGGCCGCGCGCCTTGGCCCAGTCGCGGATCTGCGTCCAGGTGGCCGGCGAGGTCAGTTCCTGCTGGTCGGAGAGGCCGTTCATCCCGGACAGGCCCATGTGCGCGTACGCGGTGGCGTCCGACCAGCCGAACGCGTTCTTCAGCGCGGTCTTCAGGCCCTCGGCCGCGTTCACCGTGTTCTGGTACATGTTCGCGCCGCCGCCGAAGTCGAACGGCATGATGGTGAACACGTCGATCCCGGCGCCCTTGGCCGCCGCCTGGTTGATCAGCCGGGTGCCGTAGTACGACGGCCCGGTGGTCGAGGTGCCGAACGTGATGATGGTCTTGATCCCCGGGTTGTTCTGCTTGACGATCTTCAGGGCGTCCAGGATGCGGTCCTGCACCACCTCGTTCTCGAACTCGTCGCTGTTCTCGATGTCGATGTCGATGGCCTTAAGCCCGTACGCGTTGATGACCTGCTGGTACGCGCCGGCCAGCGCGGCGGCGGACGAGCAGTTCGGGCCGAGCTTGTTGCCGCTCCACCCGCCGAAGGACGGGATGACGTCGCCGCCGGCCGCCTTGATCGCGGCGATGGTGGCGGCGTGCGTGCCGCCGGTCAGCGGGCCGTTGCCGTCCCAGGCCGGGGTGCAGCCGCCGCCGGAGAGCACGAACGCGATGGTGAACCACTTGATCCCGGTCGCGCCCATGACGGTGGACGGCGCGGGCGGGTCGCCCCAGCCCGGGTAGAGGTAGGGCGCGGCGGCCATCGCGCCCCCGCCGCCACCGGTGCAGCCGCTGGTGGTGGCCGCGACCGCCGCCGACTTCGCCGACTCGCCGCTGCCGTTGTAGGCGGTCACTGTGTAGCTGTGCCCGCTGCACGCGGCCAGCCCGGAGACGGTGGCCGAGGTGCCGGCGACGGTGGCCCTGACCGTGCCGCCCTCGTACACCCGGTAGCCGGTGACGGTGCCGGAGACCGCGTTCCAGGCGAGCGAGACCGACGACGCGGTGGTGCCGGTGACCCGCAGCCCGCCCGGCGTGGCCGGTGCGCCCGGGTTGCCGGGGCTGCCGCCGCCGGTGCAGGAGCCGCCGTTGACTGTGCAGTTGACCGGGTCGCCGGTGCCGCTGACGACGAAGCCGAAGCTGGTGCTGGCGCCGGGGGCGAGCGCGCCGTTCCAGGACTGGTTGACGGCGGTGACGTGCTGGCCGGAGGTGGTCAGCCGGGCGTCCCAGAACGAGCCGAGCGTACTGCCGGCGGGCAGGTCGAACTGGACGTTCCACGAGGAGATGGCGGCGGAGCTGTCGTTGGTGACTGTGAACCGGGCCTCGTACCCGCTGCTCCAGCTGGAGGTGCGGACGAAGGCCGCGGTGGCGGCGGAGGCGGGCGGCGCGGCCAGCAGGGCGCCGGCGACCACTGCGGTGGTCAGCGCGGCGGCGAGCGTCGCCAGGCGGGGGCGGAGTCTCACGGCGTCCTCCAGGGGACGGGCGGGGGTGGAGAGGGATTCACAACCGTCGACGTGTGCCCATTATTAAGAGTGTTAACTGTTTCTGTCCAGCACCGGTTCGACGCGACCCGGGCCGGGGCCCGGGTCGCGTCCCGACCGGGCTCAGCGGCGGAAGGTGAACCAGTTGACGTTGACGAAGTCCGACGGCTGGCCGCTGCTGAACGTCAGGTAGACGGTGTGCCGCCCGGTCACCGCGCTGACGTTGCCCGGCACCGAGCGCCAGGTCTGCCAGCCGCCGGTGTTGCCGACCGCGAAACTGCCGATCGGCGGCGCGGTCGGGCTGTCCACCCGGACCTCCACCAGCCCGCTCACCCCGGACGCCGCTCCGGAGGCCACCCGGGCCACGAAGTCGCGCGGCGGCGTGGAGCCGAAGTCGACGTTGTCGTAGCGGGCCCAGTCGCCGTTGGCGAGCCAGCCGATGTCCTGGCCACCCTCGGCGCACGTCTCCACCTGCACGCCGTTTTGCGCGTTGAACGACTCGGCCTGGATCGTCGCGTACGCGTCGCGCACCCCGCCCGGCGGCGGCGTGGTCGGGGTCGGCGACGGATTGCTCCCGCCACCCCGGGTGTAGACGGCCACGTAGTCGACGAGCATCGACCGGCCCGACACGGTCGACGCGGTGGGCGTCGCCGATCCGGCCACGCCGTCCGGGAAGCCGCCGCCCATCGCCACGTTGAGCAGCAGGAAGTAGCCGGCGTGGCTGGTCATCTGACTCCAGTACGGCTCACCGATCTGGTTCTGCCCGACGGTGTGGAAGAGCTGGCCGTCGACGTACCAGCGCAGTTGCTGCGGGCTGACCGAGGCGTCCCACTCGAACCGGTAGGTGTGGAACGCCGACTGGCAGGTGCTGCCCGGGCAGGCCCGGGACGCGCCGATGCCGTTGAACTCCCCGCACGGGCCGCCCGGCGCGACACCGCAGTGCAGCACGCCCCAGACCGAGTTGATCCCGTTGACGTTCTCCATCACGTCGAACTCGCCGATGCCCGGCCAGTTCTGGTAGTTGCCCCGGTACGGCGAGCCGAGCGCCCAGAACGCCGGCCAGTACCCGGACGCCGCCGCGCCTGTCACGTTCGGCATCTGGATCCGGCCCTCCAGGGCCAGCACGCCGCCGGCCGGCGCCTTGAAGTTCGAACGCACCGTCTCGATCCGGGCCGAGGTCCAGCGGCCGGCCGAGTCGCGCAGCGGCGTGATGCGCAGGTTGCCCGAGCCGTCGTGGGCCAGATTGGCGGTGCTGGAGGTGTAGGTCTGGATCTCGCCGGTGCCCCAGTTGGCCGGTCCGCCCGGGTAGCTGGTGCCGGTGTCGATGATCCAGTTGGCGGACGAGGGCAGCGTGCCGGCCGAGCCGGTGAAGTCGTCGCTCCACACCAGGCTCCAGCCCGACGGCGTCGGCGGCACTGCCGCCTGGGCGGTCATCGAGACGCCCGCGAGCGCTGTGGTGAGCGCCAGGACGCCCGCGGCGAGGGCAAGGCGGCGGCGTGCTCGGGGCACGGTGGCGGAGGCGGCCGGAGCCGCCGGGATCGGGTTCATTCGGGGTGCCTCTCTGCGGGGGACGGGTCCGGGAGAGCGCTCTCTGAGGCGATTTCTACGCCCCGCCCCCGCACTTGTCAACGCTTGTCGATGGCTGCCGCCGGCTGCGGGCGACGCAGCACCACCTGCTCCAGCGCGGTCCACGCCGTGGTGGTGACCAGATAGAGCACGGCCGCCAGCGGCACCACGAGCGCCACCAGCACCGTGCCGTACGGCAGCAGCGGCAGCAGCCGCCCGAGCACCGCCGCGCCCGGACCCTCGGTGGGCGTCCCGGCCACCGTGCCGGTGGCGGCCGCCGCCCGGCGCATCCGCCGCGACGACCACCAGGCCAGCGCGAGCAGCGCGGCCAGCAGCACCCCGAACACCAGCGGCACCGGGCCGGACAGCCCGTCGCCGAGGTGCCACCCCAGCGGTACGCCGGCGAGCCGCTCCCCCAGCAGCTGCGGCGCGCCGTCACCGGTGGCGAACACGCGGTACATGACCAGGAAGAACGGCGCCTGCAACAGCGCCGGCAGGCAGCCCGCGACGGGACTGGCCCCGGCGTTGCGGTAGAGCGCGAGCACCTCGCTCTGCAGGCGGGCCGGATCGTCGGCGTACCGGCGCTGGAGTTCCCGCACCTCGGGGGCGAGCGCGGTACGACGCCGCTCCCCGCGGACCTGGGCCACTGTCAGCGGCGAGATCAGCAGCCGGACGGCGGCGGTGAACAGGACGATGGCGGCGGCCGTAGCGGCGCCGCCGGTGAGCGGGGCGAGCACGTCGGCGAGCCAGGTGACGACGGTGGCCGCGGCCGAGGCCGCGGAGTGCAACGGTGCGAAGGCGAGCATGGGTGGACCCCTCGGTGGCGATTCCGGGTGTCCCGGGCGGCGACGTGCCGCGCGGCGGGACGGATGACGACGGAATCGGCCGCGAAAGCCGGGGCACAGGTGCCGGCGACCCGCCGATGCGGGCCGGGCGGTGGCTACGCGGCCGAGGGGCGCAGCCCCGGCGCGCGGGGGCGCGGACGGCCCGGGGCGTCGGGGTCGACCTGCCGGGGCACCCCGCGACGGCGGGCCCGGGCCCGCAGCGCGGCGGCGAACCGGGTGCCGGGCGGCGCGGGCAGTGCGCGGACCCGCAGCGCGAGCAGGGTGGCCAGCAGCAGCGCGGCGACGACCGCCGCGCCGGCGAGCAGCCCGACCGGCCGGTCGGCGAACAGGGCGAGGGCGTACGCCCACGTCCCCGTCAGCACCGCCAGCATCCCCGCCACGCGACCACGGTAGCCCGCCGTGTCACGCCCTGCTGCCCCCTGCGCGCACACCGGCGGCGCGCGGCCCCGAACGGACGAACCGGCGCCGACACGCCGCCCGGCGCGTTTCCCGGCACGGACACGGTGGGTAACAGGGCCTCGACCACGCGGCACGGTGCCGCGAGCGGTCCGGAGAGACGGTGGTGACGATGAGCGGCTCAGTGGCGGAGCGGGAACGGAGCGCCGAGACCGGCGGGACCGACCTGCTGACAGTCGGCGTCGAGGAGGAGTTCCTGCTCGCCGACCCGCACACCGGCACCGCCGTGCCCGCCGTCGACCTGGTCATGGAGCAGGTGCCGGCGGAGCTGCGCGGCCAGGTGGAGCGCGAGTTCCAGACCAGCCAGATCGAGATCGGCAGCCCGCCTGGGCTCGACCTGTCCTCGATCCGGCACTCGCTGTCGATGCTCCGCGCCGAGCTGGCCGACGCGGCCGAGCGGGCCGGCGTACGGCTGCTCGCGATCGGCACCGGACCGGTCGACGGGCCGGTGCCGCCGGTGGTGGACAAGCCCCGCTTCGACCGGATGATCGAGCGGTTCCGGCTCCTGGTGCCCGGCCCCGGCAACAACGGCATGCACGTGCACGTGGGCATCCCGGACCCGGACACCGGCGTGCAGGTGCTCAACCACGTCCGGCCGTGGCTGCCGATCCTGCAGGCGGTCACCGCGAACTCCCCGTTCGCCCGGGGCGAGGACACCGGGTACGCGAGCTGGCGCTCGGTCGAGTGGGAACGCTGGCCGTCGGTCGCGCCCACCCCGTACCTGGAGTCGCACGAGCACTACGAGCGGCTGATCCGGCAGCTCATCGCCAGCGGCGTGATGCTGGACGAGGGAATGCTCTACTGGTACGCCCGGCTCTCCGCCAAGTACCCCACGGTGGAGATCCGCATCGGCGACGTCTGCCCGTCCGTGGACGACGCGGTGCTCGTCGCCGCGCTGGTCCGCGCGCTCGTCGCCACCGCGCTCACCGACATCGCCGCCGGCCGTCCGGCGGTCAACACCGACCACCACCTGCTGGTGGCGGCGCACTGGCGTGCGGCCCACGACGGGCTGGAGGGCGAGGGCGTCGACCTGACCGACGGTGAGCTGCGCCCGGCCTGGGAGCTGCTGGACCGGCTGGTCGACCGGCTGCGCCCGGAACTGGAACGGCACGGCGACCTGGACCGGGTGACCGACCTGCTGGGCGGGCTGCGCCGGCACGGCAGCGGCGCGGCGCGGCAGCGCGCGGTGTTCGCGCGTACCGGACGGCTCGTCGACGTGGTCACGGACGTGGCACGCCAGACCCGTGGCTGAGCGGCCGCGCGGCCGGGGCCCGGCGTGACAGGATGGGCGGCGTGGCGGAGCGCATGATCGTCATCGGCGGCGACGCCGCCGGCATGTCGGCGGCGTCGCAGGCACGGCGCCGCCGCGACCGGTCCGACCTGGAGATCGTCGCGTTCGAGCGGGGGCACTTCACCTCCTACTCGGCGTGCGGCATCCCCTACTGGGTCAGCGGTGTGGTGCAGGAGCGGGACGAGTTGATCGCCCGCGATCCGAAGACCTTCCGCGACGAGTTCGGCATCGAGGTCCGTACCCGGCACGAGGTCACCGCCATCGACCTGGACCGCCGCGAGGTGCTCGCGCGGGACCTGGACGGCGGCGGCGAGGTCCGCGCCGGTTTCGACACCCTGGTGTACGCCACCGGCGCGTCCCCGGTGCAACCGGACTGGACGCGCGACGACGTGGCCGGGGTGTTCGGTGTGCAGACGCTGGACGACGGCGCGGCGCTCATCCACTGGCTGGAGAGCGAGCCCCGCCCCCGGCGCGCGGTGGTGGTCGGCGGCGGCTACGTCGGCGTCGAGATGGCCGAGGCGCTCGTGCAGCGCGGCCTCTCGGTCCAACTCGTCGAGCAGGCCGACCAGCCGATGGCCACAGTCGACCCGGACATGGGCGAGCTGGTGGCCGAGGCGATGCGCGCCACCGGCATCGGCGTCCGCACCGGCCTCACCGTCACCGGCCTGGAGGAACGGGACGGCCGGATCTCCGCGGTGGTCACCGACGAAGGGCCCGTCCCGGCGGACGTCGTGGTGCTGGGTCTCGGGGTACGCCCCAACACCGCGCTCGCCGAGGCCGCCGGCCTGCCGATCGGCCCCTCCGGCGGCGTCCGGACGGACCGCCGGATGCGGGTGCCGGGCGCGCCCGGCGTCTGGGCGGCCGGTGACTGCGTGGAGTCCCTGCACCGGGTCAGCGGCATGCCCGTGCACGTCCCGCTCGGCACGCACGCCAACAAGCAGGGCCGGGTTGCCGGCATCAACATCGGCGGCGGGTACGCCACCTTCCCCGGCGTGATCGGCACCGCCGTGACCAAGGTCTGCGAACTGGAGGTGGGCCGGACCGGGCTGCGCGAGCGGGACGCGCTGGAGGCCGGCTTCGAGTTCGTCACAGTGCTGGCGCAGTCGACGAACCGGGCCGGCTACTACCCCGGCTCCCGGCCGATGACCGTCAAGCTGCTCGCCGAGCGGCCCAGCGGGCGGTTGCTCGGGGCGCAGATCGTCGGCTGGTCCGAGGCGGCCAAGCGGATCGACGCGCTCGCCGTGGCGCTGTGGAACGGCATGACTGTGGACGAGATGACGGCGCTCGACCTGGGGTACGCGCCGCCGTACGCCCCGGTGTGGGACCCGGTGCTGATCGCCGCCCGCAAGGCCGTCGACGCCCTCGCCGCTGTGTAAGGAAGGGCCCCCTCTTAACGCCTCCGGTAGAGGAAGGGCCCCTTCTTGACACCTGGATTTGTCGGTGCCCGGCGTTAGCGTGTGCGCGCTGCCGGTCCGGCACTTCCCCTCGGAGGTATACCCAGATGTCCCAGGAGACGACCTACCTCGAACTGTCCGAAGTGGACGGTGGAGCGCACAAGTTCTACGAGGTGGTGGTCGACGACACCGCGATGACCGTGCGCTACGGGCGCATCGGCGACCAGGGCCAGGTGAAGACGAGCACCTACCCGGACAACGCCCGCGCCCGCGCCGCCGCCGCGAAGAAGATCGGCGAGAAGGTCCGCAAGGGGTACGCCCCGGCGGTGCCCGGCGTACGCCAGAAGCGGACGGTCTCGCGCCGGCAGATCGTCAGCACCCGCTCCACCGCCCGCACCGCGCCGGTCCTCTGGCGGTACGCCTCGGGCGCCCCCGCCTTCGGCATCTTCGTCGACGACCGGCACTGCATGGTCGGCAACGAGCACGGTGTGATCACCACGCTCGACCACGACGCCCGGCTGGTCAACCAGGTCCGGCTCCCCGACGGGGTGAAGTGCATCGTCGCCGACGACGCCTGGGTCTACGCCGGCTGCGACGACGGCAACGTCTACGACCTGTCCGGCAAGGTGCCGCGCGCGGCGTACGCGATCGCGCCGGAGATCGACATCTACTGGCTGGACATCCACGACGGCGTGCTGGGCGTGTCCGATCGCGACGGCGGCATCGCGGCGGTCGACCACGAGGACGAGTTCCTCTGGCGCCGGCCGGGACGGGGCCGGTCCGCGTGGATGGTGCGCTGCGACGCCGACGCGATCTACCACGGCCACTCGCAGGGGGTCACCGGCTACGACTGGCGTACCGGCCGCGAACTGTGGCACACCGCCACCGGGGCGGTCCTGTTCGGCTGGCAGGAGCGGGACGCCGTGTTCGCCGGCACCGGCACCCGCGAGGTGGTCCGCCTGCGTAAGGACGGCCGGACCGAGCAGACGTACCGCTGCGACGCCGCGGTCTTCTCCTGCGCCACCGCCGAGGGCGGCCGGTACGTGTTCGCGGGCGACAGCGCGTCCTCGATCTACTGCTTCGACCACGCCGGCAACCGGCTGTGGAAGCTGGGCACCGGCTGCGGCTCGGCG